>JAAVDE010000045.1 GCA_014801955.1 Bacteroides sp. | reverse complement strand
TCGATGTTGTCCCAGCCTTCTTTGTTGTCGTTGCGCGGGGGGTAGTAGTTGATGCGCACTTTGTGGTAGTAGTTGCTGTAGAGGTCGGGCTGAGCTTCGGGCACGAGGATGGATTCCAGGGTCGAGAGCTTGGAAACTTCTTTGGTGCGGAAGTTTGCGGGTTCGTCGAGCACGAGGCCGTCGCGGTTGCCGAGGATGTTGGTCGAGAACCAGCCGGAGAGGCCGAGCATGCGGGTGCCGATGATGGGGGCGAAGCCGGATTTAACGAGGGTCTGGCCGGTTTTGAAGTCCTTGCCGGCGATGGGCATGCCGGTTTTTTCGGAGAGTTCCCACATTGCGGGGATGTCGACGGTCGTGTTGGGAGCGCCCATGATGAAGGGGCAGCCTTCGGCGAGAGCGGCGTAGGCGTAGCACATGGAGGGAGCGATGTTTTCAACGTCGTCGGCCTTCATGGCAGCTTCGAGGTGTTCGAGGGTGTCGTGAACGTTTTCGTTAACGGGAACGTATACTTCGGTGGAAGCGGCCCAGAGAACTACGCAGCGGTCAACGCCGGTTGTTTTCTTGAAGTTGCGGATGTCTTCGCGGAGCTGTTCAACCATGTCCCAGCGGTTCTTGACGGTTTTAACGTTGTTGCCGTCGAGGCGCTTTGCGTAGTTTTTGTCGAACGCGGCCGTCATGGGTTTGATGGCTTCGAGTTCGTCTTTAACGGGGTTGATGTCTTTTTCTTTGAGAACTTCGGCGTTGATGGCTGATTCGTAGGCGTTGGCGGGATAAACGTCCCAAGCGCCGAATACGATGTCATCGAGCGAAGCCATCGAAACGATGTCCTTATACATCAGGTATTTCTTGTCGTTGCCTTTGCCGACGCGGATGCGGTCATATTGGGTCATGGAGCCGACGGGCTTTGCGAGGCCTTTGCGGGCCATGAGAACGCCGGTCATGAAAGTGGTGGTCACGGCGCCGAGGCCAACCACGAGGACGCCGAGTTTGCCTTCGGCGGGTTTAACGGAAGAGTTGCTCATAGTTGATTGAGTGATGAATTTAGTTTATTTTCGATTTTGGAATGCAAAGTTAGGTATAATTCCGCGAAAAAATTGTTCCAAAGGTCGGAATTTTTCGCAGGCCATATGTTAAAGTTTGCGAATGAAATGGCGGAATAGTTAAAATAGCAAAAAATAACGCAAATCAACCCGTGAAGAGTTAATTTGCGTTAATTTTACAGAGGGATAATCTTTTGGATTATTCTTCGTCGGAGTCTTCGTCGCGCATGTTGTGGAAAACGTTTTGAACGTCTTCGTCTTCCTCGAACTTGTCGAGAAGTTTTTCGAGGGTGGCGCGCTGTTCGGGGGTAACGTCCTTGAGGTCGTTGGGGATGCGTTCGAATTCGGACGAGATGATTTCGTAGCCGTTTTCTTCGAGGTAGTGCTGAATGTTTGAGTTGCTTTCGAAGGCGCCGTAGAGAATGATTTCGCCTTCGTCGCCGGCTTCGAGTTCGTCAACGCCGCAGTCGATGAGTTCGAGTTCGAGGTCTTCGAGTTCAACGCCTTCGGGGGCTTTGATTTTGAACACGCACTTGTGGTCGAACAGGAAGGAGAGGGAGCCGGAGGTTCCGAGGGAGCCGCCGTGTTTGGTGAAGTAGGAGCGTACGTTGGCAACGGTTCGGGTGTTGTTGTTCGTTGCGGTTTCAACAACGATTGCGATGCCGAAGGGGCCGTAGCCTTCATAGACGATTTCCTTGAAGTCGCCGGCGTCTTTATCGGTTGCTTTTTTGATTGCGCGTTCAACCGTGTCCTTGGGCATGTTGGCGGCCTTTGCGTTGGCCATCAGGGCGCGCAGGCGCGGGTTGGTGTCGGGGTCGGGACCGCCAGCTTTGGCGGCGATGGTGATTTCTTTGCCGATGCGGGTAAAGGTTCTGGACATGTTGCCCCAGCGTTTGAGCTTGCGGGCTTTGCGGTATTCAAATGCTCTTCCCATGAGTTTGTGGAATTATGAGTTTTATGAAGTTTTTTGGAATTATCGGAGTTCGGCGCCGAGCTGCTGACGCAGGTTGTTGATGATTTTGGTCATAACGGCGTCGATTTGTTTGTCTTGGAGGGTTCGCTCGGGGTCCTGGAGGGTGATTGCGATGGCATAGCTCTTTTTGCCCTCGGGGAGGTTTTTGCCTTCGTAGACGTCGAAGAGTTCAACGCCTTGGAGGAGTTTGCGCTCGGAGCGGGCAACGGTTTCTTCGACGCGGGCGAAGGTAACGGCTGAGTCGAGCAGCAGGGCAAGGTCGCGGCGCACGGACTGCGATTTGGGCAGCGGGGCGAAGGTTACGTTGTGGTTTTCAATGAGCTTCATGATGGCGTCGCGGTCCAGTTCGGCGAAGTAGACGGGGCGGTCGATGTCGAACTTCTTCAGCAGGTCGGCGGCGAGGACTCCCATGTGGCCGAGGTTTTTGCCGGAGCGGGTTTGGATGTTGAGCTGCGCGGCGAAGAGGTCGGGGCAGTCGGCGGCAACGACGAACTGGAGCTTGCGGTCGTCCAGGCCGATGGCGGCGAGCATGCCGCCAACGTAGGCGCGCAGGTGGTAAACGCTCGATTCCACGGCGGGAGCCATCCAGGAGGCGGCGCCGACGTTGCCGGTCAGCCAGAGGCCGATGCGCGAGCCTTCGGAGTAGGGGGCGAGGGGCTTTTCAACCGTTGATTCAGCGGCGGGGTTGAGCGAGTAAACGTTGCCGAGCTCAACGAGCATCAGGTCGCCGTTGCGGCGGTTAACGTTATGGCTGATAACCTCAAGACCGCCGAAGAGAAGGGTCTGGCGCATGACGCCGAGGTCGGTGCTCAGGGGGTTGAGCAGGCGAACGCAGTTAGCCAGCGGGTAGGTCGAGCCCTCGGCCTGTTCGGGGTAGTAGGAGGTTGAGGTCAGCGAATTGTTGAGGATTTCGCGGAAGCCCTGGGCCGAGAGGCGGTCGAGCATCTTGTTTGTGAGCTCGTTGGCCAGGTCGGTGGGCGTTTTATATGATAGGGCTGAGTTGACGTGGTCGGTGAAGCCGACGTTGTTGTAGCCGTAGATTCGGAGAATTTCTTCGATAACGTCGCATGGGCGGGTAACGTCGACGCGATAGGTCGGGATGCGCAGGAGCATCGTTCCGTTCTGTTCGCTTTGGATTTCAATGTCGAGCGCGGCGAGGATGCGACGCACCGTTTCGGCGGGGATTTCGGCGCCGATGAGGTCGTTGATTTGCTTGAACGAGAGCTCTACTGCCGCGGGCACGACGGGGTTGGGATAGAGGTCGACGGCGGGGCCGCAGATTTCGCCGCCTGCCAGCTCGGTAACCATTTTTGCGGCTACCATCAGCGCATACATGCAGCCGTTGGGGTCAACGCCGCGTTCGTAGCGGAAGGAGGCGTCGGTGTTGAGGCCGTGGCGGCGCGCCGCCTTGCGGATGGTGGTCGGGTTGAAGCAGGCGCTTTCCAGGAAGATGTCAACCGTGGAGTCCGTAACGCCCGAGTCCAGGCCGCCGAAAACGCCGGCCATGCACAGGGGGCCTTCGGGGTCGCAGATCATCAGGTCGCGCTCGTTGAGAGTGCGTTCAACGCCGTCGAGAGTCGTGAACTTGGTTCCGGCGGGCAGGGTTTTAACGATGATTTCGTCGTTGGCCACCTTGCTGAGGTCAAAGCAGTGGAGCGGCTGGCAGAAGGAGTGGAGAATATAGTTGGTGATGTCAACGATGTTGTTGATCGGTCGCTGGCCAATGGCGGTCAGGAAGTTGCGGAGCCATTCGGGGCTTTCGGCGACCTTTACGCCGCGGATTGTCAGGCCGGCATAGCGCGGGCAGTCGTCGGGGTCGGCAACCGTTACCTTAACCGCCTTTGAGGGGTTCAGGGGCAGGGCTGCGGGGTCGAGACCCTCGGGGCGATGCAGGTTGGGGTTGAGGCCTTCGACGGTAGCCTTGGCTGCCCAGTCGCGTGCAACGCCATAGTGGCTGGCGCCGTCAATGCGGTTGGGGGTCAGGTCAACTTCGAGAACGTAGTCGCTTTCGAGGCCGAAATATGTTGCGGCGGGAGTGCCGGGCGCGGGGGCTTTGTCGTCGGGGATTACAATGATGCCGTCGTGCGACGTGCCGACGCCGATTTCGTCTTCGGCGCAAATCATTCCGAGCGATTCAACGCCGCGGATTTTGCTCTTTTTGATTTTGAACTCCTTGTCGCCGTCGTAGAGCGTGGTGCCTACGGTTGCGACGATAACGGCCTGGCCTGCGGCAACATTCGGTGCGCCGCAAACGATCTGGACGGGACCTTCGGGCAGGCCGAGGTCAACCGTGGTTACATGGAGATGGTCGCTGTCGGGGTGGGCTTCGCAGGTCAGCACGCGACCAACAACGAGGCCGCGCAGGCCGCCGCGAATTGATTCTACTTCCTCGACCGTGTCGCACTCGAGGCCGGTCGAAGTCAGGACTGCAGCGAGGGCCTTCGGGTCGGGAAGCCCGTCAACAAACGTGTGCAGCCAGTTATAAGAAATGTTCATATATGAATAATTGACAAATTAATTGCGCATTAATTGCGCGCAAAGTTACAAAAAAAATTCGTCAATTAGAAATCAGAGCTTAGGAATTAGCATCAATGCCTGAAAAGTTGAGCAACTATCGCTTGGTTTCGGGAAGGTTGACAGGGAAAGAATTTGGTAGTTTCAAGGAGAATTGTTATTTTTGCAACCACGGTTACTGTAACCGCTGTTGCATTATTATGAAATTTTACGATAGAGAGATAGAAACTGAAACGCTGCGTAAGATTGAAGAAACATCGCGTAGCTATGCACAAATGACCGTAATTACCGGGCGTCGTCGTATCGGGAAAACGAGTCTGATTCGACATGCCTACGCGTCATCGCGTATGGTGTATTTCTTTGTGGCCCGTAAGAGCGAGCAGTTGCTGTGTCGCGAGCTGGTCGAAACGATAAGAGATGTGCTTGGAGAGGACCTGGGCGAGTTCGACAGCATGGCGCGTTTGTTCTCGGCAATCATGACAATGGCGCATAGAACGCATTTTACTCTTGTTTTTGATGAGTTCCAGAATTTCAAATATGTTAATGAGACTTTTTTCAGTGACGTGCAGAATATATGGGATTCACAAAAGGAGGGAGCGAAGATAAATCTGGTTGTTTGCGGGTCGTTATATTCAATGATGACGAAAATTTTCGATGACCGCAAGGAGCCTCTTTACGGACGAGCAACTTCCAGGATTCGTTTGCGCGAGTTTCCGTTGCATACGTTGACCGAGATTATGCGTGATAATAATCCTCATTTCACGCCCGATGATTTGCTCGCTTTCTATATGATTACGGGGGGTGTTGCAAAATACGTTGAGTTACTCATTGAGGCCGGAGCCGTGACCAAAGAGCTGATTTTAGATAAGGTTCTTTCGTTTGGTTCCTATTTTATCGAGGAAGGCAAAGAGTTGCTTTCAGACGAGTTTGGCAAAGATTACGGGAATTATTTTTCGATTATGACGGCAATCGCTTCCGGAGTGAATACCCGCGGAGACATCAAATCGTATACCGGGATAGAGGCAGGCGGCCACCTTGACCGGCTCGAAAATACGTATGATTTGCTCTATCGCTATCGCCCCTATCTTGCAGCCGAGGGTAGTCGAAATGTCAAATACGGAATTAAGGATAATTTTCTGAACTTTTGGTTCCGATTTATTTATAAGTATAGAAGCGCGGTTGAGATTGGAAATCTCGGATATGTGCGCGAAAAGGTTGCAGCAGACTATGATACTTTTTCGGGGTGGATTCTCGAACGTTATTTCCGTCAGCTTTATCGGCAGACAGGGCTTTATAACGTAGTTACCAACTATTGGGAAAAGGATGGAAACAATGAGATTGATTTGATTGCTGTCAATGAGGCCGACCGCGAAATCGTGTTCGGCGAGGTCAAGCGTAACAAAAAGCGCATTGATTTGCACAGGTTGGCGGAGAAGGCTGAGAAGTTGAGGCAGAAGCAGCCGAAGATGAAGGTTTCGTTTGTTGCTCTTTCAATGGATGATATGTTACTGTTGTAGTTGCAACAGAGTCCGTTAGGTTATTGATACGACGGCTTCATGGCTACTCCGGTGGCTATGGGGCCGCGGTTTTTTTGTGAAATTCTACGGTTGGGGGAGGGGGAGGGGGCGTAACTTTGCAGCGTGTTTAATGATTAATTTTTGAGTTTTGTATGGAAAATGATGAGAAGAATGTTGGCCTGGAGCAGCAGTTGGCTGAGGCCGAGGAGCGCGGTTATCGCCGGGGCCTGGAGGAGCAAATCCGGGCTAAGATGGGTGAGCCGGGGGTTTGGGAGAGCCCGCAGCAGCCGGCTGCAGTGGCTGAGGAGCCGGGGTTTCGGATTCTGGCTGACCGCCGGCGGTCGATTTGGGAGTTGGGCAATTAGTAATTAGTAATTAGGAATTAGTGATTAGTAATTGGTGATTTGTAAGTAATTTTTTAATTTTAATTTTTTTGTTTTTTTATGCAACAGATTCCTTTGACTACTTCGAATGTTGGCGCTGAGGCGCCTGAACTGCTCCGCAATGAGGTTGACCAGCGCATCACTAAGTTGCGCCCGATGGCTACGCCGGTGGATCAGCTGGGACGTTATGCGGCGGTGCGCCCGTGCAAGAGCATGACGGTGGATTATTATGCGGTGGCGACTCGCCCTGATGTTGCGCATGTTAAGAGCCGCGTAACGATTGCGGGCGGCGATAGGGTAACGACTATCACTCTGGCGGATGCGAAGGTTTTCGACGTTTCGGAGACTATGCTGGTGCCGGAGCTGAGCGGCAGCGACGGCCAGGGGTTGGTGCTTTATGTTGTCGGCGTTTCGGATAATGTTTTGCGCGTGAAGCCGGTAAATCTGGCCGATGGCGATAATGAGAGTATCGAAACGACGATGCGCATTGTTCGCATGGGGCGCGCGGCGGGCGAGCTGGATGTTCAGACTTCGCAGTTTGCAACCTTGCCGACGAAGCGCCAGAATTATTGCCAGATTTTTAAGGCGCAGATCGAGCAGTCGACTCTTTTGAGCTCGGCAAATAAGGAGGTCGGCTGGACTTTTTCCGACCAGGAGGAGGTTGCGGTCTATGATATGCGACTTGGAATGGAGCGTAGCTTTCTGTTTGGCCAGCAGGCGCGCATCATGGACCCCGACAAGAACAGCGAGGTTTTCCTGACGGGCGGCATTTGGTCGCAGGCGGGCAAGGAGGTGGCCTATACCGACGGCGAGCTGACCGGCGCGGAGTGGCTGAAGGTTATGTCAACGGCCTTTACGGGCCACGCCGGTTCGGCGCGCAAGATTCTTATCGGCGGCACGTCGCTGATTGAGCAGCTGAGCCTGCTGGAGGGTAATAACCGCGTTATGTTGCCGGGCGACGTCGTTAGCCGCTGGGGCTTGGATTTCACGGAGATGCACTCCAAGTTCGGCACCTTGTATGTTATCCACTCGGAGGTGTTTGACCATTGCGGCCACGCGGCCGACGGTCTGATTATCGACCCGGAGTTCCTGACCAAGTATGTTCGCGAGCCTTTCTCGGCAACGACTCTTGACTTGCGTCGTTCGGGCCAGCGCAACACGGAGGCTGTTGTTCTGACCGAGGTCAGCTGCCTGGTTCTCCGCTATCCTGAAGCCCACGTCAGAGTTATCGGACAATGAAAATGTCGCTGACAAAGGACGAGATGCTCGTTCTGTGGCGCAATCTCCGCATGGCCGAGCCCTTGAGGCTCGACTGCGCGGTTGCGCGCACCGACGGCACCGACCAAACGGCGGCGCTGGAGGCCGAGATGCGGGCCTGGTATCTGAATTTGCTTTCCGAGGGCGATGCGCGGCTGATAGTGGCGGTCGACGTTGCGCCGACGGCCTTGGTATCGACTTCGGCCGAGGGACTGACGCGGATAACGGCTTCGGCGTCGTCGCGCCGGATTCTGAGCGTTGAGTTCGAGGGGTGGGGCGCGCCGTTAGCGGCCAACAGCGATTTCAGGCGCGTTTGCCGGGCGGCGGCGAATCCCTATTGCACCGAGCCGCTGGCGGCTGCCACGGGGCCCGACAGCCTGGTGGTCGCCGGCGCTTGCGGCGCCCTGAAGGCGCTGAACGTTGCTCTCGACCCGGGCCCCGACAGCTATATTTTCGATGAAGGCGCGCTGGCGCTGATTTCGGGTTTACAGTAATTTTTTTTTTCAACACGCACACACATAGAACCTATGATTAACGAAGTTAACCGAGCCTACGGGCGCCTGGCGCCGATGCGCGACGCGCGCCGCCGCTTCAAGCGGTTTGCCTTCGGGCAGCAGTGGGGCGACCTGATGACCACGCCCGACGGTTCGCGCCTGACCGAGGGCGAATATGCGTCGCTCAACGGACGCCAGCCGCTGACCAACAATATGATTCACCGCCTGCTGGCAACCATAGTGGGCCACTTTCGCTCGCGCCAGGACCCGCTTGACACTCCCGCCGACGGCCATAACCGCCTCGACGAGCTCGACGCGCGCATGCTCGAGGAGTTTCTGATCAGCGGGTGTGCGGTGCAGCGGGTGGTCAACGAGCGGCGGCCTGCCGGGGCGGGAGTGTGGGTCGATAACGTTAGTCCAGACGATTTTTTCTGTTCGGCCTTTCGCGACCCGCGAGCGCTGGACGTTGAGCTGGTCGGCATGTTCCATTCCTGGTCGCAGGCCGAAACCGTTGCGCGCTTTGCCGGCGGCTCGCGGGCAAGGGCCGAGGAGGTCAGGCGGCTCTATGGCGGTTCGGAGCGCTGCCGGGTAATCGAGGTGTGGACCCTCGAGGCGGCGGCGCGCTATCGGGTCTATGATCCGCTGGACCGCAGCGTTACGTTCGTTGCCGCCGACCGCGAGAGTCAGATCGTTGCGCTGAACCGCAAGCGGGCAAAGAAGGGGCTGGCGCGCGTTGAGTCGCGCCTGGAGTATGCAACGACCTGGGTTGGCCGCTTTCTGGCTCCCGACGGCCACGAGCTGCGGCGCGTTGAGGCCGAGCGCCATCCGTTTGCGCTGAAGTTTTATCCGCTGCTCGACGGCGAGATTCATCCCTTCGTTGAGGGGCTGATTGACCAGCAGAAACACGTTAACCGCCTGATAACGCTGATCGACAACATGATGTCAACGTCGGCCAAGGGCGTGCTGCTCTTTCCGGAGGACCAGATATGCGACCAGCTGACCTGGGAGCAGGTCAGGCAGCTATGGGCGAGCTACGACGGCGTTATTCCCTATAACCCTCAGCCGGGCGTTCCCGGGCCGCAGCAGGTGGTAACGAATCCGGCAACGTCGGGCGCCTACGAGTTGGTGAATCTTGAAATGAAGCTGTTTGAAAAGGCCGGGGGCGTCAGCGATGCCCTTCAGGGTCAGCCGGGGGTGGCTGCGGGCAACTCCGCAACGCTTTTTGACGCTCAGACGCGCAATTCAATGGCGGCGCTGGCCGACGTTTTCAGGACCTACGACGACTTCCGGGCTTCGCGCAACTCACTGCTTGCCGCCCTCTGAGCCGATGCGTGCAAGAGAAATGAAATCCTCGACCGACAGCTGCTCCGGGCGCAGTCCGCCCAGCGGATGGTCGGCGGGGAAGTCGGCAATGACCGAGCGGATTGAGTTGCGGATGGTTTTGCGGCGCTGGCCAAAGGTGGCTTTCACGATAGCTTTGAAGCGCGCGGGGTCGCAGCCCAGGTCGGTTCGCGAGTTGCGGGTCATTCGAATAACGCCGCTCTTGACTTTTGGCGGAGGGTTGAACACGTGTTCCGACACCGTGAAGAGATACTCAACGTCATACCACGCCTGGAGCAACACGCTCAATATTCCGCGCGCCTTGGTTCCCGGGCCGGCGGCCAGGCGCTCGGCGACCTCGCGCTGCAACATTCCGGCGCAGCAGGGAATCAGGTCCTTGAAGTCGAGCACATGGAAGAAAATCTGCGACGATATATTATAAGGATAGTTGCCGATAACGGTGAATGGCTCGTTGCCCATCAGTTCGGCCAGGTCCATGCGCAGAAAGTCGCCCTCAACGATGCGCAGCTCCGGGAAGTGGGCTCCGAGCCAGGCAACGCTCTCGCGGTCGATTTCAACAACCGTTACCTTCGGGTCGGTTTCGAGCAGAAACTGGGTCAGCACGCCCATGCCGGGGCCAACCTCCAGGGCGGGCAGGTTGCGGAAGTCGCCGATGGTGTCGGCAATGCGCCGCGCAACTCCCAGGTCGGTCAGAAAGTGCTGGCCGAGGGCTTTTTTGGGTTTGACTTTGTTCATAGCCGTTCGAGGACGTGGCGAATGTTTTCGTAGGTTGTTATGCGCGTCGGCACCAGCGGCAGGCGCAGTTCGTTTTCGATATGGCCCATTGCATGGAGCAGGCATTTGACGCCCGCGGGGTTGCCGTCGACAAACAGCAGCGAGAACAGCTCGGTGAACTTATGGTGAATGAGCAGCGCGTTGGCGAAATCGCCCTCCAGGGCCAGGCGCACCATGCGGCTGAACTCCTTGGGAAACGCGTTGCCGATAACCGAAATCACGCCCACGGCGCCCAGGGTTATGAGCGGAAAGGTTATGCCGTCGTCGCCGGAGATGACCATGAAGTCAGCCGGCTTGCGCTTGATGATGTCGTCGATTTGGGTGAAGTTGCCTGAGGCCTCCTTGATTGCGATGATCTTGTCGGAAAAATCGCGCGCCAGCCTCAGGGTAGTTTCGGCGGTCATGTTAACGCCGGTTCGCCCCGGAACGTTATAGAGGATAATGGGCAGCGGCGAAGCCTGCGCAACTGCGGCATAGTGCTGATAGATTCCCTCCTGCGACGGCTTATTATAGTAGGGCACGACCGAAAGAATTGCCTGGTAGGCGCTGAGGTCGGTCGAGCGGATTTCGTCGCAGAGGCCGGCAGTGTTGTTGCCGCCGAGACCGAGCACCAGCGGCACGCGCCCGGCAACCCGCTCGGCAACGAACTCGCGGACGCGGCGTTTTTCGTCGGGCGTCAAAGCCGGTGTTTCGGCCGTTGTGCCAAGCACTACCAGGAAGTCAATCCCGTTTTTGATTTGATATTCGATTAGTCGCGCCAGGGCGCTGAAGTCGATGCTTTTATCGGCTTTGAATGGCGTTATCAGTGCCACTCCCATGCCTTTTAGGTTTACGTGGGCCATAAGTGGTGGGAAAATTTAGTGCAAAAGTACGAAAATTTTCTCAAATTCCAAACATCATATAATTAACACTCTGCAACAGCTTTGGGCATGTTTTTTGCCCAACCTGTAGCTAATTTTGCACTCACGATGACAAACATTACGCAAACCAAAGAGCGCAACCGCCGCTTCACCAAGGCCGTGCGCGACGAAATGAGCCGCCTTCGACTGCGGCGGGCAACCGACTCAGTGATAAACTCCGTTATTCACTCGCCGGTCGAGAAGGGGTTCTTTATCAGCGTTGACCACCTGATAGTTATGGATCGCAGGCGGCGATTGTGCAAACTGCCGAAAATGTCGGCCGACAACGCCGCGATGTGGCGCGAAATCTTCGAGTTGTTCGACCGCTATATGGTCTGCCATCCGGGAGCCACTCGAACCGCCGCCGCCGTCCACGTCGTTGCCCACGGTCGCGCCTCGCGTTTCTATATCAGTACTAAAACCGCTAACCGTCTGTTAAACTGCTAAAAATGAAAAACCGCATTCATCTACATTCGGCTGTCGATGCCGTTTTTGCCCTTTCGGCCCTCAAAGCCGTTACCAACGATTCCACGCTGCCCGGCCCCTATGGTCGCCACGAAGAGGCCGCCCTGCTGGCCCTTGCGCGCAACCAGCTGCTGGAAACCTGCGCCGAGCTTGACCTGGAGGTCGACCCGACCGACGACAGCGTTGACCTGCCCGGCGACCACCACCGGCTGCTCCAGGCCGTTGTTACCGACCGCCTGATTGCCTCGCTGAGCGGCCGCCCGGCGCGCACCGAGCTCCACCGGCGATTGCGCTGCCGCCTGCGCCCGCGCCCTCCGCGCCCCTCGGGGGCATATTAATCTGCCGCATTTGGCGGCCGCGGGGCAATTTTTCAGGGGTGGGGTGCGTTATTAAATGAGTATGAAGAATTTGTTTTTTGCCATTATAGCGATGTTTGCGCTTTCGGGGTGCATCGTTGACTCGTTCGACACGTCGCCCTCCGCCCAACCGACCTTCTCGACCTCGGCCGACGGCCTCGACATGGGTCTTTTCTTTGCCAACACTCCCTCGCCGACGTCGAATCTGCGAATCCTGAACCGCAACAGCAAGCTAATCAGCCTTTCGGAGGTCAGGATGCGCTCGGGCGAGTATTTCCGCATCAACGTTGACGGTCAGGCCGGGCGCGTTTTCAGCGACGTTGACATCCGCCCGAACGACTCGGTCTATGTTTTCATTGAGTGTACGCTGCCGGAGCCGACGGAGGCCGAGCCGGTGGAATATGCCGACTGGCTGGACGTTACGACCAACGGCGTTACCCGCTCGGTGCGCGTCAGCGCCCGCTCGCAGCGCGTTAACCGCCTCGACGGCGTTTGGCTGGGCGAGGACTTCACGATTTCGGCCGAGGTGCCGACCCTGGTCAGCGACACTCTGCGCGTGGGTCCCGGAGTCAGGCTGACCGTTGAGCCGGGCGCGCGGTTGCTGTTTCACGACGGCGCCGCGCTGGTCGTTGACGGCACGCTGCTTTGCGACGGCACCGCCGAGGCGCCCATCGAGTTCAGCGGCGACCGAACGAACAACGTCGTTGCCGACATCAGCTATGAAGTCATGTCGAACCAGTGGGAGGGAGTGCGCTTCACTTCATCGAGCCGGGGCAACCGACTGGCCCACACTTCGGTCATCAACACCTGTCGCGGCGTTGCCGTTGACTCGCTGGCCGACCTGACCTTGCTGAACTCGCGCCTCTATAATAGCGGAGGCCGCCAGCTCGTCGCCGCTGACTCAACGACCGTGGTTGCCCTGGGCTGCGAAATTTCCAACGCGGCGTCGGCCCTGGTTCATCTCGGCGCCGGCAACTTCGTTTTTGACCGCTGCACGATTGCCAACTGGTATCTTTTCAAGTGGCCCGACGAGGAAATCATTGTTCTGGCCGCGCCGGAAACCATGACTGCCGACTTTGCGAACTGCATTATATATGGCCGCGACACGGCGATTTCCGACTATGATAACCCGGAGGAGGTCAACGTTTGGTTCCGCCGCTGCCTGTTTTCGTCGAAAGGCAACGACGACGCCCGCTATCAGGCCTGCCTCTGGGAAACCGATCCGCTGCTGAGCTATTCGCTGACCGAATATACGTTCAGCTACCTGCCCGCTCCCGACTCTCCGGCCCTCGGCGCCGCAAACTCCGACCTGGACCATCCGTTGCTCCCCGCCGCCGACCGCCACGGTCGCCCGCGCCTGCAAACCCTCGGCGCCTACGCTCCGGAGTGATTCGGCGAGGCGCGGCGAAGAGGCGGCGATGTAACTTTTTTTAACCGTAGTTGAACTTTTTTCGCCTGTTAGTTGTCGTATAGTAAAACTCAAACTAAAATTCAACTAACAAATTTCAACTACTAATTATGAAAAAAATTGTGCTCGCAGCTATTGCATCCGTCGCATTTGCCGGAGTTGCCTCCGCTCAAGAAACAACTAATGCCCTGGCTCCCACAAAAGCCGGCGACAACTGGTCCATAACCCTCAAAGGCGGTATTGCCAACCCCGTTCACCCCTTCCACGGCACCTTTGGCGACAACGTTCGCGGCGCCGCCGGCCTGGAGGTTCGCAAGCAGATTTCTCCTACCATCGGCCTCGGCGTTGAAGGTACTACCGGTTTCAACACTTCGACCTGGAACTATCAGCCTTCGATGCACAACGTTGTTGACGGCATGTATGTTGGCGTTTTCGGTGCCGTTAACCTCAATAATCTCTTTGCAGGCTATGCCGGCCAACCCCGCGTTTTTGAAGTAGAACTCGTTGGCGGTACCGGCTGGATCCACACCTTCGTTCCTAAATCGCAGGGCCACGACACCAACGACATGGGCGTTCGCTCCGGAGTTAACTTTAACTTCAACCTCGGCGAATCCAAGGCCTGGACAATCGGCATCAAGCCCTCGATTCTCTGGAATGTTACCAACAAGGAATACACCGTGTTCTCGGCCCGCGCCGCTTCGCTCGAACTGATGGCCGGCGTTACCTACCACTTCGGTAACTCCAACGGCACCCACAGCTTTGCCTATGCAGCCCCCTGCGACTATCAGCCCTATAACGACCAGATCAACGCCCTGCGTGCAATGGTTGTTGCCCAGGAAGCCGGTATTGCCGAACTCTCCGCAACCAACGCTGACCTGACCGCCGCCAACGCAACCCTCGCATCTGCCCTGCAGCAGTGCCAGAGCCGCCCGGCAACCGTAGTCACCCAGACCGACACTACCAACACTCTCCAGAGCGTCCGCTATGTGTTCTACCGCATCGGTTCCTCGAAGATTACCGCCGACCAGCAGCCCAACGTTGAAATGATTGCCCAGTACATGAAGAACAACCCCGAAGCAACCGTGGAAATCAACGGCTACGCTTCCAAGGACGGCAACCTCGAATTTAACGAACGCCTCGCCAAGAACCGCGCCGAAAGCGTTAAGACCATGCTCGTTAACAAATATGGCATCAAGGCCGACCGCATCAAGGCTCAGGGCAAGGGCATCGGCGAAATGTTCAAGGAAGAAAGCTGGAACCGCGTTGCAATCTGCGTTCTCAACGACAAATAATCCCATCCCTAAATACTGATCCATAAACACTCCAAAGCTCCCGACCGCGAGGCCGGGAGCTTTTAACATATATAATACATATGGAAGGAAAACGGAGAGTCAGGGAACGGGGTCGAAGCCGCTTCCGCCCCAGGGGTGGCAGCGCAGCAGGCGGCGGAGCGTTAGCCAGGAGCCGCGCAGGGGGCCGTGGCGCCTCAGGGCTTCGATGGCATATTGGGAGCAGGTTGGCGTGAAGCGGCAGCTCGGCGGCGTTAGCGGCGAGATGCAGGCGCGATAGAAGCTGATTGGCAGAATGAGCAGCTCAGTCAGGATTTTGGAAATCATTGAGCAGGCGGGCCATGGCGGCATGGATGCGCGCCGAGTCAACGCGCCGGTCGGCAACGTAGATGAAGGCGAGGTTGAGGCTGAGGCCTTCGGGGAGGCCGGGGCGGAGCAGGCGGTAGGCTTCGCGGATGCGTCGGCGCATGGCAACGCGGTCAACCGCATGGCGCAACCGGCGCTTCGGCACTGAAATCAGGAATCTGACTCCCGGTTGGTCGGAGGGCATGGCAATTACGCGCAGCGGATATGCGAGCGCGCCCTTGCCGGAGGCGAAGAGCGCGTCGATAGCCGTTAGGGAGCAGAGTTTAGTCGATTTGGGGAGTTTATTCCTCATTGTTTTCGGTGGCTTCTTCTTCGTCGTCCTCATAGCCTTCGTTTTGCTCGGCGATGTAGGCGTCGATAGTGGCGGCGATTGACTTTGTCGGACTCTTGGAGCCGTCGAGATCCAGGCGCAGGCCGGCGTCGGCAACGGCTTTGGCCGTTGTCAGGCCGAAGGTTGCGATTCGGATGTTGCCCTGCTCGAAGTCGGGGAAGTTGGTCTGGAGAGCCTTGATGCCTTCGGGGGAGAAGAAAACGAGCATGTCGTAGTCAAACGCTTCGTCGGGTCCGAAGTTATTCGGCACGGTGCGATACATAACCGCGCGGGTGTATTGGAGCTTTGAGCGTTCGAGGTTCGCGAGCACGTCTTTGCTAACGTCGGAAACGGCAAAGAGGTATTTCTCTTTGTGGTGTTTCTGAAGAATAGGAATCAGGTCTTCGAACTTGCCGGTGGGCGAGTGGAAGATTTTGCGTTTGCGGAAGGGGATGTATTTCTGAAGGTAGAGGCCAATGCTTTCCGAAGAGCAGAAATATTTTAAGGTGTCGGGCACCTGGTAGCGCTGCTCGTCGCAGAGGCGGAAAAAGTGGTCAACGGCGGTTCGTGCGGTGAAAATCACTGCAGTGAAGTCCGAGAGTGAAATTTTTTGTTGGCGGAACTCTCGCGAGGTCAGGCCTTCGACCTTGATAAAGGGGCGGAACACAATCTCAACGCCACGGTTCTTTTCAATGTCGAAATACGGTGACTTTTCGGCAGCTGGGCGGGGCTGGGAGATGAGTATTTTTTGTACAGGTTTAGCCATTTAAGGGTCTGTTGGAGGTGTTCAACAAAAAAGTGATGAAAAGACTCCCGCGAGCGACCAAACTGCCAGCAGGGGTACTATTTCGAGGGTGCAAAGATACAAAAAAAAGTAGATTAACGACAAATTGTCTGTGTGAAAAATTCTAAACTCGCTGATAAACAGTGGAATACGACATGCAACGAAAACCACCCCGGCTGCAATCGCGAAGGCAAACGTCAGCGACGGGTAGAAAAGGGCGCCAAAGGCCGGAATAACAAGCAGATAGCCGCAGAGAGCCTGGGTTGTCAGAAATGCCGACAGCCAGGAGTGAGATTCTTCGGTCGAGGCGAAGGCATAGCCCACCAGGCGGTAGCCCGTCAGCTGGCCGGTCAGCAGCAGGGTCGTCAGCAGGGTCAGGCCGGCGAGCGAGGCGAGCGGCGGGCGCTCGTCGGCGCCGAGGGCGCAGAAGAGCAGCAGGGCGCCGAAAACCACCGTCTGGAGCAGCCCGACGATAACGACCAGGCGTTCGCCCAGGGTCTTTTCGCCCGACTGAGCCTGGTGGTGGCTGCGCATCAGTTGCTTGAAATAGTCGGCTACGATGCGGGTCATTACCGGAGCGCAGAGGCCGCTGACAATGATGATTGCCAGCAGGGCGGTCAGCAGCGCCGAGTCGGCGCTGGCGGCGGCGGTTCGGAGCGCCGGTTCAATCGGTGTGGGCATTTTCGGAGGCTATGATGTCGAGAGCTTCGGCCGGGGTCGTTGCAACGCGCCAGAGGTCGCCGGGGAGGTCGAGATGGCGCATCATGGAGCATTGGTCGGTGTGGCGCAGATGGGCGAGCAGGTTGTCGTAGAAGCCGTTGACGTTAAGAATAACGACCGGGTGCTTGTAGAGCCCCAGCTGGCATCGGGTCAGCAGGTCCATCAGCTCGTCGAGGGTCCCGATGCCTCCGGGAAGGGCGATGGCGCCGCAGCCCAGGTCGGCCAGGCGCTGCTTGCGCTCGGCCATTGAGTCAACCACTTCGAGAGTGGTCATCAGCGGGTTTGCCCATCCGCGGTCAACCATGAATTGGGGGATTACGCCGATGGCGCGGCCTCCGCCGTCGAGGGTTCCGCCGACAACGGCTCCCATCAGTCCCAGCGTTCCGGCGCCGGTAACCGTTGCCCATCCGCGGCGGGCGGCGAGAAGGCCCAGCTCATAGGCCGCGTCGATAAATTCCTTGGGCGCATCGGGGCTGGATGCGCAATAGACTGTTACTTGCTTGTTGTTCATTCTGCTGCTACGGCGAGTTTTTTTGACTGTGAGGCGTCGGCGCCGGTGCCGTTGGCCAGCTCAACGCGATAAACGTAGATTCCGCGGGGAACGCGATGGCCGCCGCTGTTGCGGAGGTCCCAGACCACGGGCGACGACAGTTCCATGTCGGATCGCGATTCAACCGAGCTGCTCCAGACCGGGCGCCCCATCAGGTCATAGACTGCAACGCGCAGGTCAACTATCTGGTCGGGCCGGTTATGGCGAACGTAGAACCGCGCCTCGGTTCGGGCGGGGGAATCGTTGGTGAACACTTCGTAGATTTCGGGCTTCAGGTCGGCGCGCACGTTGCATTGCAGGTTAGCGTCGGCGAAGTTGCCGTCGATGTCCCAGACGCGCAGTTGCAGCGAGTGGGGGCCGTCGGTCATTTCGGGGATGTTGTAGTAGAGCACGCCGCTCATTGCTCCGCCGGTTGCAACGGAGTCGAGAACGAAGTAGCTCGAGAGGTTGTCGTAGGTCGTGCGGCCATCGATGGTCAGCGTCATTTTCTGGCCGATGCCCGCCAGCGACATGTTGATGCCGGTATTGTCGCTCACGCGGGCCACCAGCAGCGGCGCAGGGTTAACGTCGTTGCCGTCGGCGAAGTTTTCGTCGTTGAGCAGGGCGGAGTGAATGACCGGCGGTTGGTTGTCGTCGGGGGTGGAATCGTCGTAGCCGAAGGCATAGACGTTGCGGCTCAGGCCGGCGGCCTGGCGCATGTCGCCGCTGCGGGTTGAGTTGGCATAGAGGCTGAGGGTTGCCGGGCGGAAGTTGTTGGCAACATTCTGGGGCATGCGCACGTTGAGCTCATACACGCCGTTTTTGGCCTGGCCGGTGGCAACGAACAGCATGTCGCCGATTTCCTCAAAGGTGTATTCGATGCCGTCGCTGTTTTCGCCGTAGCCATAGGAGGTTGTTGAGAACTCGGCGTCATAGAGCGTGGCGGTCACGGTTCCGTTGAAGTCGCTGAGCAGGTTTCCGTCGGTGTCGGTAACGCGGCCCGTGAGCGTCAGGTCCTGGCGCGCCATCATGGTGTAGGGCTCGCTGTCGGTAACGGCCACGCCGTTAATGGCGTCGAGCGTCAGCAGGTTCGAAGGCATTACGAGCCGGAGCGCCGGGTCGCCCATATAAACGTAGCGCAGCTTGTTGGAGTCGTTGGTCAGCCGGTTCTTTGCGCAGCGGTAGAGCTCGCCGGCGGTTGGCATCCGGCCCGACTCGTCGAATTGGCCCAGCACCGTGCCGAAGGCGGCGGAGAGGAGGCCGTTTTGAGTAATGTAGACCGGGCGCAGGGCCGAGATGCAGCCGATCAGGCCGCCGTCGCGCTGAAACATCAGCGTCTCGGCCTGGCTGGTGATATTGGTGTCCCACTTCAGGAACGAGCAGGTTGCGGCATAGAAGAATGGCAGACGCTTCAGGAAGAAGTGTTTGCGGAAGTCGGTCGGCTGAATAATGTTTTTCGAGCCGAGAGCCGTTGGCGAGCCGTGGCCGATGAAGGTGAAAATCGCCATTCCGTCGTCGAAATTGCGGAAAACGTCGTTGCGCGCCTGGGGGTAGGTTGAGTTCTGGCGGCGATAGGCGTCGCAATATATCTTGTCGACCACCATGCGCGAGCCGTTCGGGCCTTTCTGCATGTTGTTGACGAGCGTATCGGCCTGAATCATGTGGTCGCCCCGGTTCTCGTCGTCGGCCAGAACGGTCATGCGCGTGCGCCAGGCGCCCTGGGGCATATTATATAGGTATCGGTTGATTTTCTCGGCGGCGATGTTGGCCTCCTCGGCGCTGGTTGCCGGAATGCGTCCCAGGGCGACGCAGAGCTTGTCGCGGGCGGGGCGGGCGCCGGAGCCGTCGTCGAGAAAGGCGAAATAGTCGTCGGACGAAAATGAGTTGCTGTCGCTGAGCGAGTTTTCGCTGACCCAGAGCGGCATTGGTGCGCGAAGGGCGGCGCCTACCGAGGTCAGCGCGCGGTTGTCGCAGGTGCCCTTGCCCATCAGCAACACATAGCGCAGGCGTCCGGCCGAGTCGCTGCTGCGGTCATAGAGCATTTTCAGGAATCGGCGAATCGCTCCGGGGTCGAAGCTGCCGGAGCCGAACTCGTTGAGAATCGGGTCGAGGCGAACAACCTCGACCGTCAGCGAGTCGAGCGGATAGTTGCGGTGAATGTCGGCAATGGTGTTGGCCGCCTTGGCGTAGGCTTCGGGCGTTATGATAACCATGTCGGGCACCGAAGTCATTGCGTGGAGGTTCTGGTTATAGACGTTGCCGGCAAGTTCGGGCGCGGGCATAACGTCGTTTTCCGACCAGACGGCGTAGCGTCTCACTCCGCCGCGGTCGTTGCGCCAGGCGCCGGTTTTGCCAACGTTCAGCTCATAGTGGTTAGTAGGGTCGGTAACGTCCCAGACGTGGGTCCATTCGTTGCCGGCGCCGGTCGAGGCAACGTTGGGCTGCGTTGCCATGAAAACCTGTGAGCCGCCGAAAGTGCGCTCATAGTCCACCTCAACGTAGTCCAGCCAGCCGTCTTTCATAACCCCGGAGGTCGAAAGCGTAATGCCGATAACGGTTTTCGACCCTGAGGGCTTGAAGGTCTTGGAGATTATGCTGTGGTTGGCATAGAATCCGCTCTCGCTCGAGCCCTTTTCGATAACGTCTTTTGACTGCGAGGGAAGCGGCGTTGCGTCGGCGCTCAGCGTAACCGAGGTCGTTGCGCCCGGAACGTTAGCCACCAGCGAGGCGCGCACCGTTGCCGTCGTTCCCGCCTTCAGTCCGGGGAGCTCCAGGGTGAACGAGCGGGTGCGCTGGCTTCTGAAATCCTCGCCGACCATCATTCGGCCCGAATTGCCGACCGAAACCACCTGCGGGTCATAGTAGGCCAGCCAGTTGGCCGACGTCTGGCAGTCGGCCGATGAGTCGAGCGCCGTTCCGCCGCGGGCAATAGCCGGGGCTTCGCCTTCGGTCAGGAAGTAGTAGCCCAGGCGGCTGTAGGGGTTAACGCTGTGGGAGGCCTCGCCGCGCGCATCGACGTCGATTTGCTCGGGGCCTTCGCCATAGAACACCAAACCTTTGGCGGTCACGGCAGTGGCCACCAAAGGAAGGTCGTCGATGTAGCTGTCGGCCTCGAGAATGTCGGAGAGCATGCGCCCGCCGTAGCCGTAGACGCGAACGCGTTTCGGGTCGCTGAAGCCCCATTTTTTCAGCGTTGCGGTCGGAATGCAGTGCATCCCCGAAGTCTTTACGCTGATTTTCACCCACTTGCCGGAGCTGAGAACCGACTGCGGGCTGTAGACGTCGGGCGAGAACGCGCCGGCGGAGAATGCGGCGAGCAGCCCGAAGAGGAGAACGTATGTTGTGCGTAATAGTTTCATCATAACTTATCTATAACGCACGCGCGTTTCGGTTTATTGTGTGGGCCGGCGCCGATGGCTGATTTTTGGAAGCGGCGCTTCCGCCAGTTCCACTCCGACCAGGCGCGACGGCGGCATCAGAAGGCCGTTCACGCCCGGCGTCAGCCAGGGGCGCCACGGCGCGCGGTAGCGGGCCCGGATCGGGGCATTGACGGGGCCGTTGACCGTTAGTTCCACCAGTCGCTGCACTCCGCCGCCCGAGTCGGCGCCGACCGTCAGTTTCAGTCCGGCGGCAAGCTCCGAGTCGATAGTGAAAGTCGCCGAGCGCCAGGCGGTTGCGCTCCGCTGCGGAGCCGCGGCAACGCGCCTGCGCCAAACCACCGGCACCGGGCGGCTCTGCTCGCTGCCATAGTCGAGCAACTCGCCGGCGGCGCTGACCGCCATTGCCGGCTCAACAAAAGAGCGCAAAACGCGCATCGAGCGGCGGCAGGCGAGGCCGTCGGGGGTCAGGGCAGTTGCGATTCCGCCGGAGTCGATAAGCAGCAGTTCGCCGAATGGTTCGACCCAGAGCGCCGCTACCGGCTGCACCGGGCAGTCGAGGCGCTCAACGCGCGTTCCGCGCAGCCGAAGCAGCAGGCCGCCGGCCGTTGCGCAATAGATTGCGTCGGTTGCGACCGCGACCGCGTCGGCCCGGCCAACCGTTAGCGGCGACACTGCCGACGCCGATGCCGATTTCAGCCCCGAGTCAACGCTGACGGCGAAGATGCCGGCGGTCGTGAACGCCAGAAAGTGCTGGCGCCCATAGTTCCATCCGCCGCCGCTCCCCACCGGAGGGCAGATGCGCAGAATCCGGCCATCGCAAATGCGCGTTCGCAGCTTCAGCGCCAGCGGGTCGCCGGCGCGCGCAATGGCCAGCACCCCCTGCTCGCCGGCGAGGGCATAGACGCGCAGCGAGCCTCCGTAGCAGATGGCCGACGGAATGAAATCGTTGTCGGAGCCGTCGGCGTCGTCGGCCGCTTCGCCCAGGTTGGCGAAGAAAATCCGGGTGTCGAGCCCCTCGAGCGGAAGGTCAAAGCGCGCGGCGATGCGCGGGCCGTTGCCGTTGGTCGGAATCATTGCGGGCGTAACGGTCAGCGTTGCCGACGAGCTCCCCGTTTCAGAAAAATGGCCCGCCACTGAGCCGACCTCGGCGCAGTCGCTCCACAGCAGGATTTCGAGCGTACGCGCCCTGCGGCGCCAATAGTCCGAGTCGGCGCGCTCAACTTTCAGATTGAGCGTAAAGGCATCGGCGGTCATTATCGGCTCGCCGGTTATGCTGAACGTTGAGTCGCTCTTGACCGCCGAGAACTTCAACTGCGATTCGCCAAACAGCGGGCCGAACATCTGCGGCTCGCCCCGGGCAATCAGGCGCCCGTCGGAGTCGAGAATACGCCAGCCGACGCGCGCCTGCTGCGTCAGCATTCCGCGCAGCGCCGCCCGCGCCGAAAGGGTTTGCATCGTGTGGGCTACCGACTCGGCAATGCGCAGGCAGTCAGCCTCCTGCAGCGCACCGCTCAGGCGCGGATACGTTCCCTTCAGCGGCGACTGAACCGCAACCGCCTCGGTCAGGCTGACAGAAAGCGCCGACAGCGTCAGCCCGACCCGAATCTGGCCGTCGGCCTCGGGCTGCAGCTCTCCGCCGGCAATGAGGCGCACTCCGGCGTCGGTAAAGAGGGCGACGCGCTCGCCGTCGGCCATCGCCGCGCGATAGTCGGCATTGAGCTTGCCCGCCTCGTGGCCGTCGAGGCTGACCGTCCGGTGGTCGGCGCCTACGCTGACCAGGCGCCCGTCGGGGAGCGGACAAAGGTGGGCGGGCGCCTTTTCGGCCAAAACCGTCGGGTGGCCGACAGGAACCAGCGCCTCATGGCCGGCAATAACGGTTTGACGAAGGTTTTCCGCATAGTTTTCGGCCGCGTTGAACTCGGCGGCGCGGGGTAGGGTGAATCGTTGCATAATCAGAGTTTTTGGCCGCAAAGTTAGCCGCCCGGCATCGCCTGCGGGCGTAGATTTTCAATAAAAATTCAGGTGTTAAAAATTTTTTTTGGTGATTGTTGGAAAAGTGCGTAAATTTGCAATTGTAAATTATGTTACATTTCCTGAAGTTGATGTTGCAGATTCTCATGGCGCCCTCGCGCGGATGGGAAGACGTCGGGGCCGACAGCGTTGGCGCCCGGCAACTGTTTCGCGCCGGCCTGCTCCCGCTGATCGGCGTTGCGGCGCTGACCGTTTTCTTCGGCGCGCTGTTTCAGCTTCATCCCTCGGCCGGCGCCTTGATAGTCAAGTCAATAGTCGTTATTGCGCGCTATATCATCGCCTACTTCTGCGGCGTTGCCGTTCTGGAATTTGCGCTGCCGAAGCTGGCCATCGAGGGGCTCGTTGACCGCAACCGCGTTGAGCTCTTCTGCGTTTACTGCACCGGAATGATGGTGATTATCGGCATTCTGGAAAACCTGCTGCCTATGGAGCTGACGCTGCTTCAGTTCCTGCCGATTTACGTCGTTGTTGTTATCTGCATGGGCCGCACCTTTCTCGACGTTGATGAGCGCCATATTTTCCGCTTCGCCGCCTGTGCGATCGTTGGCCTGATTCTTCCGGTCTTTATTGTTGACCGGTTGCTGGCTCCGGCCGTTTAACCGTTACTCCATCAGTTATGAAATTCAAAGAAGTTAATATAAAAAACCGCAGGGCTACATTCGATTATGCCATTGGCGACACCTTCACTGCCGGCATCGTTCTGACCGGCACCGAAATCAAGAGCATCCGACTCGGAAAGGCGTCGCTGGTCGACACGTTCTGCTACGTCCACAACGGCGAAGTGTGGGTCAAAAACATGTATATCGCCGAGTATTTCTATGGCACCTACAATAACCACACCGAACGCCGCGACCGCAAGCTGCTGCTGAACCGCAAGGAAATACGCCAGCTCGAAAAGGAAAACCAGGTGCCGGGCAACACCATAGTGCCGCTGCGCCTGTTCATTTCCGACCGGGGCCTGGCAAAGCTCGTTATCGGCATTGGCCGAGGCAAAAAAGAATTCGACAAACGCCAGTCAATCAAGGAGCGCGACGACAAGCGCGCCATGGCCTGTGCGTTCCAAAAATAATCCACTCCCTTACTCCCCTCATTCATGAGCGAATACTACGACCCCTATATGAGCGAGCCGTCGGAGCCGACCGACAGCTCCGAACTTTCGGGCTCCGCCGAGCCGGCTGACGAGCCCAAGCAGCCGCGCCGCCGTCAGCAGCCGGCAGCTCCCAAGCGCCAGCAGCCCAGGCCGCAGCCCAAGGCGAAACCGAAGGCCAAGAAGGCGCCGAGCGCCGCATTTTTGGTTTTCGACGCCCGCGCCAAAATGTTTTTCGGCATTGTTTTGTTGCTGTTTGCCGCCTATTGCGCCATAGCCGCCATTTCGGCCCTGCTCCATGCGGGCGCCGACCAGGCCGCGCTGCAATATAATAGCCTCGGCCAGATTGTCAGCTCCGGCGCCGAGATTGCCAACGATGCCGGTCCGGCGGGGGCAAAAATCTCGCAATTCATGTTGGTCGACACCCTCGGCCTCGGCTCGCTCGTCGTTGTTTACTACATGGTTATGATCGGGCTCAAGCTGCTCGGGTGGTCAAAGGTCCGCTTTTGGCCGCTGACGCTCAAATGCCTGGTGCTGGCAATCAGCATCAGCATTGTTATCGGCCTGGTAACCTATACTTTCAGCGGGCCTATCCGCTTCGGCGGCCGCCACGGCTACTACGTTAATGACTGGCTGGTCAGCTATGCGTCGGTGCTCGGTGCAATTTGCGTCAGCATTGCGTTGACATCGCTGGTTATCATAATTTTCATGACTCAGATCAGCCGCGCCATCGCCGCCATCAAACGCGCTTCGCGTCAGGCCGCATCGTCGGCACCGGCGCCCGCCAAACCCACCGAGGCCTACGAACCTGCCGCCGAACTTGAACCTGCTGCCGACCCTGAGCCCGAGTCTGAACCCGAGCCTGCCGCTGAACCCGATCCTTCGGAACCTGACGAGCCTGTCGAGTCCTCCGACCCCTCCGCCAGCCCCGAGCTTTCGCCTTTCGAAGCCGACCCTGAGCCTGAGCCCGAGTCGGAACCCGAACGCCCGTCGGCTCCCGCCGAGAAGCCCTTGGAAATCACTGCCAACGAGATTGAGCAGGTCGACCATGTTGCGACCGAAGCCTATGACCCGACTGCCGACCTGTCGTTCTTCCACTTTCCGCCGCTTGAGCTGCTCGAGGACCGCGTAGGCTCCAAAGTCACCGTCGACACCGAGGAGCAGGAGGCCAACAAGCAGCGCATCATCGATGCCCTCGCCCAGTTCAACATCAAGATTCAGTCGATCAAGGCAACCGTTGGCCCGACGATCACTCTTTTTGAGGTCGTTCCCGATACCGGCCAGCGCATCGCCGCCATCAAGCGCGTTGAAGAGGACCTGGCCCTGGCACTCAAGGCGATGGGCATCCGAATCATCGCCCCGATTCCGGGCCGCGGCACTATCGGCATCGAGGTGCCTAACAATGACCCGCAGGTGGTTTCGATGCGCTCCATCATTGCCTCGCGCAAGTTCCAGGAGTGTAAACACGAGCTCCCGATGGCCCTGGGTGCAACGATTTCCAACGAAGTCTTTATCGCCGACCTCGCAAAGATGCCCCACCTGCTCGTTGCCGGCGCAACCGGCCAGGGTAAATCCGTTGGCCTCAATGCCATTATCACCTCCCTACTGTATAAAAAACACCCGGCTGAGCTGAAATTCGTGCTCGTCGACCCCAAGTCGGTGGAATTTTCGCTCTATCGGGTGCTCGAAAACCACTATCTCGCCAAGCTCCCCGACGAAGAAGAGGCCGTTATTACCGAGCCGGGCAAGGTTATCGCTACCCTCAACTCCCTCTGCGTTGAAATGGACCAGCGCTATAAGCTGCTCCAAAACGCCGGCTGCCGAACTATTCTCGAATATAACGCCAAATTCACCAACCGCCGCCTCAATCCCGAAAAGGGCCATCGCTTCCTTCCCTATATCGTTTTGATTATCGACGAGTTCGCCGACCTGATTATGACCGCCGGCAAGGAAATCGAAACCCCGATCTGCCGAATTGCGCAGAAGGCGCGCGCCGTTGGCATCCACGCTATTATCGCAACCCAGCGCCCGTCGGTCAACGTGTTGACCGGCCTGATCAAGGCTCAGTTCCCGGGCCGCATAGCCTTCCGCGTTGCCCAGACCCAGGACTCCAAGACCATTCTCGACTGCCCCGGCGCCCATCAGCTCATCGGTCGCGGCGACATGTTCTTCTCGACCAACGGCAACATGACGCGCGTTCAGTGTGCGTTTATCGACACTCCCGAGGTTGAAAGCATCTGCGACTACATCAGCGAGCAGCAGGGCTATCCTTCGGCCTACGAGTTGCCCGAATACGTTCCCGACCTCGGCGGCGACGGCGGCGGTGCGGCTCTCGGCGGCCAGCCGGGCTCGCCCTTTGACCGCGACCCGCTCTTTGAGGAGGCCGCCCGCTTCCTGGTCGGCGCCGGCAACACTGCCTCCACCTCCTCGCTCCAGCGCCGCTATAACATTGGCTATAACCGCGCCGGCCGCCTGATGGACCAGCTCGAAAGCGCCGGCATCGTTGGTCAGGCCGTTGGCTCGAAGCCGCGCCAGGTGCTGGTCGACATAATGACCCTCGACTCCATGTTCTCATGAAAAATCTAATTGCCTTAACCCTCCTTTTGGCCGCCACGGCCTTTGCCGCCGGCGCCAAGGTGCCTGCCGCCGTTGACCGCGCCGTGGGTCAGATAAAGGCTGCCCCGGCGATCGACGTTGAGTGTACGATCAACGGCCATGCAGCTTCCGCAACCCTCTGCGGCGACATGTTTGCCTTCGATTTCGGCCAAGCCCGCGTTTTCTACGACGGCCAGACCCAGTGGAGCTACTCGCCGGCCGACAAGGAAGTGACCGTTTTCACTCCGACCGCCGCCGAGCTCGCCGAGTCGAATCCGCTCCGGATTCTGTCGCGCCTGGCCTCGGACTATTCCGGCGCGGCAGTCGGCGGGCGGCCCAACACGGTGCGCCTCTCCGCCCTCAACCCCAAAAACCAAATCAACGAAGTAACCGTTACCTTCAACCCCCAGACCGGCTGGCCTACCGAAATGACAATCATTTCCGGCGGCAGCCGCGCCGAACTCCGCAACTTCCGCTTCGCCCCCTCGAAAACAAAAAAACCGGTCGAAGCGTTCAGATTTCAAGCCCCCAAGGGCACAACCATCAACGACCTACGCTAACTTCCAATGAACGAAACCCACACCAAATGCCTCATCATAGGCTCCGGCCCCGCCGGCTACACGGCGGCCATCTACGCTTCGCGCGCTAATCTTCAACCCATTCTCTTCGAAGGCTACACTCCCGGCGGCCAGCTGACAACCACCTCCGAAGTCGAAAACTTTCCCGGCTACCCCGACGGCGTTACCGGCCCGCAGCTCATGGACGACCTGCGCCGCCAGGCAACCCGCTTCGGCGCCAACATCCGCTCGGGCCGCATTGCCGAAGTGAACTTCGACGTGCGCCCCTTCCAGGCCAAAACCGACTCCGGCGAGTGGGTCTCGGCCGACACCGTTATCATCTCAACCGGCGCAACGGCAATGTATCTCGGTTTGCCCGACGAAGAAAAATATTCCGGCATGGGCGTCAGTGCCTGCGCAACCTGCGACGGCTTTTTCTATCGCAAGCGCACGGTGGCCGTCGTTGGCGGCGGCGACACCGCCTGCGAGGAGGCCCTCTATCTCTCCAATCTTGCCTCGAAGGTCTATCTCATCGTTCGCCGCGACCGACTTCGCGCCTCGAAGGTGATGCAGCAGCGCGTAATCGACAAAGACAACATCGAAGTGCTCTTCAACACCAACACCGTTGGCCTCTATGGCGAAGAATTCCTCGAGGGCGCCCACCTCGTCGAGAACCGCGACACCCCCTCCGAGCGCCACTACGACCTGCCCATCGACGGCTTCTTCCTCGGAATCGGCCATAAGCCCGAAACCGACATTTTCCGCCCGTTCATTGACCTCGACGAGCAGGGCTACATCAAAACCTTCGGCGGCACGACGGCTACCAGCGTGCCCGGCGTGTTTGCCGCCGGCGACGTTGCCGACCCGCGCTACCGCCAGGCCATTTCGGCTGCCGGCATGGGCTGCCGCGCCGCTCTCGACGCCGACGCCTTCCTGGTCGACAACGACCTCGTCCACTAAAAAATCCGACGAAAACCTCCACTGTCTGCCCCGCATGGTCGGGGCAGCATTTTTTTTATCCGATTTTGACAAAATTTATTGTGAGGTTACAGATTTTTCGCTAAATTTGCGGGATAAATTCATACTCAAGTAATCTTTAACTAAATCGTTTCATAATCATACAAACCATGAGTAAAGAAAAAAAATTCATGACGTGTGATGGCAATACCGCAGCCGCGCATATCGCGTATATGTTCTCGGAAGTTGCTGCTATTTACCCCATCACGCCCTCTTCGACCATGGCCGAACTCGTTGACGAGTGGGCTGCTAACGGTCGCAAGAACATTTTCGGCGAAACCGTCCTGGTTCAGGAAATGCAGAGCGAAGGCGGCGCCGCCGGTGCAGTCCACGGCTCGCTGATGAACGGCGTTCTGACCAACACGTTCACCGCTTCGCAGGGCCTGCTGCTGATGATTCCGAACATGTATAAAATCGCCGGCGAGCAGCTCCCCAGCGTTTTCCATGTTTCGGCCCGCACTATCGCCTCCCACGCCCTTTCGATTTTCGGCGACCACCAGGACGTTATGTCCGTTCGCCAGACCGGCTTCGCAATGCTCGCCGAAGGCTCCGTTCAGGAAGTTATGGACCTCAGCGGCGTTGCCCACCTCGCCTCTATCAAGAGCTCGATTCCCTTCGTTAACTTCTTCGACGGCTTCCGCACCAGCCACGAAATCCAGAAAATCGAAGTTATCGAACAAGACGAAATCGCTCCGCTGCTCGACCGCGAAGCCCTCGCCAAATTCCGCAGCCGCGGCCTCAGCCCCGAGCATCCCCAGGCTCGCGGTCTGGCCGAAAACTCCGACGTGTTCTTCCAGCATCGCGAAGCCTGCAACCCCACCTATGCCGCAGTGCCCGCCATCGTTGAGGAATACATGGACAAAATATCCGAAATCACCGGCCGCAAATATGGCCTCTTCAACTACTATGGCCACCCCGAAGCTGACCGCGTAATTATCGCTATGGGCTCCGTTTGCCAGGCTGCCGAAGAAGCTATTGACCACCTCGTTGAAAACGGCGAAAAGGTCGGCATCGTTGAAGTTCACCTCTATCGCCCCTTCTCGGCCAAGCACTTCCTCGCCGCAGTGCCCAAAACCGCAAAACGCATTGCCGTTCTCGACCGCACCAAGGAACCCGGCGCCAACGGCGAACCCCTGCTGCTCGACGTTAAGGAATGTTTCTACGGTCAGGCCGATGCCCCCGAAATCGTTGGCGGCCGCTACGCCCTCGCTTCGAAGGACACCACTCCCGCAATGATCATCTCCGTCTTTGAAAACCTCGCCCTCCCCGAGCCCAAAGACAAATTCACCGTCGGCATCATCGACGACGTTTCCTTCACCTCCCTGCCCCCCAAAGCCGAAATCGCTCTGGGCGACAAGTCGACCTACGAAGCCAAATTCTATGGCCTCGGCGCCGACGGCACTGTGGGTGCAAACAAGAACTCGGTGAAAATCATCGGTGAAAACACCAATAAGTATTGCCAGGCCTACTTCGCCTACGACTCCAAAAAGTCCGGCGGCTTCACCTGCTCTCACCTCCGTTTCGGCGACGCTCCCATCCGCTCGACCTACCTGGTAACCACTCCTAACTTCGTTGCCTGCCACGTTCAGGCCTACCTCCACCTCTACGACGTTACCAAAGGCCTGCGCGACGGCGGCACCTTCCTGCTCAACACCATCTGGGAAGGCGACGAACTCGCTGCCAACCTCCCCAACAAGGTTAAGCGCTACTTCGCCCAGCACAACATCAACGTTTACTACATCAATGCAACCCAGATCGCTCGCGAAATCGGCCTCGGTAACCGAACCAACACCATTCTCCAGAGCGCATTCTTCCGCATTACCGAAGTAATCCCCGTTGACCTCGCCGTTGAACAGATGAAGAAATTCATCGTCAAGAGCTATGGCAAGAAGGGCCAGGACGTTGTTGACAAGAACTATGCAGCAGTTGACCGCGGCGGCGAATACAAGCAGCTCACCATCGACCCCGCATGGGCCAACCTCCCCGACGACGAACCCGCCAAGAACAACGACCCCGAATTCATCAACCGCGTTGTTCGCCCCATCAACGCCCAGGACGGCGACGCCCTCACCGTTAAGGACTTCATTGACCGCGCCGACGGCGTTTGGGAACAGGGAACCGCTAAATATGAAAAACGCGGCGTTGCTGCCTACGTTCCTCACTGGGATCCCGCAAACTGCATCCAGTGCAACAAGTGTGCATTCGTTTGCCCCCACGCTGCAATCCGTCCCTTCCTGCTGACCGCCGACGAAATGGCCAACGCCCCCTTCGCCGACGACCGCACCATCCCCGCAATCGGCAAGGTATTCGAAGGCATGCGCTTCATCCAGAGCGTCGACGTTCTCGACTGTCTCGGCTGCGGCAACTGCGTTGACGTCTGCCCCGGCAAAAAAGGCGTCAAAGCCCTCGAATTCAAACCCCTCGAAGAAGAAATGTTCGAACAGACCGAATGGGACTACTGCGTTAATAACGTGGCCTCCAAGCAGGATCTCGTCGACATTCAGCTCAACGTTAAGAACTCTCAGTTCGCAACCCCCTACTTCGAGTTCTCCGGCGCTTGCTCCGGCTGCGGCGAAACCCCCTACGTCAAGCTCATTTCCCAGCTCTACGGCACCCGCGAAATGGTTGCCAACGCAACCGGCTGCTCCTCAATCTACTCCGGCTCCGTTCCCTCCACTCCCTATAGCTTCAACGCCAAGGGTCAGGGTCCCGCTTGGGGTAACTCTCTCTTCGAGGACTTCGCTGAATTCGGCCTCGGCATGACCATTGCCAACAAAAAGATGCGCCAGCGCGTTGAAGCCCTCGTTCAGAAAGGCCTCACCTGCGACTGCTGCTCCGACGAACTCAAAGCCCTCTTCGCCCAGTGGCTCGAAGTTAAAGACAACGGCGACAAGAGCCGCCAGGTTGCCGACCAGATCATTCCGCTGATCGAAAAATGTGGTTGCGACATCTGCCGCGAACTCACCGAACTCAAAGGCTACCTCGTTAAGCGTGCCCACTGGATCATTGCCGGCGACGGCGCTGCCTACGACATCGGCTTCGGCGGTCTGGACCACGTTCTCGCTTCCGGCGAAAACATCAACATCATCGTTGTTGACACCGAAGTGTACTCCAACACCGGCGGCCAGGCATCCAAGGCAACCCCCGTTGGCGCAATCGCCAAGTTCGCCGCTGCTGGCAAACGCATCCGCAAAAAAGACCTCGGCCTCATCGCCTCGACCTATGGCTACGTTTACTGCGCTCAGATTGCAATGGGTGCCGACAACGCCCAGACCCTCAAGGCAATCCGCGAAGCCGAAGCCTACGACGGCCCCTCGATCATCATCGCCTACGCTCCCTGTATCAACCACGGCCTCAAAGCCGGTATGGGCAAGAGCCAGCAGGAAGAAGCCAAGGCTGTTGAATGTGGCTACTGGCACCTCTGGCGCTACAATCCCGCTCTCGAAGCCGAAGGCAAAAACCCCTTCACCCTCGACAGCAAAGAACCCCAGTGGGACAAATTCGAAGACTTCCTCAAGGGCGAAGTACGCTTTGCTTCCGTACTCAAATCCATGCCCGACCAGGCAGCCGAACTCTTCGCTGCGGCCAAGGAAAATGCCCAGTGGCGCTACAACAACTATCGCCGTCTCGCCCACCAGCAGTGGGGTGTTGATCCCGAAGCCGACAAAATGAACTAATCCCCCATCCAACCCCAATAAAAAAATCGGACCCTCCCCGGGCCCGATTTTTTTATTCCCTGTAGAGACCAACCACCCTGGGAGCGACGGCGTCCCGCCGTCGGCATCCGCGACGCGAAGCCCTTTGACGCCGCAACGACGGCGAGACGCCGTCGCTCCCAAAAAAATTTAGGCCCGAGTGGAAGCGTCGCGCTTCGGCTCGGGTCTCTCTACTACTATTATGAATGTGTTGTGATTGTGAAAGTGATTGTTGGCTGATTGTGAGGATGGTTGGTTTATTACTCGGCGAGGAGTGCGACTCTAACCTGGCCGTCGTGCTTGTTGACGAAAACGACCGACGCGGGGAGAACGATTGCCCAGTGTGAGCCGAAGTCCTCGGCGCCGGCGATACGTTCGATTTCGATTGCCTTCAGGGGGCCTTCGCCGCAGGTCAGAGTCAGTTTGTCACCGTCGAAATCAACGAACTCGCTGTCGAAGGCAAACATCATCAGGCCATTCATGTTGCGCTCGGTGCAGACGTCGGCGTCGGCGGGCAGAGCGTTATAGTGGTTGAAGATGCTGTTGATTTGTTCGGTGGTGATCATATCGTTTATGAGTTTTAGAAGTTAGTAATTTCGTTTGTTCGAAAGCAAAACACAAAAAGTTTGCAGAAGGTTGGCAATGTAACCGCTTTGTAACCGCCTTTTCATTTCGTTGTAATATTGCCCCTGGGAGCGACGGCGTCCCGCCGTCGGCACCCGCGTCGCGAAGCCCTTTGCCGCCGCTACGACGGCGAGACGCCGTCGCTCCCAAATTTTTTTGCCACCTGAGTGAACCAAATCGACATTGCGGTTGTTTTAATGACGTAAAGCAACTGAAAGAAGCTTTTCATGTGTGAATGATTGTGATAATGATTGGTTTATTATTCGACGAGGAGTGACTGCGACAGCCACTCCTCGCCTGCATTTTGTCCAAACCAAATTTTTCCCATGTCTTAGTGTGTGCAAAATCTGCACATACCAAGTATTATGGTCGCGGACAGGGATTTACGCACCAAACAGAGCTAACCTTATAATATAACTTCAACAAGATTATTTCCGTGAACCCTCGCGTCAAGTCCAAACATGGCACCCAATTCCGCATTTGCACAGACAAAATCTAACTTGAAAGCGCGACCACATGTGCAAATTATACACATATGCAGAACTACACTAATAAACAAATATTTAGACAGCAAACAGAGTAATTGCTCCCAAAAATTTTTGCTGCCTTTGTGAACCAAATCGACCTTGCGGTTGTTCTAAAGATGTAAAGCAACTGAAAGAAGCTTTTCCATGTGTGAATGATTGTGATAATGATTGGTTTATTATTCGACGAGGAGTGACTGTGAAGCCACTCCTCGCCTGCATT
>JAAVDE010000044.1 GCA_014801955.1 Bacteroides sp. | reverse complement strand
CATTCCTGCGGGGGTGAGCGTGACGTTTGATTGCCGCGAAGCCGGCTCTATGGCGAGTGCAAAATCTTGCGTGAGTCGCCTCAACAAGGCGGCAGGACGTGAGGAGTATAAAATCACATCAACCGACAACGGCGTGACCTATTTGGTTACACACAACTAAAACATTACAATCATGAATAAGATAGCCTCACTCATACGCATTGCGATTCTTTTCGCACTCGGCATGTTTGCTGCGACTTTCCTCTTTGGTGAGGAAAAAGGTGAAAATGAGAGTATGTGGATGCTGTGCATCATCTTTGACAAGGCACTATCCGCAGGTTTAATGTTTATCATTGCCAAGCTGTATAATCGATGGCGAAAGATTGACCCCTGGTTCATCGCCTACGACCGAATGTGCAATGATTCAATCAATCAGTCTAATCGTACTTAACATTATCCGAGTGTATATACTTATGGCAAAGAAACCTATTCTTGGTTATGATGAGCGGCTGAGGCGTTGTCAGTGTCTCAATGTGTTGGAAGTTGCTGACGTAGCTGTTATGATGAACAGATCTGAAAATCGTATCAGGCATATGGTACAGGCGCGGGCTATACCACACTACTGCAACGAGCGGGGCAACATAACTTTTCTCAAAAGTGAGATTGAGGAGTGGTTGCTTGGACGAAGAATCGCTACCGAGACCGAGATTCTATCCCAAGCCTCAACAAGGGTGGCAATCTCAGCAATAAAGTAAATGCCCAATTGAAGCTACAATACACAGCGAATAGTAGCTCGCCGGCAGGCAGTAGTAAATTCGGGCGGGTACAACCAAGTGGCCGAGGTGGCCTTGCCGACCATAGCAAGGTTCAGCGTTGAGCTGACACGCAGGTTCGAATCCTGTTCCGCCCTCCATCAATAAAAACGACCCATTGCGGGGACCCGGAAATCGCAAGGCGCGCAAGCACCTCAACCAATACATAGCGAGAAGGGACGACAATCTGCGGGATAAGCTCCGCGATTCGGCTGCGTAGTCAACCGCAGTATTCCACAAACGGACGCATTGGGCGCCAGTAGTAAGTATGACTTTTAATGCAGCGTTAGGTCGCTGTCCTACATATTGACCACCGATAGCAGTAGCTCAGATGGATAGAGCACCTCTTCCCGCCAGGGATTCAATCGAGAGGCGGTCGCCGGTTCGAGTCCGGCCTGCTGTCCCACTCATATACAGTTTTTTTGATTGGTAACAAAGTGTGTTTATCCATCTATTCCTAGTTTACCATTATTATGATTGCCGCCCGGCTGTGAAGCCCGGCAGCATGACTGTCGTTAAGCAATAGCTTTATGACTCTCTATCAAATCTTTCGTCGGCCCGCTGCGAAGCGCGCCGGCGATTTTATTCTCGGATACTGCGAATTAAAAGGCCAGTTCACCCGGTAGTGAAGCCGGTTGGTGTGGGTTCGACTCCCACGGTATCCACCAGTAGCGGTTGCTACATGATTGATGATAGGAGGCTGCGATGTTGGCTCGGCAATACGAGCTGCGTCGCGGTCTCCGCTTTTCAATCTGTGGCGTCGCAAATGTTTAACAATTTAATTTCATCAATCATGTGTAACATTTTCCAACAACAGCAGGCTGATTCCCCTGCTAATGCATCGAAGGAGCTGACTGCGCTCGACGTTGAGTTCAAGAGAGTCGAGGCTCAGATGAGAATTGCCGTGTTGCAAACGACTATGGACTACAACCGATCCCTGGCCGGCCAGATGCAGCGGCAATTCGAAACGTTTCAGCGCCTGGCAAAACCTTTGTCGGAATCAGACTTTGTTCCGGCGGCCTACCAGGGCAAACTCGGCAATTGCATAATTGCAGTTGAAATTGCATGCAGACTGCAGATTCTGCCGCTGACGGTCATGCAGAATCTCTGCGTGGTAAAGGGCAACCCGACATGGAAAGCAAAATTTCTCATCGGATGCGTCAACACCTGCGGACGTTACACCACGCTCGACTATCGCTTTACTATTGACGGCAGGGTGGGCAACGTTTCCTATAAAACCTGGGCTAAAGACAAAGACGGGAAGAACCGTGAGATTCAGAAACAGTTTGAGAATCCAGAGCTCGACAACGTGGTCTGCGTGGCGTATGCCACCGAGATTGCGACGGGTCGGGAACTCGTTTCGCCCCCGGTTTCTATCCGCATGGCAGTTCAGGAGGGATGGTATTGCAAGGATGGTTCCAAATGGCCGTCAATGCCGGAACTGATGCTGCGTTATCGTGCGGCATCCTTCTGGGTGTCGAGCTTCGCTCCCGAAATGGCCATGGGCTTCCGCACTACTGAGGAGGCCCAGGATATTGTTGATGTTGACTTTGAGGAGGTCAAGAGCCCTCACGAGTCATCGAATCCCAAGCCCACGCCGGCCTCCATTGATGAAGCCAAGGAGAAACTGCGCTCCCGCGGGCCTAAGACTGCGGAACCTAACTCAACCGATAAGAAATCTACAATCGAAATGCCATGACAGCTACCATCAACAAGTATGCCCTGATGGGCAACGACGAGCTCGAGAACCATCTCTCCAATTTTCTGATCGACTCATGGAGCTATTCAGGCGTTGCAACGTTTGCCCGGAATGAAAAGGAGTTTGAGCGACGCTATATCTACCGTGAGCCCTCGCGGCGGTCGGCAACGACAGTGGCCGGCACCGCCTACCATGCCGCCCTTCAGGCGTTCTTTGAGAAATTGCGCGACTCCGGCGAGTTGCTCTCTTTCCCGCAAATGCAGGAGGCGGCCTATAAGGTTATTGACGAAACGAGTGCCAATCAATGGAAGCTCGGCAAGAAAACTCCAACGGTTGAGTCGTGCATTGAAACGGCAACAAAGACTGCCAACGCCCTCATCGCCAATTTCTACAACGAGCAATCGGTCTACCTGGCCGACGTTAAGAGGGTAATCGCCGTTGAGTTGCACACTGATACATGGCTGGTCGTTAACGGCGTTGACATTCCGCTGCCTTGCCACGGCCAGATTGACCTTGTCGTAGAACTCAATGATGGCCGCCGCGTTATCATCGACCATAAATCCAAGTCGGCCTATACCGATGAATCAGAGCTGGGATTCACCGGCGCCAAGCAGGCAATTGTTTATGCGCTTTCGTGGGAATCCTTGCATCCCGAGCTGCCGATTGATGAGGTTTGGTACATGGAGAATAAGCATAGCAAGAACAAAGACAATTCTCCGCAGATCCGTAAAATGGCAATCGTGCTCGATGCAGATACGCGCCGCCTCTATGAAGCCATTCTCTATGAACCGCTGCGCCGTATGATTCAAGCGACCCAGGACCCCGACTATATCTATACTATCAATGACGCAGACCCTATGGCCGACCGTGCCGAACTCTATGATTTCTGGGCGCGCACTCTGATAGCGGATATTGACGATTTCAATATTCCCGAAAGCAAGAAAATACTCATAGCGCGTCGTCAAAAGAAAATCCGCGACGCCTCAACAGCCTCCATATCCCCTAAAGTAATAACATCATTCCGCAGCAAGGCGGCAACATTTATTTCCTACGAACTTCGAGAAGACATGACTCCACAAGAAAAAATCGAACACACTCTCCGCTCATTCGGGATTATGGCCCGTGTGGCCCACGTTCGCGGCGCATATTCTTCAACATCCTACCTGCTTGAGATTGGTGCCGGCGTTAAGATTGCAAACATCGCCTCTCATGCGTTGGATATTGCCAATGCAATCGACGTGCCGTCGGTTCGCGTTCTGCCAACCCTTTCCATGCACCAGGGCCACTCGTATCTGTGTATCGAAGCGCCTCACCGCTCCGGCGAAACGCTCATGTGGGATGCAAAATACCTGCAGGGTACCCGCATTCCCATTGGCCTCGACAACTTCGGAGAACCGGTCGTTTGGGACATAAACAATCAGTCAACTCCCCATATGCTCATCTGCGGTGCAACAGGCTCGGGCAAGTCGGTCTGCATCAAGAGCACGATTGAATACGCAAGGCTTGCCGGAGTGTCGCGCATCATTGTTCTGGACCCGAAATATGAGTTTATCGGCAAGCTGCCCGATTGCGAGGTTATTGCTGACATCGCCGACATTGAGCTGCGCATGAAGGAACTCGTTGAGGAAATGCAGGAGCGCGCCAAGACGGGCGCGAACAGCAAGACGCTGATAGTGTTCGATGAGTTTGCCGATGCGGTGTCGTCGGCCCGCTCAGGTAAAGAGCTCGACATTCGCGAGAAGGTGGAAGTCGGAACCAAGCGCGGCCCGATGGGATTTCCGATTCCCAAATATGAAAACAAGGTCGTTGGCCGTGAAAAGTCGCTTGAGGAGAATTTGAAAATGCTGCTCCAAAAGGGCCGCTCGCTCGGCTATCGTATCGTCGCCGCCACTCAGCGCGCATCAACTAAAGTAATAACCGGCGACGCCAAGGTCAACTTCCCTGTGCAGGTATGTTTTCGTGTTCCCAAGGCTGTTGACTCGAAGGTTGTTCTCGACGAAGAGGGTGCAGAAACGCTCGCCGGTCGCGGTGATGGCCTGATCAAGTCGCCTGAATACTTCGGTACGGTTCGTTTCCAGGGATTCTATAAACCGTAATTCCGACTCGCAGCCTATGGAGATCTGCAAAACCGACGTTGCCCTCGCCTCCGATTATCTCGACTTTGCGGTAAAGCAAATGGCAGCGGACACATCATCGCGTATGAGAAATAAATGTCGCTTAATGCGCAATTTGTCAAATAAACTCAAACTTAAAATCAAGCAACATGAACAAACAAGGACTCATTGAACACCTGACCCACAACTGTGGCCTGCACCGTGCATCGGCTATCGCCGCCGTTAATGGCATGTTCCAGGCCATCGCCGCCGCCGTCAGCGCCGGCGAGGACGTGGTTATCCGTGACTTCGGTATCTTCAAGGTCAGGAACGTAGCTGAAAAGGTTGGCCGCAATATTGCGACTAAAGAGCCTGTGACTATCCCCGCCCACAAAACCGTGAAATTCCTTATCTCAAATAAACTCAAAGAAACCCTTAATTCCTAAGAATATGGCATATTGGATTGAAGTAAAGGCCCGCTATGAGAAAACTCTGGAAAATGGTGCGCAGAAGCGCGTAACCGAACCCTATCTCGTCGATGCCCTTTCATGCACCGAGGCCGAGGCTCGAGTCATAGAGGAGCTAACACCGTTTACGTCCGGGGACCTCTCGGTCATCTCCAACAAGAAAATAAATATCTCCGAAGTCTTTCTCTCTTATGTTGGCGACCGCTGGTATAAGGTCAAGGTCAATTTCATTACGATTGACGAAAAAACGGCAACTGAGAAAAAGTCAGCCTCCTATATCATTGTTCCAGGCAATAACTTCAAAGACGCCTACAACAACTTCATTGACGGTATGAAAGGCACATTGGCCGACTTCGAGATAGAAAGCATTGCGGAGACCCGCTACATGGAGGTCTATCCGGCTAAACTATCCGGCCAGGACGTTTGATTCTGATGAAGCCGCAGAGCCTGACAATAGAACAATTCCGAGCCCTGGTTCAAGCAGAGCAACAGAAATCAGGAAAAGGCAAGAAGCAGAGCAAGTATCATGCAAAAAAGGTTGGCGGCTACGACTCCGGCAGGGAGTATCGCCGCGCCGGGCAGCTGAAACTGATGCTTCAAGCCGGCCTGATTTCTGACCTGCGCGAACAGGTAGCCTTTGAGCTTATCCCGGCGCAATATGCATTGTGCGGGACGGACCTGAAAGGTAAGCCTGTTCGCAAGCTGCTTGAGCACTCATGTCGATATATAGCCGATTTTGTGTATGTCGATAATGCCACCGGGCAAACAATCGTTGAGGACACCAAAGGCTACCGAACTCCTGAATATATAATTAAACGAAAACTGATGCTGTACATGCACGGCATAACGATAAAAGAGATCTAACATGGCACGCCCGATTAAACAAGGCCTTGACTACTTCCCTTTCGATGTTGACTTTTTCAATGATGAGAAAATAGTTGCTATCGCCGGGGAATATGGCATAAAAGGTGAAATAACAACAATAAAGCTGCTCTGTGCGGTTTACCGAAACGGTTACTTCATAGAGTGGAGTGAAATGTTGAAATTCAAACTCCTGAAAGAATTACCGGGCGTATCAACCGATTTGCTCGAGAACATTATCAGACGCTTGGTTAAATGGGATTTTTTTGACAAGAACCTGTTTGACACGGCTTCTATACTAACCAGCAAAGGCATCCAACGTCGTTATCAGGCCATATGCGTCAAAATGCACCGTAAAAATTGTATATCATCGTATTCCCTTCTGCCGTCCGATGCAACGGAACCAAAGGCCGCATCATCGCCCAAACCGCAGGCTAAGCCGAAGCCCGCACCCGAAAAAACAATCCTGCGCGAACCGCCGGCCCCGGCGCCCGGCTCTAAAATTCCGCTCGAAGCATCACTGAAAACATTGCTTGCCGATAGCAATTGGCGGTCGGAGGTATGCACCCACTACCACATTGCAGCCGAAGAGTTGCCCAAACAACTTGAAGATTTCCGCCAATCGTGTATCTGCTTAGGCAAGACACACCATGTCGATATGACCGACGTTAAACGGCATTTCTGTTCATGGTTCAATTCCCATCCTAAAAAATCCTGTCCCAAACCCCGCGTTAGCTCGAATGATTATACGTTTTCCGGCGGTTTTGGCGGCAAAGACACCTAAAAATTATGTTATATCCTGATTGTTTGCGCAAAGAACTCCAAACCTACGACCAAAAGCCAACCGGCAACGTAGAGTGGGATAGGGAAGTTTTGCGCCTATGCAAGAATCGCGAACAGGAGCAGCTCAGGGCAATCACGGAAGTAAGCCCCATTATCGTTGAATGCGAGAAGGAAATGAAGAAGCGTTACGCATCAATGCCTGACTTGTCAATCCCCGAGGTCTACAAAGCCCACGTTGATCTGCTGCTTCATATCGCCAATAATATAATCCTTGCTCCTCAGAAACGAAAATTTGAAGTAGACAACCACAACAAGCAAGTATTACGCTTCTTAATCTACTATTTCAACGAGTGTCCGCTTGCCGAGGAGGTTTTTCCGGGTCGAGGTTACAAGCTGCATAAAAACATATTGCTCCAAGGACCCGTTGGAGTTGGCAAAACTATGCTGATGCAGATATTCGCCGAGTACCTGAAGCGCACCAAGAATCCGCGAGCGTTTGTCAACGTCTCCGTGACCGAAATGGTTAACTTCTATTCTGTCAATAACCATATTGACCCATTTCTCTACAACATCCGCAACAACCGTTCATTTCAAGGAGAGCCGTTAAATCTATGCCTCAACGACATTGGCGTTGACAACAGGCCCTTTTATGGAGTTGACACCCTTACGGTGACCAACGATTTTTTGCATGCTCGCAATGAGCTATGGTCGAATGGCGTGGAATACTACCGTAAATTCGCCCATCTGACCACTAACCTGACAACCAACCAACTCATAGACAAATTCGGCCATAAAGACGGATATGGTCGCATCGTCGATCGCTTCAAAACCTACAATATCATTCCCCTGACCGGCGAAAGCCGAAGATAAACAGATTATGAGCAAAGAAATGTCAGCCGAATACAAGGCTACTCACCACCATATAAGGAAATTATTAAAAGACTCCACACTGACAGAAATGGAAAAATATTCTCTCCTTTCATCCTCTATCTCTGAGGTTGCCCATCAATATAATGGCCGCGATTTTGCGCAAATCAAGTTCAATCTTGCCATTATCGCTAAAACGATGCTGAAAGCAGTGGAGGCAGCTGAAAAAATATTTGGCACTATAAAATAGTCTATGGCCAACAATGAATAACAATCAATAATAAAATTCAACAATGATTACTACAATCACAATCATCGTCCTCTCCGCTCTTCTTCTTGTTGCGACCTTTCTTCTCGGCAGAGTCGCATCCATTGTGCATGACCCCGACTGCAAGTGTGGGAAAGGAGGTAGCAATGATAAGTAAGGAAGATGCACGCCTGCTGTACAATCTACACTCGCAGATTGAAACGACCGAAACCATAATAACGGACTTGCAGGAGGCTGTTAAAGTGCAAGGCGAAAAAATCCCCGACATAATAGACAAGAGTTACAGCACTTTCGGTAGCATACATATTGAAATCCCATATTTTGAGGGTGGACAATTTACCAAAAAAGGCGCAAGGATTTATAACATCAGTTACAATGCCGCCCTGAGAGTGCTGAAGAACCATGTTCGCAATCTCAAAAAGCAAGTCAAGGAACTCAGTGACAAACTGGAGAAAGGAGGTCGCGATGAGCAAGCAACAATGTGAAATCTGCGGTCAGATGAAAGAACAGCACGAAATGGCAAAATCATACAAGCACCGCTGTAAAGAGTGTGTGGCACGCCTCACTCGCATTGACCGACTCGCCGCGAAACAACGTGCAGAGAATCTCCGTCAGCAACTTGAGGGAACCGGCTACACTCTTATTATGCCTCCTGATATATCCCGTGATGAACGTATCAGAATTGCTACTGCGGTCTTACAAGGTAGATTTAGCGTGTTGAGCACTCAATACCTTGACCGCGAAATGCTCCGCTCTTACGTTGTGGAGGCTTTGCAGGTCGCAGATATCCTGCTTGATGAAGTTGATAATACCGAAAGGAAAGGAGGTAGCGATGATTGAATTTATTACACACATAGTTTCCGTAATTGTTACGGCAGTGGTAATTGCAATAATAGTATGGCTCATTAATCGCCTTGACCGAAAGAGGCACGGAGAATACCACATTACTTGTGAGTACAAATTCTTCCTATTTTCTTTTCGCAGAAGAAATGATGCCATAGAAAAATTGAATGAACTTGGCCAAGACGGATGGGAAGTAGCCTCATTTGCAGCCCAATATGATTTTCAAACCCTCCTCATCCTCAAACGTGAAACAATACATACCCTCTAAAAGTTAAGCACAAAAGATTATGGGACTTAATGAAACCCTCGACCGCCTCGCAAAAGAACGAGAGGCGAGAGAAAGCAAATCAACACAGCCGGCATCGCCGTCGCTGCACCCTCTGGTTAAGGACTGGGCTGCCCGCATCTTCTTCGAAAAGATGCTAAAGGATATTAATCCAGGCATGAGTGAAAAAAAGATTGAAGCGTTGATCGAACGCAGCATCATGATTGCCCAAAAGTTGGCCGACAAGTTATATGCGTCATGAAAAAGCTGCTTTACGTTGACCTGTTTTGCGGTGCCGGCGGTACCTCAACGGGCGTTAATAGTGCCCACCTGAACGATGAGCGGTGCGCTGAGGTTGTAGCGTGCGTTAACCATGACGCCAATGCGATAGCCTCTCATGCGGCCAATCATCCCGATGCGCTCCACTTCAAGGAGGATATAAGAACGCTGGAATTGACCCCGCTCGTTAACCATATCAAGGCTTGCAGACAAAAGAATCCGCAAGCCTTGATTGTTTTATGGGCCTCGCTGGAGTGTACCAACTTTTCAAGAGCCAAAGGCGGTCAGCCGCGCGACGCCGACAGCCGCACCTTGGCCGAGCATCTGTTTCGCTATATCGATGCAATAGACCCTGACTATATTCAAATCGAAAACGTTGAGGAGTTCCGCTCCTGGGGCGCCGTAGACGAAAACGGCAAACCTATTTCCAAAGACCGGGGCCGCTCCTATGTTCGCTGGGTCAACAAGATTAAACGATACGGTTATGATTTCGATTTCCGTATATTAAACGCGGCTGATTTCGGCGCATATACCTCGCGTAAACGCTTCTTTGGTATCTTCGCAAAACACTCCTTGCCGATAGTCTTTCCCCAACAGACCCACAGCAAAACCGGCGAAACAAACCTGTTCGGACCAATGCCCAAATGGCGCCCCGTACGCGAGGTGCTCGATTTTGAAGACGAGGGCAAGTCTATTTTCATGCGCGAAAAGCCATTATCCGAAAAAACGCTGGAACGCATCTATGCCGGACTGATTAAACATGTTGCAGGCGGCAAAAAATCCTTTATGGTGAAATATAATTCTATGAGCCGGCGCGGTAAGTACGTTCCGCCATCACTTGACGACCCATGCCCGACTGTTGCCACTCAGGGCCGGCTGGCTCTCGCGTCAGTGGTGTTCCTGTCGAAGCAGTATGGCGGTTCCCCTGACTCCAAAAACATATCGGTTGACGGGCCCGCCGGCGCTATCACTACAATCGATCACCACGCTTTTGTGTCGGTTCACTATGGCCATGGTTACACCCACTCGTGCGATTCGCCGGCAGCCACACTTACCACAAAAGACCGCCTTGCCCTGGTTCAAACGACATTCCTTGATATGCAATACGGTAACGGCACACCAACATCGGTCGATTCAGTAGCAGGAACCATCACGACAAATCCCAAGCACCATCTGGTAACGGTAAAACATCATTATCTGATGAACCCTCAATTCACATCGGCCGGCGGCTCCGTCGACGCTCCGAGCTTTACGCTCATAGCGAAAATGGATAAACGGCCTCCATATCTGATAACGACTGAATCCGGCGACATTGCCATTCAGATCTACGACACCGACAGTCCCATGACCGTTAAGATAAAGCAGTTCATGGCACTCTACTGCATTATAGACATCAAAATGCGAATGCTGAAGATTCCAGAACTCAAACTGATAACAGGCTTCCCGAAAGACTACATTCTCATCGGCACCCAAGCCGACCAGAAGAAATTTATCGGCAACGCCGTTGAAGTCACCATCGCCCGCGCCCTGTGCGAAGCCCTATGCGCAGCCATAAATTCCCCTAATGTAAAAGTAGCATAACTATGACCACGGAACAATCATGAAAACATCCACTGAAGAAAACGAAAATATGCGAAAGAAAACGAGAGAACTTTCGCTTTCAGACAAACAATCATCAGAAAATAAGGACGTTTTAGAAGAAAAGGCACGAGAATATGCACTTGCCATGAACGAAAAGTGTGACGGCTTTTTCAATTGCCGCTCTATTATTGATGCCTATATTGCCGGCGCTAATGATGCGCTTGCATGTCAGTGGCGAAGCATCTCTGACGCGCTGCCGCCAAATAATGAAGAAGTCCTGGTGCAATACCCCGAGTTTGACCAACTTGTAATTTGCAGTGTTGCATACTGGAACGGTAGCGAATGGTACACCTCCGATGGCCAACATATCAAACCGACACTTTGGATGTCTATTCCTACTAATAAATATAAATAGTGAGAAATGACTCCATACAGAATCAAGCACGTTCCTACGGGGCTCTATTACAAGCCCGGAGAAGTCAATCTGAGCAAGAACGGCAAAGTGTATACCACAGCGACGAATGCTTTCAGTTATTTTACTTGTGGCTACATACCTATCAGCGCTCGCGAAGGCTCTAAACTTCATTTGAGCACAAAAGACAAAATTATGTGGGAGCCGGTGAAATTTTACCCATCCAGGGTAACAGCGCGTATTCCAATAGAACAATTCATAAAAGAACCGATATGAAAACCAAACTAACCCTCAAAGAGTCAGCCCGACTCATCGAACTCGGCATAGACCCGAAGCTGGCGAGCGAGAGATGTCTTGATTTCAATGGAACATTCGCGTATATCAGCGGCGAGGAAGCCGATTGATTTGAAGATATGAGCAGGCGGATTGGATTGATCAATGATAAGGGAGGATTTGTTTGTAGAGCCATCTGCTTTCAGCAAGGACGGAATAATATCTTCCGCTACTCCCAATACCTAACCGACAAACTTAATGGAAAATGAACACAACTTTAACCATAGACCAAATTGAATATGCTGTTGCAGAATGTTTCGGTATTCGCAACAACATCATCGTGCCTAATATATCATGGGGATTTTTCGCAACCCATGAAGCGGATATGTTAATCATCAACAAGTCCAGCTATCTTACTGAGGTTGAGATAAAGCGGTCTTGGGAGGATTTTAAGAAAGATTTTCAGAAAACCACCACCCACGACGAGGGCAAAGTCATGTGGAAATACTTTGCCGTTCCTGCAAGCATTAAGGATAAAGTGCTTGAATATCTCGTGGAGCATAACCGCGAGGATTGGGGCGTAATAATCTACTACGAGGATGCAAGCGCATGGTTTGAGAAACGGCCAAACAATTTCGGACACTCTAACCCTCAAAAGAAACTTTTCATAGAGGAAAAACTTACAATCGCAAGGCTCGGATGTATGCGTATTTGGGGTTTGAAGAAAAAGTTAACAACAATTTGAATGGAAAATGAAAGAAGAATATGTAACCTACGGGCAAGCCGTAAAGCTCAAAGAATTGGGGTTTGATTGGGTGTGCCGTGATTTTTACCCTATAACAGGTGCGTTAGGCATAAAGCGGAATTGCTCACATGCTAACTTTAACTCATTTGAAATGAGTTTTGACAGCAAGTATGGTGAAATTTTCTCTGCTCCACGCTTAAACCAAGCTCACGCATGGCTGAGAGAGATTAAGGGAATAGACATTGAGCCGCGTGTATGGCTTGTGGGTGGCAAGCGTGAATATCGCCCTTATGTAATGCCCCCTAAATGTAAAGACTATATAGCATGTCCGCCCGAAAAAAGTTACGAAAAAGCCCTATCCGCAGGAATAGACGAGGCTCTTGTAATATTAACCAACAAACAAACTGACAAATGAAAACTCAAATAGCAACGACAAAAGAACAGAGCCAACGGCTGCTTGAATGTATGGTCAACTCCAATACAGCTGATATGTATGCCAACAATTACGACGCACTATGGAATGCCCCATTCAAAGACTGCTGCCGAAAGAAGGAGGTCGGATTTAGCCCGGCATGGTCGCTGTCGGCTTTGCTCTCGCTGCTGCCGAAATGCTTGATGTGGCAGGGTCTTTATTACCGCCTTGTAATGGGTCCCAATGAAAACGGATGGGAGATTGAATATAACGACCTTTCAGTACTGAATAATCTGCATAGGGTTAAGGCAGATAGCCCGATTGAGGCGTGTGTGCAGATGATTGAATGGCTCACGAAAAACGGATATACCCTCAACGTGAAATGAGTATGAGGCAGATTAAGTTCAGAGCAAAGACAATCAACGAAGGAGAATGGGTCTATAGCATGACCATAAGCCACGGAACAGTTGACCGCAAACGCAACTGCCTATTCTTTGAAGTCCAGGAAGACAAGTGGAAAGGAGTTATCCCCGAAACTCTCGGTCAGTTCACCGGCCTTGCTGACTGCAATGGCAAGGAAATCTACGAAGGTGATATTGTAAGTGTCGTTTCAGAAGGAGACCGCCGAAAATGCGAAGTCGCATGGAGCGAGGGTACTGTCGGTTTCTTCTTACGACATCCCGCAGGCGTATGGTATCTAAGCGGAGCATGGGGTAAAGAGGCAGCCGAAGTAATAGGCAACATCTACGACAACCCTGAACTAATTAAGCGAGACTGACATGAGCAGGCGGATTGGATTGATAGACGTTGACGGGCATAATTTCCCGAATCTGGCACTGATGCGCTTGTCTGCGTGGCATAGGGCGCAGGGCGATAGCGTGGAGTGGGCCGACCCGATGTTTGGAGGTGATTATGACCGCGTTTATAAGTCGAAGATTTTTACGTTCACGCCTGATGATACCATTCCTTGGAACTGCGAGGTTGTCAGGGGCGGTACGGGTTATGATGTTCGGTCGCATTTGCCGGAGGAGGTGGAAAGGTCTATTGCGATGGATTATTCGCTTTATCCGCAGTATGACTTCTCTATTCAGTTCTTTTCGCGCGGTTGTATACGACATTGCCCATTCTGCCTGGTGCATGACAAGGAGGGAGCTATCCACCCGGTCGAGCCGTTGCAGCTTAATCCCAATGGTAAGCATATAGAGGTGCTGGATAATAATTTCTTTGCGAATCCACAGTGGAAGTCTGCCATTGATTATCTGCTCGCCGCTAAGCAGAAGGTTAACCTGCATGGAGTTGACATCCGCATTATGAACGAGGAGCAGGCGTTTTGGCTTAATAAGTTGCCTCTGCACAAGAGTGTGCATATCGCGTGGGATTTGCCGCAGGTTGACCTGACGGACAAGTTGCGCGAGGTTATACGCTATATTAAGCCGTGGAAGTTGATGTGTTATGTGTTGGTCGGGTTTAATTCTACTATGGAGCAGGATATGTATCGCATAGAACGGTTGCGCGAGTTGGGCATCAAGCCGTATGTTATGCCTTATCGCGACTTTGAGAATAAAACAAAGCCGAGCCAGTATGCGAAAGACCTGGCGCAGTATGTCAACAAACCAATGATATTCAAATCTTGCAGGTTTGAGGATTTCTCGCCGCGAAAGGGTTTTACCTGCAAGCAATATTTTTCAAACAAATAGTGATATGACAAGACAGTTTGGCAACATAAAGTTGATTAGGGGCGACTGCATGGATTATCTGCGAACATTGCCGGATGGTGCGTTTGAGTTGGCGGTGGTCGACCCTCCGTATGGGCTGCCATCGGTGAGCTCCAAGGGTAGTGGTAAGTTAAAAGGACGGATTTTCAACAAAGGCAATATTTCCCGATGGGACGTGGCTCCGACGGAGGAATATTTCGAGCAGCTGCGCCGAGTGTCAATAAATCAGATTGTGTGGGGTGGAAATTATTTCACCCTTCCCCCGTCGCGCGGAATTATTTGCTGGGATAAGTGTCAGCCGTGGCAGAATTTTTCGCAGGTTGAGATGGCCTGGACCTCATTTAATCGCCCTGCGGCGTTATTCAAATTCAACAATCGAATACGCGGAAAGATTCACCCGACGCAGAAGCCGGTGGAGCTATATAAGTGGTTGCTAACTCGCTATGCAAAACCGGGTGATTCCGTTCTCGATACTCACCTTGGTAGTGGCAGTTCTGCTATAGCGGCGTGGGAGTTAGGTTTTGATTTCGTTGGTGTAGAGATTGATAGCGATTATTATATAAATGCTGTTGCGCGACTTGAGCGCCATATTTTGCAAACGCAACTCAACTACACGTCCACAACTTAACGCGAGCTGAAAAAGATTATATATTAATTTTGTCATTATGAAAAGTATATTACCAAATTCGCGTAAGCATGACATAACGTTCAATGCCTCTGGCAAGATAGATATATCTGCCCATATTGCCAGGAAGTTATCACTTGCACCGGGCGATGTTATTGACATAGTAGAGGAGAACAGGGAATTATATCTCTACGTTAAGTTACGTTGCGGGGAGTATACCGGCCGACATGACGGGTGCGTCTCCGCAACCTCTCGGGGTCGTGGCACTTTCAGGACCTGGTCTAAGGCCCTGGCCAGGGCTGTCCTTGCAACTGCCGGCGCCTCCGGGCGCCTCCGCTGCCCGTGTGGCTCTGTCATGGAGCGCGACAGCATCAAATTTATAACCATTATTTATCGCTGTTCACTATGATAAATGAAGTAAGATATGCCGGTTTTTCCGCAACACCATCGGACTATGAGTGCGCCGACGGCCAGCTGTCGGCCTCAATTAATCTTATAAATGAAGATGGTAACCTTAAAACCATTTTCCCGCCGTCGGTCATACAGGATAACTTTGGCGGAGTTGATTTCTCTCCAGTGGCCTCGTTCGTCCATAAGTCGGCCTCCTTTCAGGGCAATCATTATATCTTCGCGCTTGCCTCGGGTCTTATCTCATATGCTGTTGGCGACGTGAGCGGTCAACCGTTTTCTCAAACGGTTCCCATTGCTACCTTACCCGAGGGCGTAGAGGTGCGTGATATTAACGCTATGGGTAACGTCCTGATTGTGGCAACGTCAACCGGCATGTTTTATTTCCTATGGGAAAAGAATGCCTATACCGCACTTGGCAACCACGTTCCGCGACTCGATATGTCGTTTTCTCTCGGGGGCTATCTGAGTAAGCAGTCGTCGGAGCTCAACTTCCCATCGACTATCAAAACGGTTGACTTTTACGAGAAGCTCGATAGCGATGATTGCTGGCCAATAGTGCAACAGGCCGCCAAGACCGCCTTCTCGCTGCTGACCGGGAATGCCTCGAAGAAAGGGTGGTTTACTCAGCCATTCTTTGTTCGCTATGCCCTGCGAATGTTCGACGGCTCGTTGGTTAATATTTCTGTCCCGATTCTGCAGGTTCCCAACTCAGCTGCGCCTCGATTCGGAGCTCAGCCGATAACTATTTCTGACGATAAGACGTCAGGCGTTAAGGTCTATTGCCAGTCTATGGTCAGTGCCCTATATTACCGCCTGCTCAATACTGCGTCGGACATAGAACTTCTGCAAAAATGGTCATCATTAATCTCGGCTGTTGAGGTCTATGTTTCTCTACCTATAACTATTCCCGATATTAATAACAAGGAACTGATTGCGTCCAAGCGAGGCGTTATATACGCGCCCGGAAACTACGTCGGCGCCTTTTCGTCAGATGCAATCAAAGACCTGCCCTCTATCAAAAACAAAGTTCTTCTGAGCTCTACCGCGCAATGGAAACTTGCAGACATCATACTCTTTGCCGACCGAAGCTCATATTATTCCTCCGGCCCTACTCATGCTAATCTTATTCCAAATTGCCGGTCCGATAAGGAATTATCGGAGAGCCTGACCACCGTTGCGCAGTTCTACAAGATTTCAGAGATTAGCTTCGGCTCATTGGTCGCCGCCCTTCAGCGAGGCGGCACGAAAGACCCGATTATTGTTCCAATTGCCTCCAATTCCATTAATCTGCTGAATCTTGCAACGTTCCCTGCGCTTACTGATTACCCGACCGAGAGTGCCGACACTTTTGCGCCCGAGAGCTTGACGGCATATAACAATCGCCTGTCTATCTCTAACGTCAGGAAGTTTCCGGCGCCACCCTCTGAGCCAATGACAATGTTTCCGAGAATCGATGCGGAACTGTCGTATGATTCCGACGATGGCATAACGTCAACGCCGGAGGAAAACGTATATTACTATGATGTCTATGTTAGAATCGAAGAGAATAATAAATCTATCTGGCGCGTCGCTTCAAACTCTTCCGCCCGCGCTCCATTCGTTGGCCCGGCAGAGTTTTCGTGGGGCAACTTCGTTTACTATCCAAACGCCAATGCCAAGGAAATCGTAGTTGTGTGCAAAAGGTGGTCAGCGGCGGGGCAAGAACTCCACCTCTGGCGATTTTATCTGACTCCGCATGAGTTATTGGCCGGAGCCTATGCGTTCCTTGGACTGTCGGCTCATCGCGAGGAATCAAATATAGATCCTGATGACTTCTTTGAGCAGCTTTCTGTTGACCTTGCCGAGGGTTATGATTACCCCAATAAAATCTATACTTCCGAGATTAATAATCCGTTTGTTTTCCCGGATGCCGGCGTAAATACAATGGGTTCTACCGGCGCAAAGATTCTGGCAACGGCTACTGCGGCCAAGGCTCTATCAGCCGGTCAGTTCGGTCAGTTCCCGTTATATGCCTTTACCGACGAAGGCGTCTGGGCAATGGAAGTGTCATCTGCATCGGGTGGATTTATTGCCCGACAGCCAATTACTCGCGACGTCTGCATCTCGCCCGAAGGGGTAACACAAATTGATTCGTCGGTCCTATTCCCGACCGACCGAGGAATTATGCTCATATCCGGGTCCGAAACCATTTGTATCTCCGACCCGATAAACAATCGGTGGCCAATTCGACTTGCAAGTTTTCCCGGCTTGCAGACTCTCTTTAACAAACTATTCCCCGGAGCAGACTTAACTGAAATAGTTGCTTTCCATGATTTCCTGACCGCGGAGTGCCGCATGGTGTATGATTATGTTAATCAACGTATAATCGTTTATAATCCCCACTATGCTTATGCCTACGTTTATTCGCTCAAATCGAAGCTATGGGGGATGATGATCTATCGAATCCGGCAATCGTTGAACTCATATCCCGAAGCTCTTGTAATCAACGACTGTGGCCAATTGGTAAATTTCTCAACACTTGACACTGATGTAGAGGTCCCGTCAATACTTTTGACGCGTCCGCTGAAACTGGGTCTGCCCGATGTGCTTAAAACTGTTGACACGGTTATTCAGCGCGGAAATTTTCAGCGCTGCCATGTGCAATCTGTTCTGTATGGCTCCCGCGACCAGGATTGCTGGTCGCCTGTATGGTCAGGGAAAGACCATACTTTGCGCGGTTTCCGCGGTTCGCCATATAAGTACTTCCGCATTGCTCTGCTCTGCAACCTTTCGGTAGATGAGAGTCTCTACGGCGCAACGCTGCAATTTACACCCCGCCAAACCAACCAACCGAGATAATAGATAGATCAGAGGGCCGCGACTTATGAATGTGCGGCCCTCTGATGTCATAATGGGTGGGACGGACGTCTTAATACGCCTGACCGTCCTTGTTTAATACTTTTGATTTTGTCCTTGGCGCTTTGTGCTTTTTCGAGCCAGTTCGGTGCGGCTTCGTCATGCGTGATACTCAACCAATCATAGAGAACGCGTGCGACCATGAACTCGTGAATGGCCCCGTTTAGCAGTTTTAGCGTGGTGCGCGACATCGTGGGGGGAATCGCCATGTTGATTCTATATTCTTTGGGAATCACCATGCGGTCGGTTATTACCTCATCGTTTACCGGGGCCTGCTTCGTGTAGGGATATAGTATTTCGACAACTTCGGCATGAGCGACCTCGAGAACACTGTTGACACGGTCAATATTACCTTCCTCGCCGATTTCCACCAGGGTGTGCCGGGCGTGTTGATTTTCTCCGTCCCAAACATGCCCCTCGATGTAGGCGCAATTCTTAATGTCGTAGAGAAGTTGCTCGCGATTGAACACCAAGGTTACATTCTTGGGCTCATTGTCATAGACACCGCGATTGAAGCAGCTCTCGTTGCAGCCGATATGATGCATGGCTTAGTCGTTATAGGTCGGTCGGGTGGGGCGCTCTCTCTTGTAAAGCGCCTGCTTGGCGCGTTCGAGGGCATCGGTTGCAAGATTGGCGTAGTCCTGGGCGTCCTGCTTGTCAGTGATAACGAACCACTCCGACAGTGTGCGGTTAACGATATACTCATGGAGCATACCGCCCAGACTATCGCATGCGGAGTTGTTGAAGTTCGACGGCAGCAGAAATGACAGCTGCAGTTTTCCGCCATCTTCGACCGTCTTGTTAATGCGGTTGTTGGTGGTGGTTCCATTCTCGTGGAGGTATTCTCCAAGTTCTACTTTCAGGTGCGAAAAAGCGTTGCTGATTGAGCGGAGTATCTGATACGCATGGTCGTCATCTTCGCTCGCCTGCATATAGGCAGTTGCGCGATAGTCCTTGCCTTCCGCGTTGCGCGCCTGGCCGGTGAGGTGCGATTTGTTCATTACGTCGAACTTGATCTCTTTCGACTCGAGCGTTACGGTGATGGTCTTTTTCTGTTCCATAGAAATGTGAGGTTAAGTTTATTTAGTCGTCGTAGGTTGGTCGGGTAGGCTTTTTCTTGTAGACTGCTTTGCGGTGAATGTCGTCGAGCAACGTTGAGGCTTTGTCGGCATATTCGCCGGCCTCGCCCTTGTTGGTGTAGATATACCATTTAGCCACTATGTTTTGCACAAAATAGCTGAAAAGACTTAGATTCATGCTGGGGAGCAACGCCGCGTCGAATGACTTGGAAACATCCAGGCGCAGCTCATAGCAGCCATCATGCATGCCTTCAGAAACAACGAGACCGATAAGTTCCTGGCAAATGTCGGTTCGACTTTCCTCCCAAAAGCGTTCAAGGTGTTGTTCATCCTCATCGACCGTTGAAATCCGATTCAGGGCGTTTTCATCATTGTCGACCATTTTGCCGCCGGTATAGGCCGTGGTGATGGCAATCTCCTTCATTACCTCGCCCTTATTAATTGAAAGCGTTATTTCCATAATCAAAAGCTGAATATTGAATAAGTTATTCCGATTCCGACATATGGCTGGAATCCGTTGGGACCATAGCCATAGCCGGCAGATATGCCTATGTGCCATCGCTTGGGCGGCTTCCATTCCCGTTTTGTGATGACGGTTGTTGCTCCATAGATATTAAGGCTGTCGAGTCGCGGGTCAACAGGGCCGCTGACCCAGGCTTCATATGTGCTATCGCTGTAATGACGTTGAATCACCGGGAGTTCAACAAGTGCGCTGTCGTTGCTACATCGTGGCTCACCTCCGGCTCCTGTACCGTAGGTAGCATTGGGGCCAATCGAGTCTGGGCAAACGCTGTTGCCGGCGCTGCTACATTGGAACTCGTCGCCGGCCTCCGTGTCGTAGATGTTGCTCTTCGGTATGCGCACCCGCTGTGTACCTGATTTCAATTCTGATTGCGGCGCCGGGTTATGGTACGGAATAGTGTCGTAACCCTTGACGGTATCAATTTCAGGTTTGTCCGATTCGTAGGCCCCCTGCGGTGATTGGCACTTAGCGAGATATGCTCCGGCAAGCAGGCTCAGCACAGTTACGAACGCAAATTTCAGTAAATCTTTCATTGTTGGGTGGGGGTATTATAGGTTTTGATATTCTTTCCGCGCATCAAAGCCCGGACACGGCTTGTTGGCAAACTCGTTGTGACCGTGAATGGTCGCGTTGGGGTAACGTTTCTTCAAATCCTTTAATAGATTCAAGAGAGCCGATTTTTGCTTTTCGCTTCGGGTGTCCATGCCGATATTCTGCCAGTTCTTGACGCTTCGGGGAGGGCAACCACCACAATAGCAAATTCCGATGGAGATTGAATTGTGGCCGATAGTATGAGCGCCGGCGAGATTCTCGTCGCGACCCTTGAACAGATTGCCGTCGTGGTCAATATACCAATGATAGCCTATGTCGGAAAAACCTCGGGCAAGATGCATCTGTCGAATCTGCTCAACGGTAAAATTCTCGCCCTGCGGCGTTGCAGAGTAATGAACAATAATCTCCCTGATGTTTCGGGAATTGTTGGTACTTCCTAATGCCGTCCAAGTCTTTGGACCGACAATTCCGTCAACGGCAAGTCCGTTGGACCGCTGAAACTCTCTGACGGCTTCGTCGGTCATCGGGCCGAATATGCCGTCGGCCAAAAGATTAAGCTTCTGTTGGAGTGACTTTACATCATTCCCCCTGCTACCTGTTTTTAAGATGGTCATGTTTAATTGGTTTTTAATGATACTTCTTCGTTCGCCAAGCGCTCAAGAACCTTTTTGGCGTCTTTTTCATCGACGGCCTCAATTATGCTCTTAACAATACCGGGCAGCTCCGCCGTATGGCTTTTTCTGCGATTCGCGTGTTCAAACATACTCTTGGCTTCAACAACAATCAATCCGGCGCCAAAGAAAACCGCAACGAATGGCAGAACATAAAACGAAAAAAAGATGCCGAGGCAGTCAACAAGAAACCCGATCATGATAAACCTCCAATACTCGCTCATCTTGCCGATGGTTACTCGCAGTTTATGAGAGTGAACGCGCTGGTTGGTCTTTTTAGCGGTATGAACACCGTCCCAAAGGTCAAGCATAATGGCAACAATCACCAGGATGCAGACGGCGAGGAACACGCCGAGGAAGAGATAGAGTTTGTCAATCGAAAGAATTGCTTCCATAGTTGAGTGAAATTTGTTTAATTGGATAGTGCAAAAATAAGCAGGCGACGCCAATCGCCTGCTTTATCTTTTGAGTCACCGGGAGTGTTTCTCGGTCGGGGCCGGTCAGAGGGACTGCGGAGCGGCTGACTCGGTCGGCTGCACCTTGGCCACAGGCCGCACGGCGTACTGGGTCGTTATGGATGTCGATGAATAGGTCTGCTGTGAAACATAGTAGAACCAGGCACTGCTTGAAGAGCGCAATGTTGAAGTCCAATGCGCAACCAATGGAATGGCTGTCATGCCAAATTGAGAAAGCGCTGCCGCTATTTCGTTATAGTATTTATTTATAAGAAACTCTTGACCGAAAGCAGGCAGGCTCCAGACTGTGGGGTCATCCAGGCCACCATCGGAAACAGAACAGCATTTGTAGGCGCGGGCACGTCGCGCTGCCGGGTAGTCCACGCCGGCGGATTCCGCATGGTTCAGAATTATATTTGTATTGGCTTCGCCATCCATATCGTCATACATCGCAGGATTACTGCTAAAGTATGTCAGTCCACGGATATTGTTGGTGCCGGGCCCCCAGGCTATTGATGATGTCCCGGAGTCGGATGTGGCATTCTGCTTGGCGATAATGAACTCCTGGCCCTCTGCCCGCAGAACCACTCCCATCTGAATATACATGGAACGGACTTGGGCCGAGGTGCCCATCCATTCATCGTAGCTCCAGTAGCGGTGTTGCAGCGTGGATTTAGAGAATGTTGCTAAACGAACATCAAGGAGGCCACCGGCCCATTGCATATATTTTGCCACCTCCGATAATGGGGTTTGACCATTTACTTGAGGAAAGCCTACCTGGTTGAGAACGGTAATAAGGTCGGCACGATTTTGTTTCATCAGCTGTGCTTCTTGAATAGTGTTGCTAATATCTGACATGGTTTTGAATAGTTAGTTGAGTGAAATTGGACGTACATTGGCTTTAGATGAAGGACTGGCAGAGTACGATTGTCCACCGACGTCAAACCCTTGAATATTAACCCATGCGTAAGTATTTTGACAGCACGACCAATACTCAGCGTTTAAAAACTTACTTGCCGAAGACCAGATGGATGACAGGACTGCTTCAATTTCGTTACGGTATCTGAACATTATTGCCAGGTGGGCCATGGTCGGCAGACACCATTGCGAATCGTCGTTGAGGCCATCGGCGAGTGAATATGCTTTATAACCGAGGGCTGCATCAGCTGCCGGAGCACCGGTAACCCCGTTGCCTGACTTGCCGTCGAGAAACTCTGCGATTAGTTGCGTTTCTGCCAAAGCATCGTAGAATCTGTATAGGTCTTTCTTGCCTGCACAGTCGTGATGAGTAGGAATAGTTAAATTAGCACCCCAGGCGAGGTTGGTCAGGTTGTCGGGGGCAATGATGAATGACTGGCCGCAGGCGCGGACGCGGACGCCGCGCAGCAGGAAGAGGTTTTGTTCGGTATAGGACAGGGATTGCCATTCGTCGACGGTGAAGAAGAATTTGCGGTTGTCGCTCTTTCGGTTGGCGGCGACGGTGACGTCAAGCAGGCCGGCGGCCCACTTGACGAGTTCGGGGAATTGCGAGGCCCGGGCGTCGTCGGCGAGGTTGAATCCGAGGGCGTTGAGGGCTTCGACTTGCGCTCTTTTGTTTATGCGCAGGAGCGTGACGCTTTGTTCGTTGGATGCCATATGGAGGTTGGGGTGATTAAAGGTTTATCAGCTGGTGAATGTCGCGGTCGGCTTCGAGCTGGCGCGCCAGGGCCTGCGCGGCGGTTTCGCCGTTGTAGTAGAGGAGGTGGTCGGCGATGTTGTCGAGAGTAACGGTGGTGACTTCGGGTGTTCCCGAGTAGTATTCGCCGTTGACTTGGTCGATGGCGTCGGTGAAGGCTTCGACGACGGTTGTCAGAGTGAGGCCGTCGATGGCGTTCTCGAGGCGGGAGATTTCGGAGGTGTCGAGTATTCGGGTGAGTTGATAGTCGGCATTGACAACGGGCCGCGCACAGCGGTTGCCATCGGAGTCCAGGCCGGCGACTCCGCGGGCAACAACGGCCTGCAGCTCGGAAGCATCACCCTTTAAGGGCATGCCGCTGATACGCAGCGAGGATAGAACCGGGGTCTGTTCCTGACATTCGAGCGCGTCTTTAAGTAGGCGCCTTACGTTGAGATTGGGTGAGGTTTCCATGCGGAGTTTCTGCACCTTGGGGAGCGCGGGGACGCGCAGGCCCGAGGGTGCGTTCAGTCCGATGTAGGTCAGATTAGGCAGGCCGGCCAGAGTGATTTCGGTCAGGGTGTCGGGCATGGCGATGTCGTTGATGGGCGATGTCCGGGCCACGGTGAATGTTTCAACGGCTGAGTCGGAAGCGTCGAGCTTGCGCAGGCGCGGGCAGCCTGAGGTGTCGATGCTCTTGAGACCGGTGCGCCGGATGTCGAGGGTTTCGAGGAAGGGCAGATTGCCAAGTTTGGCCGACGTCATGGGCTGATAGCCGGTAGGTTGTTCGGTGTGGGTAGCCGAGCCGAGCATGAGCGACACAACGAGCGTCATGACGGTAAAGTCCACCTCGCCATTGGAGGAGCCGAGGGAGATTTCGCTGAGGTCGAGAGCACTCATGCGGTCGGCCTGGTAGATGTAGATCAGCGCGCCGGTCTGATGCGAGAAGTTGGTGAACTCATGCGACTGGCCTGCCTCGAGGTAAACGGATTCAGTAACGGCGGCCGTGTTGTCGTTGCCGATACCGTAGTAGCCGGTTTTGCCGGCGGTAAAGCGGATTTTCGCGCCGGCCAGGCATGCGATGCGCGCCGAGATGTAGCCGGAGAAGAAGGCGCCGGTTTGATAGTAGCCGTCACGGATGCGCCAGCGTTTTTCAATAAAATCGGGGAGCGATGTCAGGCCGAGACCCTGCAGCGCGTAGAAATAGATGGTGTCGGAGGTGGCGGTGTATTGCACGTATTTACGGATGCCATCGTAGCTCGATACCATCTTCGGCCATATCATCAGGCGTTTTTCCATGAAGAAATACATGGCGCCCTCCGGCGAGAACGGTTTCATGTTGCGGCCGTCGACAACAGCTTCGACCGAGCGCATGGCGGCCACTACGGTGCGCAGGTCTGTTTTATTGCCGGCGTCGTCAACGATGTATTCCTGAACCTGCCGGAGCACAACCCAAAGGATGGAGTTCCAGCCGGCATATGGGTTGGCATAACCGGTTTCCTCGTCGGTAGGCTTGCCGGGGTCACATTCGGGGTCGCCGGTGCAGCCGCCGTCATTATCCTTGCCGTTGGCGCCGTCGGCGTCATATACTTTGTTCAGGTACATGCGCACCGGTAGCATGCGGGCGGGCGGTTCAACTGTCGGGCCGGCAACGTCGGCAGCGGTGTCTTCTTCGCCGAATGCGTTATAGTAAACGCCGTTGACTACCGAGCAGCCGTCTTCGAGGAAGAACATCGGCTGCGTGTTCTTGGCTTGCTGGTCATAGAGCGAGTTGTAGTCCGTGGCGGCATAGTACACCATCTTCGAGCGCACGTTAAGGTACTTGAAGAAGTTCTGACGGGCATTTGCGGCGAAAGTGTCGGGGTGTTTGTCGGGGTCAATGCTGTCGCAGTAGCGGAGCATACGGTACAGCTCGAACGGTACTTTCTTGCCGGTAGCGTAAGCAATGGCAAGATCATCGTTATCGACCATGCACTCAAAATAGTAAGTCCATAGGGGAACGACATCGGCAGTAACCATACCTTTGTCTATGAGCTTCTGCACCCAGGACGAGATTTTGCCTGACCCTGTCTGCATCATGGTGTCGAGGGCATCCACACCACGCCACCAGTCAAGTTCCTGGTAGGTCAGCAGCTCGAAGCCCGTGATGGGGTTGAGAACGTAGCCGTCGACTTTCCAGGTATTAGTTCCTTTGCCCCCAGTCTGCTTCATGCTGCCGGCCATTACAGTCCATGCTCCGTCAACATATTTCAGGAAGCGATACCGATTACCGCAGTATTGCGAGAGCAGGTATAGCTTTGAGGTGTCAACTGTTTTATCGGCCCGGAATCTGGTCTCGGTCTGGTCAAGCGTCTCATTGGGCAGGCCATAATATTCAGTAAAGCTATCATCCTGGTAGTTGATACAACCGAGGTTATAGCCTGGAGTGTCTTTGAACCCCAGGGCAGTCTGCTCGCCTTTGTCTTCTTTCCAGTTGCCTTTGGCCTCGAAGTAGACGTTCTGCAGCGTATCGGAAGTGGATCGGAACACGGCAATCGGATGGTTGGCCGTCGAGTGATTGAGCTCGAGGCCTTCGAGGTGAATGTCGTCAATATCCTGCGTGCCGTTGAAGAATCGCTGCGCCGGGGTCATGTAATCGTTACCAAGGGCGCGATAGGTCACGTTCATCATGTCGCAGACGCCGCAGTCATTAGCGCCGCCGGCATCGGAGTAGTCGATTTTGATGGTAGTGAGATCGATAGCTATTGTTTTCTCGCCTACGCGGATTTTCTTCTTGGCAAAGAGAGCGTAGGTCAGCAGTGCATCGTCATTCGTGTAGTCGGGAAACAGCGGAATAATCTCAGAGGCCTTGGAGAGATAGATGCGGACATTTTTTTTGCAGCGCTTTGCCGAAGTTGTGCCCTGACGGCGTATGCGGCAGTTCGTGGCCTTGAATGAACGCCAGGGCCGCACAGGGTCATAGTAGAAGACCGTCATCTCAAAATTGTCCGAGGTGGAGGTGCCACTGTCGAACGTATTGAAAGTGTCGTCGTCGGCAACCAACACAACGTAGGGAATGCCGCGGGCCCAGAGAGCGGCGGCCGACGGGCGCATGGCCGTCACACCCTCGGCCGTCTGCGACACCAGAACGTCCTCTTTGTTGAACTCCTCGATCATCGCATCAGTGTTCTGGAGTTTGACAAGGTGATTCTTGAATGCCTGGGCCCATTCGTAGTGCGACTGATAGGCGAGCATGTAATACAGATAGAGGTCACCGCTGGTACCGTTGACGGTGATGTTCTTGCCGTTAAAGAGGTCGCCGCGACCGGGTATGTAGCCGATGTGCGCAACAAGTTCGCCGTTGAGATACATGCGCAGAGCCGAGTATTTTACGCCGGCACGTTCCACATAGGTATTCGACGGCTCAACGACGAACCCGACAGTAATCTGTTCGCCACACTTGAAGGAGCGCTCCTCCAGGGGCTGATTGCCGTTGCGACAGTAGATACCGACCTTGTTGCCTTTGATGTAGAAGCCGGCGCCGGAGGTGGGGTCGTAACATTCGAGCAGCTTGGAGTCGGGGTCCTTGATATTGTTGGTGGCGAACTGACATTGCCAGGCCATACCGGCCGCTTCAAGTGACGCGGCGGCAAACGGCATATGGTTCAATGAGCCGGTAACATTCTCGGCTATACGCAGGCAGTTCTGACCGAGATAGTTGACGAAGCCGTTGGAGGTATAGTTGGCGCCGTTGAGGGTCATGGCATAGTCGCCATCGGCAATGGAGTGGTCGGCCTCGGAGTTTGTGCGCGATGAGAAATCGAATGAGTAAAGCGCGCCGTCCTTCAGGGCAGCGTCAATGACGGAGCCGCTGACCTTTACCGGCACTTCGTAGGAACGGAAATCACGAAGGTCTGTGGCGCTGACCACCTTGGCGTAAATATTGATGAGCTCGCCGTCGGCAAAACCCTGAATCTGTTTGGTGACGTTATATGTGTGGGAGTTGTCACAAAGAAGCTGAGAGATGAGCGAGTCATTCGCCTTGGTATTGATGATGGTATTATTGCCGAGGGGATTATAAACGGCAATATCGAACGAAACGGATTCGTAGAGCTTGACCATGCCGCCGGACCGGCTGTCATAGCGTATGGCAACGATGGGCGTTATTGCTTCGGGGTCAACGACCATGATGGCGGAATAGACGGTATTGCCCGTAACGCCGGAATTGCGCGAGGTGCCGGAGATGCGGATTGGATATGCACCATGCGTCAGGCCCAGGCCGGCGGGACTGAACGACACGGATTTGGTGAAACTGTCGGTAACGATGCTCCGATGCAATTCTTGCCAACTGCCGTTGAGCAGAATATCAACGACGGCTTCGATACCTTTGTCGCTCTGGTTGTTCGCAAATTTGAACAGGTCGACCGTGGCGCGCTCCATGCCGGTGGTTATCATGGCATCGTCGCGCACGTTCAGGACCTGCACTTCGGCGACAGAAACGGTAATATCTTCGGCGGTGACAGTAATGAACTTGGTAGTGGAGTAGCCGGCTTCGTCCGTGGCCCTCAGCGTGAATCGCCTCTGACCGGCCTCTGCCAGGAACGACGTGAAGTCAATCGGGAACGAGTAGTCATCCATTGAAGCTGACGAGGGCTTATTGACGTTCTCGGACCACACCGTCAGGTTCGTGTCGCGGTCAATGAGCTCCAGCGTGGCAATGGCGTTATCGACCTCATTGGCACCGGCCATTGTAATCGACCTGATGGCCGCCTTCGTGGAGATTTCAGAGCCCAGGGCACCGAACAGCGGCGATTTCTCGAATTTGATGGTAACCACGGTGCCGCTGACATCGCCGCCACCACCCGTTGCGGCCAAAAAGGTGATCGGCTCCATAACGGGTTCGCCGGCGGCATTCATGAACTGAATGCTGACGGTGCCTTCTTCCTGAGTAACCTGGTGCTGCGCCGGCAACGCTGCATAAGCTCCGCCCGTAGAGAATGCGTCCTTGCCGCCGGCGGCAGGCTTGTCTTTGGTTTCTACGGCATTGGAGCTGCCGCCTCTATCCACCCACGCGGCGCGCACTCTGAAGTCAGTGACCTTCTGAACGAGCTGCAATTTTTCCCAGGCGGAGTCGGAGATGCGGTAAGTGATAATCATGCCGTCCTTGCGGTAGAGCACCTTGGTGTCATTTTCGAGTTTGGCAAGAGCGTCAATGGCCGACTCAAACGAGTAGAATTCCGCTGCCGTAGGGTTGCCGCACAAGTCGTTGATGTTGATTACGGGCTCCTTGCCGGCGGACACACCGGTCCTGTCTATCCAGTTGGATTCGTTGAGAAAGTCGGATTGGTCAAGGGTAGCGCCGATGTATTGATATTCCCTCCACGATTTTGCAGTGGTAGCAAACGTGATCTGGAGGCCGAGCTTGGTTCGGCCTGCGTCGAAGATGCGTGCGATGGCCGACTCAAGATCATAATAGGGATTCAGGGAGCTCTGCTTGGGGAGCTCGACTGTTACGTTCAGGCAGTTGCCGTCGGCTGACCCGCCGAGCTCTTTCAGCTTGCCGTTGGCGATGTGGTAGAGGCTGTTGCCGAAGCGGAACAGACGGTCAGTGCGCGGCTTGCCGTCGGCAGTGTAGTCCTCAGCGGTGAACCCGAACGGCGACGACATGAACAGGAACGAGCCGATGTCGGCGTTCCACCACACGCCCGATTCCGGCATGACGTTAAGAAAGCCATCAGCCGTGGTCTTTTCGTAGAAGCCATTGAAAGGAACGACGCCCGAACCGTCATCGCGCAGCTTGGCGGCCTGCTCCACGCTTTGGAGCTCGGCAGTGGAGGTCTTGTCGTCGAGGGACTTCTTTATGGCGTCAACATCTTCGCGCAGCTGCTTGCCCTTGTTGCCCGGATATGCGGAGTCGTCGGTTTCGCCCAGAGTCAGTGCCGAACCCATCGGAACGAGCGTTTCGCCATCCCATCGGTAAATCAGGTTATCCTGCCTGTCAACGTAAAGTTTGCCGGGGGCCGGCGTGATACCGTTTTCATTCAGCGTGCCATATTGCCCGACGCCGAGCCACCATTTGTGGAATTTGCCAAAGGAGCTGCGACAAACGAACGAGGCCGTTGGCCGCACAAAGTATATAGTCCCTGACGACACTGACGACATTTCGAACCCGGCCGGCGCTATATCCAAAAAGCCGTCAAACTCAACATGCTCCGACTCAGCTTCCGGCAAATACTCAGCCGGCACCAGCCCCTCCTCGTCCAGCGGAGCAATACCCCCCGGCTTCGCAATCTTATCGGAAAGCGTCACGATGGATGCACCCAGGCTGTCAACGTCTTTGCTGATTTGATTAACGCTGTTGCCGATAGTGGTTTGTTGAACCTTGAGATTCTTTATCTCGGTGTCCTGATTATCAACTTTTCCTTTTAGGGTATTTACTTCCGAACTTACCTTGTCAAATTCCTCCTGGAGATTATTGACTTGTGTGTTATCCACAACAATCTCGTAGAGCTTATTAATCGGTTCGCATACCCAGTCGCCACCTGCGCCGACATACATTCGGTACAGGGCCTTTCCCTGCTGAACGGTCAGTCCGAGGTCGGCAATCTCTTTTTCAGTGGCCGACACGCCGGCGAACCAGCCGTCGTGTGGCTGTGGGTAAGTTTCGCGGAGGTTCTTGACCGTCGCAAACAGTCCTTTGTTTACGCTCTTAATGTTTTTCGCTTCGAGCCATCCTTCAACGACTAAGTCATGGCCTATGCGTGCGTTTCCCTGGATATTCGCATCTCCGCCGGTAGAAACATTGCGTACAACGGCAACGTCGCCATCTATCTTTTTAGTGGGTATGGAACTCATTGTAAAGCTGATTTGGATAATTCGGCCAGTGCCGAAGCTTTTTCGGACTCGCCCAAAGTGATTAATACTAATGACGCTATGGTATAGACTACGGCAGTGTAGCACCGTTGGCAGATGTCAATCCCCTCGTTTTCGTCAATAGTCGGGTAGGGGAGGTATTGAGCGCGACTAACGTAGGCCGACTCGCTTTTGCACGAGTAAAATTCAAGAACTTTGCCTTCGGGACGTGACGACAATGCGCATACAGGCTTTTGGGCTGTGCCGCGCAGTGCCTTAACGCGCTGACGCTGGAGTGCGTATGCCGGGTCCGTAGGGCTAATGGCCGTGAACACCGCACGCTCCCAATCGCTCATTTCAAACTCGATTAGTCGCATAAAGTCGTTCGGCAATAATACCCACCCGCTTTCGAGGTCATTCCAAAATATGGCGTCGCCGAAATTGTGGCCTTCCTCCAACAAATATGTTGGAGCGTTGCAGTGAACTCTGACAACTGCATCAATAATCTTGCTCCTGATAATATCGTCGAGAGCAAGAGTTTCAATGTCTCCCGTCAGCAGCAGCTGCTCGTTGGTCATGTTTTGGTCAAGACAAATGCGCACGTCGCGCATAACGTCGTGAATGCTGAATACCATAGCGTCAATGAGGGTTTATTCTTCCGAGTCGGTCATCTCCTCGTTGTTTGGTTCATCGTTGCTGTTGAGCGTGTCGAATTTGGCGCCAGTAAATCGAACGCCGTGTTCGGCGGCAGCTCGCTGCGCTGCTTCATAGGAACGGACCTTGTAGGAAGCCAAGTTAAACTTCTCCTGAAGGTATGCATGAGCATCCTGCAAGCAGCTTACCTCAACTGCAGTGAACCCATCAGTGGCAGCCGTGGTTTCGAAATTATCGATCGGCTCTTCGTTGGTCGCAGCAGTCTCATGTTCAGTGGCCGGTTGCGATGAAGCAGCGTCGGGAGTCGGTTGTTCAGCGTCGGGCTGAAGTGTCGGACTCTGAGTTGCAGCTTGCAATTTACGCTTTGCCGGTTTCACGGGCTTGTTACTGTCGGGGATTTCGGTTCTGCGCAGGGTGATGATGCGACCGTTTTTGAATTCTGAACTTTGTTCGATTACTTTCTGAATGAACGGGTTTGCGGTTGTGTACTCGGCCGGTGTTACGCCGTAGGTTGTCAGAGCGCCACCCGAAAAATGAACCCTAAGGGTGGCTGCGCCGGCTTTAATCTCTGCTATCCAGTCAACGAGTCCCGGAACGCCATAGGTTATCTTTTCCATTGTGATATAGTTTTAGGTGTTGTTATGTTGCTGTTAAAAAATGTGGCGGCAAGGCGTTGGCCGCCCTCCGCCACATTTGTCCGATATGTTCGTAGAGTGTTAATCTGCAAAGATTTCACCACTAAATTCAGCCCATCCTTTGGTCGCGCCTTTATACTGCCACGTCTGGCCGTTCTGTGCGGCGGAATTGATGCCGGGGCAGTCAATGGTGAGCAGGTAAACGCGGCCTTCGACGAGTTCATCGTCTTCGGGTGCTTCTTCGCTGTCCCAAATGGCGTAGGTAACAGCGCCGGCGTTGGCCTTTTCTCCTTCTCCGTCGATCCAAACGTGACAAGCTCCCTTCAAAGCGAGGCCATCCCAAACAATAATGCCTTTGCGGGTGGCTTCCTCGCCATCAACGCGGTCTTTGAACTCATGCTGCTGTGAATACATATAGTGTACGAGTCGGTCTTCGCCGATGAGGGCGCCGGAGTTAGACCAGCCGAGGGTGTCAAGGGTAGGTTCGCGTTTGATTTCAATGTCGCCGAACACGGTGTGGATATTAGTGACCTCCCAGCCGATTTTGTTCGTCTTAACTGAAATCTGAACTTCGGGATGCTTGCTGAAGTCGATGCACTGGAGTTCTTCGAGAAGATTCTTGCCGGCAAGAAGCAGTGCGGTTTTGGGAACGTCCTCGCCGGTGAAGTACATCTTGGCAAGAGCGATGAGCTTTTCGAAGGTCCATTTGCCGCCATGTTGCAGCTCGCGTTTGAACTGCCAGCGAATACCTTCCGTGAAGTAAATCATCTGCTCACCGAGTTTGGGTACTTTAACGGGGAACTTGCCTTTCTGACCTGCCCAGAGCGTGCGGTTGCCGGCGCGCTTGAAGTTAAGGATTGCTTGCTCGGCGATGAGGCTCTGAGTGAACGGAATGTGCTTCTTCTGAGCATCGAAGTAGTCAGAAACAACCTGATTCATGCCGCGCTTCTGCAGATATACGATGGAAGGACGCGGAACGATGAGGTCGGGGTCTACCTCTTTCTGAGTCTCATACATTGCATTGGCAAGGAGTTTGACCTTGCTACCTGCGGGAATGGCGGGAGTCGTGCAGAACGCGTCGGTTGCGTTGGCTTTAGGACCGTTAACCGCACGAACAATCGGATTGTCAGATGAGGCTTCGCGCCCCGTAACGAAGAGCATGAGGCCTTTGCCGGGCGTGGTTGTTTTGCCGTCGGGCCCATAGCCGTCAACATCAGGAATGAGAAGGGTATGGAAATCACGAGGAATGTTCTGGTCACTTGCAACGAGCGGGAGCACGAACTGCGCCTTGTTGCTGGCTGCAACAGCTGCGTCGGTCGTTAGTGTGCTGCGCTGTTCGTCAATCATGAAGTGCTCTACTTCAGGGCTGGTAACAGTTACTTTCTTGGCCTTGAGCATAAGCGACATCAGCGCCGTGTCTTCACTCTGAAAGACAAAGAGCTGGTCGTCGATGTCGGATTCTACCAAGTGGCCGGGACCAATGCCCTCCGTTGCTGATGCAACAGCGCTGACGGTAGTGGCAACACCGGGAGCTTGCGAGCTTACGCCGGCTGAGCCGGGCGAAGTGGAAATAGGTGCTCCCGAACCTACGGTTACGGATTCTTCTGCCATAGTTGATTATTTTATGTGGTTATGTCTATTTGTCTGTTGATACTATGTTGCCCGGCATGATACCGCCGGTGGCTGAGGCAAGATTGCCGACCGTTACGGCGCAGCCTGGTAGTTGGGATGCCAAACCTGTAGACCCGGGCGAGGGGGTTAGTGGCCGCTCAACGAATTGGATGTGTTCGTCCATTTATCTTGCGCCTGCGGCAACATCAAAGATTGAACCGCCGCTACGCGCCGGTGCGGGAGCATTGTTGGCTCCGGCCAGGGTAGGAATGCCATCGGTCCGCTGAGGCTTCCTGAGTTTCGCTTCGGCTTTGGTGTTCTTGCCAGCAATCTCGCCCTGTTCTCGTGCCTCGGCGATGTCGGCATCATGATTAATGGCCTTGAGAGCCATGTCGATGGTGTCGGGTTTGATAATGCCGATTACTGCATCATTGGTAACTTCGTTAATCCAGTCTGCGGCTGCATCGATTTGTTCGTCGGTGAGACCGAGCTCCTGCTGCTTTTGTTCGAGCATCGCAAGTGTCGATTTCATGTTCTTCTCCCACTCTTCCTCAAGGCCCTTTTGCTTGGCCATGCGGTCAATGTATTCTTTATTGCTTGCGGAATACTCGTCCATCTTGGTCGGGTCCTCAAGCATTTCTTTTACGCCATCAATGCCAATGCGACTAATGAGTGATGTCCAAGGGTCCTTGCCTCGGGCCATGTCGGTGATGAATTGTGCGCTATGCGGGTCGTGCGACAACATATTTGTCAACTTGCTCTCGCGCTCCTCATAGCCGGATAATTTGTTATCATATTCATCATAATCATCATTGATTTGGCCGAATAAGGCCTCATCATCGGCATACTCCTTGTCGGGATATTTCTTTTTGAGACGTTCGCCAAAAAGGTCGCGTTTGCTCTTAACTTGCTTTTCCTCAGCCATAATTCTGCGTTGATGTTACTTGGGGGTTAATATCTGTGGCAAAGTTAAGCGTGTTAATCGACATAACGTCTTTATCTTTTGACTCGCTTTGCATAACTTTGCTGTGAACTTACGCAGCGTTGCCCTATAATGAAATCTTTTGGAAGCATCTTGGCCTTTACTCAGGAGCGCAATGCTGCCTTGTTAAAGGCTTATAAGGAACAAATAAATGCGGTGGATTACGTTATACTGAATGACATCGGAGAAAAGATTGTTAATTCACCGTCGCCTCGTTTTTGGGTATCTGAAGAGCGGGCGGCAGCTGTTGTGTCGTTAATAATGCGAGGAAAACCGGTGTTAGAAACCATGCGTCCGACTAAACGGGAAATGTTTATTGAGATATACAACCGGGTTATGGCGCTCAAGGCCAAACACCCGGATTGGGCTCTGAATCGGTTGGTCTGTGCTGTCGTACATTCTCCCGCTCCTAAGTTCTATATGGAGGTGTCATCGGCCTTGGAGAGATTGTTCAAAATTCGTAATGGCTGGTATGATAATGGAAAAGGAAACTACAGTTTCTAATATCTTAGCCGAAAATAATCGTCGGCGCAACCTGCTCTTTGCCAGGTTTAATCCAATCACCGGCGAGGGCTCTGTCGGTGAGCGAGTGGTCGTTACTATTCCTGATTTCCCCCTTCGGAAGCAATGGCTGCCGGTGGCAATGGCAGATAATGAATTTATTCGAGGCCTGGTTAAGTTTAAGGGGGTAGATGGCTTTCTGCGTGGCGTTATGGGCGTAACAGAGCCGACGTCCGAACATCGCGAGGCTGTTATTGACAGATTCGTCAGATTGCGGTCGCTGCATGATTTTCCGTTCTGGGCCGCAACCTTCGTCTATATCAAAAATAAGGAAGTCGGTCAGCCCGACTGCTTGTTCAAACTGTCGTTTCCGCAACGTAAGTTCGTTGCAGCCCTCGAACGGATGCGTCTCGATGGTAAGCCTATACGAATAATCCTCTTAAAGGCGCGCCAATGGGGCGGCTCAACAACCTCACAGCTATATATGGCTTGGTTGCAGCTCATTCACCGAACCGGCCTGAACTCGCTTATTATATCTAACTATAATGAAGGCGCCCGTAAAATCAAAGCGATGTTCAAGAAGATGATTACCGCCTATCCTCTTTCGATGCTCCATGAAGTCGGCGAGGCTTATTCGGAAAAGGAAGATAAGCTGGTCGGCGTGGCCGGTTCATCGTTGACGCAACTTGTGCCTCAGCGCAACGCCACCATATCAATTGGCTCGGCGGAGTCGCCTGACTCGTGTCGCGGCGGCGACTATGCGCTGGTGCATCTGTCTGAGGTTGGCCTGTGGAAGGCAACAGAAGGAAACAGGCCCGAGGATATGGTGCGCTCTGCTTGCTCTGGTGTACTTTATCGACCATATACCATGATTGTCTATGAGAGCACCGCTAATGGTGTTGGCAATTTCTTTCATAATGAATATGTGGCGGCTAAGGACCCGGCAGTAAAATCGCAGTTTGAGCCTCTCTTCGTTGCCTGGTTTGACATAGAATTATATCAATTGCCATTTGACAGCGAAGAGGCTCGGCGCAGGTTCGCGAAATGGCTGATTGATAATCATCGGAACAATGCGACGGCGTCGGACCGCGAAGAATGCGGTAAATACTTGTGGTGGCTCTGGAAAATAGGAGCGACATTAGAAGGAATCAATTGGTATATAGCAGAACGTGCGAAATATCATGACCATGGTTCGATGGCGTCCGAGTATCCGTCTGACGACATAGAAGCATTTGTGAACTCCGGATCTTCGGTGTTTGATAAATATTGTGTTGAAGAACTGCGACACGCCACCAAGGCTCCCCCTCGCTACATAGGCGATGTTTATGCGCGTGGCGATGAAGGCCGGGACGCCTTGCAAGATTTACGGTTTAAGGCTGATGCGCAGGGATTGTTGTGGGTCTGGAATCTTCCTGACCCGATTAATCCTGCCGACAAAGAAGTGGTAATAAATCGCTATCTCACTGTGGTCGATGTTGGCGGGCGCTCAAATAAAGCTGACTGGTCGGTGATTGCTGTTTTCGATAGATTGCTGATGATGGATGGAGGAAAGCCATCGGTCGTTGCTCAGTGGTATGGGCACATTGATATGGACCTGCTGGCCTGGAAAGCAGCGCAAATTGCAGCTTTCTACGATAATTCGTTGCTCGTTATTGAAAGTAACACTCTCGAAACGCACGACAAAGAGCGCAACGTTGACGGCGACCAGTCAGCGGCCATTCTGAATCAGATAAAAGGTATATACCCCAATTTATATGCCCGCCGACAATCCGAGGATGCAATTATCCAAGGGTTGCCGGTCCGCTATGGATTCCACACCAATGTTGCGACCAAGCCCATGATTATATCAACGCTGGTAAAAGTTATTCGCGAAGGGCTATATGTTGAGCGTGATAAGCGCTGCATTGATGAGTATCTGAACTATGAGCGGAAGCCAAACGGCTCGTTTGGCGCCAAGCAGGGCACTCACGATGACTTGCTGATGACCCGCGCAATCGGTCTGCATATTTGCTACTATGAAATGGATCTGCCGCAGGTTGTGGCCCGCGGCAGAAATCGGATGAAACATGCGCCGCGAATAATTTCGGCAGCTTCGTTCTAAGCGTTAGGCAGCGCGCATTGCTGCATACAATTGGTTGACACTGTCCATATTCGCATCCTGGCGAGCCTGCTCCATAAGTTGAGGTGATATTCCCTCGGGCACCTGTCCAGCAGCAAGTTGCTCTTTCTGCGATTGAATGGATTGCAGCAATTCGTCGGCAAAGGGGAAATTGCCCACCTGGAGGAGCTGTTCAAGCGAAATTGCCTGTTTTTCCCAAAACTGCATGAGGCATTCATTGGCCATGGCGCGATAGGCGGGCGTAGCTGTGCTCGGAACTATGGAAAGGTCGAACTCCACGTCACGAATCTTTGCAGGGTCGTATTCAACTTGTGTGCCAGTACGACCGGCAATATTGAATACACGCTTTTGGTCGTAGAATTGCTGGATATTTTTAACGTCCTTATATGCTGCATCGAGGACGAACTCACTGAACGAATCCAGAAGATCGAGCAATGAGGTTGTCGCGTTCTGTGTTTGCTGATTATACAGGGCAGCCGACATTCCCGAATATCCCGGCTTCCCTTGCAGAGCGCCGTTAACTCCGCTTATATCCTCAAAGAATTTAAGTTGTAGATTCAACAGCTCATTGATGCCGATATTCGTTGAATTTGCCTGAATCTGCTTGGGCAGTTCGCGGTGTTTTTGGGAGGGAGTATAGACGATAACGCCATCATGGCGGCTCCACATATCGGCGAAGTCCTCCGGCGACATGTGTTCGGGAATGCAATCTGACGGAATCATTAGCACGCCCTTTGCCGAGGCACGCATTATCCAGTCATACAAAGTTATCAGACGGTTGGTGTAGCGTTGCTGGTCTATAACATCGCTGACAAATGAATGTATCTCGCCATCAATAAACGGGTAGGCTTTGAAAACATAGGGGTGGCTCTTATGTTCGTAGGGTGTTTCTCCCTCGCTGAGGATGTCGCCAAACGGAGTGAGATAGTAATAATACCAATAAGAGTCGATAAACCATTCCGCATGAATCAGAGGAATTTCTTCTCGCGGCATCCCGTCCGCCAGGCCTTGCATGACGCGACGAGTGTTTTCTCCAATGACCATCTCGGAGTAATCTTCAAGGTCAATCTTGAAAACGTCGCCGTCATTGTAGTCGTGACACCAGTATCGAGGTTTGGTTTCTTTTCTCCATACCTCAATCACCCTGCATCTGCTCTCATCGCGCGGTACCAGAAAATCCATTTCCGGCGATTTTGCATAGCCAAACTGCTCCCATGCCTGAGTCAGAACCGCTTTGTCGCGTGCGGCTTTATAGATTTGGGCCAGCTTGGCATAGTCTGTCGGCGATTTGGCAAATTCGCGACAAACATCCTCAAAGCTGACGTCATGAATCTCGCCGACACACGAGCAGTCCCACGCGCGAAAATCGCGCATGTTATTGTCAATAAAGAAATTGTTGGGCTGAACATATTCGGTCCAACAGTCCTCCTTATCGTTGAGCCGTCCAAACCATTTCCTGTGAACAATCATGCCTGAAATCAAGAACTCTTCCATTGTTCGGGCATATAGCTCGGTCATGCGGTTCAGCTGCATGTTGTATTGCAGCACTATTGACATCGTTTCTGCCAGCTTCTGCTCAGCCCGGTCGCGGGCATAGCAGGTCGGTTCCGTTGCCTGGCTACGATACACGCCGATAACATTTCGGACCAGCCTGCGTATGAGGTTATTCTTCAACGGAATATTACCCTGCTTCATTATATATTGCTCCTCGGTCATTTTCTGACCGTTGACACACACAATGTCGCTCCACTGGTCACCATAGTTATAGCGTTTGTTCCGTTCTCGTTCACGACGAAAACGATACATGTTGGCATACAACGTTTGCGCCTGCAGCAGAACGTCAGTCGCCCGGCGCATATCATCTCCCTGCTTCCGAGCCCAGGCAATGCTATTCATTTCCTCTACGCTCGCAGGTTTTACTTTACTCAGTCTATTTAGTTTGATGGCCATATAAAAAGAAAATTAGTGTCGGTGGCGTTGCAAAGATAGTCACCACCGACACATTCTTAACTTTATCTATTGACTTGCATAGGCTCTTGCTGCATGGATTGATATTTGTTGTAGAAACCATTCATCAAGATTGACAGTTCTGCCATTGCCAATTGCTGCACCTCAGCGGTCTCTGCCTGTAACACTTTCACCATACCCGCTCTATAATCTGGAATGGTTTCTGCTATAAGCTTCGCCTCTTCAGGCGATTTGGCAGTTAACCACATTTTGGCGATGCGTCCGAGTTGCTTGTCAAGGCTTCCAAACCGCTGATAGATCAAGAAGTCGGGGTCTTGTTGTAGGGCTGCGAGTGCTTGAGCAGCGGCGGCATAATCTGTTGTCATTAATGCCTTCGCCTCTTTAGCCTTTTCTGAGATAGCCTTATATCGGACCTCAAAATCTGCGTATGCTTCAAGAACTGAAGCTTCGCCGTGACGGTCCAATCGTTCTTTCATCCTATCCTTAGCCAACTTCTCATATTTATCAAGACGTTCCTCATCGTCCCAGGACCAAGGAGCAAGGGGAGTTCCTCGCTTCACTCTGTATTCAGCATAGCGTGAGGCCAATTGCTCGGGCGTCAACTTGCTCGCCTCCTCACCACTCAAATCTATCTCGTCAAAGTAGAGTTTGTCGAGTTGGCTCTGCGGTACTTGGAGCACTCGCATCACGAAGATTGCGGCCTCATGGCTCAGTGCCGGGTCATCGCCGCAAGCATCGGAAATAGCTATGGCGGCATCAGTTAGGCTTTGCGGGTTCATGCCGACGCCGGCTTGCACCAGGAGGTTGAGGATGTCATTGACGGCCTCGGCATTTTTACCACCGATAAACTTATTGGCGATGGTGTTGATGTCGCTTGCCAACGGCATATCCTTTGTGAGTTGGTTCCAACTCCATTCTCCACTTGCTGCCATATTGCCAAAGCCGCTCATTACATCGCCGCCGGTCAGTCCCTCGATACTTCCGAAGTAGGCATGGGTCATTGCGTCATCCCACATCTTGTCTTTCTCATCATCTTCATTGCCGAGGAAGATGTAAGGCAGATATGGTCCGAGGTTCCATAGGGCTTCGAGGATGAATCCGAATGTCGCTATGCGGAGTACGTCTTTCTTGATTTGTCTGCGGAAGCGGTTTCTTGCGGCATCATTCGCTTTGCGCTGTTCTGCATCCGTGGCATAGTCGGGGTCTATATCCCAATCGCGCAGTATCTGCTTCGTCATAAACTCGACGCTCTTTGCTCTTTGCTCGGCGGTGAGGTTGCGCTTGAGGTTTCGCATTGCGTCATACTCTTGGCGGGTGTACGACATTGCGGAGTTGCGGAACACGGTATATAGTACACTCAGCCACGAACGGTCTACCTGCATTGTGGAGAGGAATGGCGATTCTGACGACTGCTGTGTTTGATTGAACAGGATGGTCGCGTCCTGCTTCGCTCTCTTTTCTGCGGCATCTGCCGGGTAGCCCTCTTTGATATATTGCTTCAGTCGGGTTTCGTACATGGCTCTTGCTCCGATGCTGACGGTTACGGCATCAACAAAGGCATTGGGGGTCATACCAATGCGTGAGGATATTTCCATTATGCGGCTGCGCCACATCTTCCAATCCATGTCTGATTTCAATAGTCTGGGGTCACCGCTTATGCGCGAGTGCCAGCGCTCTCTGAATATCGGCATGTTTTCCAAACACCACTTGAAATCTCCGTATGGATTGGCAATGCTCTTGGCGATGGCTCTCACGCTGACTTCGGGGATGTATGCCGGCGCTGAAAGCAACTGCTTCAAAGCGGTAAACATTCGGAAGCTGACTTTTGCTGCGGTTACACCTTTGGCAAGATTGACTGCACTCTTGTCGAGTTTGGCAATCGGCGGACGGTATTCTCCTGCCGCCATAAGACACAGGTCATTGAAGTTCTCCCACAACTTTCTGCCGCCGCCATATACGGTGGTCATATTGATTACTTGGTTGCGGAATCGCTTGTAGGTGCGCAGGGTGTTCAAGTCCCTGTTCCACTCGGCATATGCGCTCCAATGCTCCATTTGGGTAATGTGGTCAAGAATGACACTCAACGCATCGGCCCCCGTAATATCAAGGGCAAGATTGTTCACACGGCGTTTGATGATACTGCCGGTCTTGGTGGTTATACCCTCCGGCTGATTCTGCTGATTGACATCCTCCTCTTTGTCAATTCGGGCGTTTGCCAGAATCTTTAGGGGAAAGTAGTTCTCAATGGCGGCCATTGATGCACCAAACATCCGCTTATGGGTTTCGTTATACTCGTTGCGGGTCTCTACAAGAAATTCATCTTGCAGCCAATCGCCGAGTGCCTTGAAGCGTGGATCGAGGAAGTTTTCGACGTCGGTTATATCATCTTCGGTGATACCCATGCGGCGTAATTTCATGCGTCCGTCAGTCATTTTGTCGACCATGTAGATGTAGAGAAGATTGCCCTGTGTCAGTTCGTGGTCGCGCATCTCTCCACCGTCCCAAAATGAAACGGTTGCCTTTGGCAGTTTACTCTCCAAGCGGATAATGTCGCCCCAGGTCTTGCCATGGCCGAACAGTTCTGCGGATTTCTCATCAAGTCTTGCAAACTTCTCTTTGACGCCCTCCAACTCTTTGTTTCGGCAATCTACCCAACCGCGCATAAAGCGGTTCCACAGATAACCCTCGCCGTTGGCACTCTTGTTGCCGAACACGCGCATTATCTGGTCGAAGGTCCCAAGAGGAGCAAACAGAAATTGGAAAACTCCGTTGTTTATAACTTTGTCTTTCCAATCGTCTCTGTGATGCTCGTTGGTCGCCCTGCCTTCCATGTCGGAGTTGGCGTTGTGGTGTATCTCGTTGATACGCGCTTTCTCTGCCTCGCGGAAGGCTTTGGCGTTCTCGATGCTCCCTCGCAGGGAATCTGATAGTCTGCCTACAAGATTGAAGTACGCCTCGGCTCGTTCAATCTTATTCTTACGAATAGCATCCTCAGTGGCTTCTACAAACTGATTGTAGGCATCATTGGCCATGCGTCCGGCATCCTTTTCTTCCTTTGCGGTTTTAAGGCTATCGCGTAGGGCCTTCTCCTCGGCTTTGCTGTTCGCGATATTCTGAACATAGTCGAGAGCCATATGAAGTCCGGCATACTCTAAGGCGGCTTGGTCTGCTATGGTGTTGTCGGGGTCACTCATGCGATTGAGGGATTCTGCTATGCGGTCGGTGATGTCATCTTCCGATAGCGACATAGCTTTCTTCACAACCTCCATTGTGCGCTGTCCGTCCACATCGAGCATTCCCTGCACCTCCACGCCGCGGGCATCAACCTTGCTGCCGCGGATGGCAAGGAGTTGGCGAAGTGAGCTCTCGCCGTTGCGCAGTTGATTATTGACCATGATGTCCATAATCTTCTGAACATTATTCTTAGTGTCATTGTGGCCGACAGAGTTCTTAATGGCCGATATGAGTCTCTGCACCTCGCCGGAGGTCATGCCTGACAGGTAGCCATGCTGCATGAGAATGCGCGCCAAATCAGCAACGCGCTTCACGGTAGATTGGTCGAACTTCTTCTGCGCGGCCATAGCCTTTCGCAGTGAGGTCAGATCCCCGCCGATTGCCCGCATTGCATCATTGCGCAGTGTGAGGTCGCCACTCTGATTATTGCTAAGTCTTACGGCGGCATTGGTAATGCGTTCCTCTAAACCTAAGCTCTGGTCCTTCCAGATGTCGCTGGTCTCACCATCACGGAAACGATATTCGTAACTTTCTTCCTCAACGATAGTCGGATTCTCGAAAGAATTTACTATCTTTGCAGCATCATAAAGGATTTGCTTGTCTATTTCCTGCTGAACCGGTTGTGAAGCTGAGGAGAGATAAGCCAGTCCTTTTACTTTGTCAACCCATCTCAGCGTTCCATTGTTGACAATTGGCTCAACGATATTTTTGAAATCTCTTCCATGGAAAGAACGAATGTCGTTGACTTCAAGATATTCGTTGCCATGTTGCATTTTGCGTTCAATTTCAATTGCCACGCATACGTTTTTACCATTACGGTCTGTCATATCAGTTAGGACTCCAATGGTGTCTTCGCTACGTTGGAAAATGAATATCGGAGTTGATAGATGATAGGGCATATTTTTAATTGCATGCACCTCTACCTCATGCTTTTTTTGAGAGCCTTTTGTTACGACGCGTTGACGCATAACAATAGGTATGTTTGGTAGAAAAGCTCGCATTATGCCTTGTGGATTGCCAAGATGAAGAATCTCATTAGGTTTCATTTGACCGTTCTGATACCGTTGTAATTCCTCGTTAAAGATTCGATTCGAGTCCATTGAAAGATGCCCACCGATAGTCGGATTCTCGAAGGAATTTACTATCTGTTCTCGCATCGCTTCATTTTGTCTCAGACCAAGCTCCTCGCGTTTGGCGGCATCGCGGGCCATGTCGATGTAGTCACCTTTGGTGCGGAGTCGCTCATGGCTGCGCCATAGAATATAGCGCAACTCGTTGTCGCCGAGTTTTACCCACTTCGGGAGTTTCAACGCACCGAGGAATTTATTGATTGCCTCTAAAACTTTGGCTTTGAGTTTTGCCCAAATGCTACGCTCAGCCTTTGAGAAATCTTCAAAGCCCTTTTCGCTCATGCGTCCGAATAACTCATCAACCGAAACGCGGCGGTGGTGCTCATACCCTTTGCCCGGCTCGTTCATGAAGCGGCGGGTAGTTTCTTCATCCACCTGCTGCTTCAAATCTTCCTTGAGGTGGTTATACACTTCATCACAGAAGGCATCATAGTTTTCCTCTCCAATCAATTCTCGCAGACCTTTGTGAGCAACAACCTCATGGAATATGGTCTCTGCAACGTCTTCCACGTTCTGATTATTGGGAATCACAACGATTACCTCCCCGCTCTTGACATCAAACGCCCCTTTCTTATTTCTCAACGAGGCAGGCAGCTCATTGACATCGGTAATGATGCGCACAGGAGTGTTGAACTTCTTCGACAACTGCTCTGCGTGGCTGCTCTTTGCTTCTGCCGTGGTCTGTGCCATCTCCTGCTGTCGTGCGTTGATGCGCTCTATCTCCTGGTCGGTGATATATTCAGCCTTGCCAAAGTCAGCTTCATCTGTAACGGTGCCGGTAGCTTTCTCACTAATTGCAACTCCGAGGCGTTCCAATTCTGTTCGCAGTTGAGGCTGTACAACATTGTAAGGAATAGCAATGTCGGTGCCGTCGAGTTGTTCTGCTATCATGGTCGCAACCTCACGGAAAGGCATGATACGCACAGGACGGTCGTAGCGAGTGAGAATCACCCTGCGAGGTTTGCCAAGTTCGGCCAGCTGTCCGCTGACACTGCCGCTATGCCATGAGATTTCTCCGACGGTGTCCTTGGCCATGTTCGCACGATAGCCACTCGTCAGTTCGCTCTCAGGCACCTCAACTTCTACTATTACCAGGTTGGGGCGAATGTAGGCGGATGAGAATTGGTCGTTGAGAACGGTGCGCGAAGTATGTACATAGGGATTGTAGGCAACGGTGAGCGTACCTTTACCGAGCCCCTTGTCAATGACTACATAACCTTGTTCCAAACCATCACGGCCAATCTTAGTACCCTTGATTATTTCGGGGTGTTCCTCGGCCTGTTCCGGCACACCGAGTTTTATTTCGGGGGTTGTCTTGCCACCTACCTTTGTAGCCATAGGAGAGTAGAGTTTGCCGTCGATAACCTGCATGGTGCGGTAGGCCTTAACGGTCTTACCTTCGGCAAACTCCGACAGTACGGCATCATCCTTAACCTCGCGGAAGCGAATGTCGCTCTCTGACGATATCCCATACTCGCTGCTTGGTTCATTGAGAATGCCTTCGTCCTGAGCACTCAGCCAGTTTGAGCCGGATAGGTTGACAACGTCCATCAGCCTGATACCGTCCAGGCTGCTCGCCTTGATGTTGTTGCCGAGAGCGCGGATTTGTTCATTGCTCAGGCCGTGCTTGCCGTAGAGGATAACTGCGGAACCGCCGTATTTCAGTCCGGAGCTGACCAGTTCCTGTTCTAAGCCCTTGAGGTCGCCGGGCTTGCTGTCGGTATGGAAATGTGCAACCACTTTAAGGTCGTTGGCGAGTATGATGTAGCTGGCCCCTCCGTTGCCGCTTCGATGCTGGTTGATAAATTCAACCACCTTTGCCGACGAAGATATTTGAGGCATTTCCCGATTGTGGGCTTTCTGTGGCTGCCGGTCAAAGCGCAACACTTCAATGGCCTGTTCGTTGCCGACAATGTCGGAAGGCAGATTCTCCTCAGCGGCGCTTCCCTCCCCTCCGAATCGCAAAAAGCGCCCCGAAGTAGTGTCGATAATAATACCCTCAACTTCTATGTCCGCGTCCCTAAATCCGTTGTTGAGTCGCTCAATAAGCAGTTCATCCGGTCTACTCGCTCTGAGATTACCCGACGGATGGTTATGGACCAAATAAACTTTGTCGGCGCCGAAAGCATCGTAGGCCGCCCGCAATGCACCCAGATATGCAAACGAAGCGGTGGGGCCACCCATGCCGATATGGATAACCTTTACTTTACCGTCTTTTACCAAAGCGCCGAAAACATGCTCGATAGAGTAATCGGCCAGGCTCCTGAACAGATATGCGACGTCGGCGCGAGATTCAACGCGGTTGCCGCCGGTGAAGTCAAACTCTCCGCTTCGGCTGAACATGCGCTCAACGTATGCAAATTCACCTTGCTTGCCGTCGGGCAGATGACCGACAGCGTCATAGCTTATGAAGCCGCCGGCTGTTCTGACGGCAGCCTTGCTTTCGTTTGCCGGCCTCGATAGGAGTTGCTCTGTCGCGGGCGCCGGATTCAGCAGATCATGAAGCAGCCCCCGGCGATTTTGCATGATGGCCACTTCGGTTTCCGTTCTGGCCACCATCTGCCGGGCTATACGTTCAGCATCTTCCGGGGTATTGTTAAGAGCATAGTAGTCGCGCAGAGAATCTTCCAGCTGCTGCCGGGCTTCCAATACGGCTGCTTCTTCGTAGCTAAGTCGTTGCTCCAGCTCAGTGCGGGCTTCATCTGCTTCTGCATGTTTTGATAATTCCGATTCGAGTTGTGCGGACTCAGTCAGATAGCGTCGGTATGCTTCAGCATATTCATCTATAGCCGTATTGGCCGACTCAGCGACTTTGGCCAGTGCATCGTCTTCGGTCTGAAGCTTAGTAGCCTCCCTGGCATCTGCCCAGTCGAAGAGCGACATGCCGGTAGTCGTTGACAATCGGTTGCGTTTATAGCGGCCGCCGCGCTCCATGGCGATGCTGCCGGTTTCATGTTCGCGGTCGGCCAAAGCAGTTACGAATTGCCCCACCAAGGGATCAAACGCGCTGACCTCTTCAATAGTAGGGTAGGGATAACCATTGAGCGATTCCGGGCGTTCTTTGAATTTATCGAACGATTCAGGTGCCGGTTCCCGCTTCTCAAGCGCAGCTTGGCGAATTTCGTTTGCTTTGTATGATAAATAATTCAGCTGCTGGTAACTGTTCAAAGCTTTCAGACTTGGCGGAGCCACGAGAAATGGAACGTGCGCACCCTGCTGCTTAAGGCGACCGGCAACCCAGGTTTCAAATAGTCTTGCCATCAACTCCGTGCCTCTGCCCCAGTAATCGCCTTTGGCTATGCTGCGTTTTGCGTAAGCTGACTTGTTAAGTGCCGACATAAGTTGATTCAGTGAGTCTGCAACTCCGGGCGCCAGCTTGTCGGCAGCATTGCCGTGGCTAACGTAGCCCATAGCTATGCCGCCACGCCTCGACAGGAAATTATCTACCGCATGCCACCATTCATGGGCCAGGGCGCCTGCGCCGCGAGTTTTTGTCAGATTAATTACCACCTGCGCCGGCTCGTAGTGGGCGGAGGCCCGACCGCTGCCGCGGGCGCCGAACGCCAGCCCCAGCTCACCATCCAGCGACATGGCTTTAGGCGTCAGACCAAGCACTGATGCCAGATCCATGAACGCGTCATAAGCTTCGTTCAATGCAGCCTGACGGTCGGCATTGTTAGTCCAATTGCCAAACTGTACCCCGCGGAATCCGAAGGTCTCGCTATATAATTCCGGGGTAGCATCCCGGCCACCGCGCCAGTCCTTACCCTGACGAATGCCTGCGGCATTTTCAAAGTAGACGACGTTACGCTCTGCCTCGTGTTTGGCCTTGCGTTCGGCTTCAAGCCGCGACAGGTTCTCTTTCAGCCATGTTTCCGCTTCCTTCTGAGTCTGGAAATCCTTGACAATTGGCCAGGGATTCTTTCGGTCATCTTCGACTACGCTATAACGTACGCGATGAGCACCTCTATCCCAGGAGGAGGTAACATAGAAGTGTTCTCGCGTCTGGCTTTTGACTCCCATCTCATTATTGATGGCCTCAAGGCTCAAGCGATTAACCTCCTCTCTATGTTCTTCGTACCACGCATCGACTTCTTCACGCGAGTTGAAAGTATTGCCCACCATATGTCTATTGCCCGTCAGGGGATTCTTAATGGAAAGCGAGTAACTATCAAATTCACCGTTATAGCGCGTTTCGGTGTACACCTGGCCCTGCTTCTCCTCTGCGAATTTCCTGGCGGTATTTTCATCGGCAAACACTTTGCTGATTACGGACAGCCCATTTCTGCCACCGAGGTATCGAACCTCAAAGTTTCCTGTAGCAACCTTATGAGGGTTACCAACACCTTTTGTCAGGTACAAATCCTCCGGCAGTTCAATATCCATATCGCCACGCGAGAGTTTGGCGGCAAATATCATAGTATCAATAGCCTCTTCCAAACTTCTATGCGAGCGGTTGAACCAAAAGGAACCTTGTTTGCCGGCACTGCCGACAATGAACGATTGATATGTACTCGAAGGCTCAATCTTTGATAGCGGCAGATTAATCTTATCGCCGACACGGTAATTGATTCCCTCAAGAACCTTTCTCATTATTTCCAACTCATCGGGCAGTTCCGTAACATCCATGAAGGTCTGGCCCGGATTCCATAGGCGCATTTTGCGAATATGATCGTTAGCCCGCTCAACACGTTCTGTCAGCTCTTGCCTGTGCTTGGCCAATGCTTTATCTCTGCGCTCTTCATCGCCACTGAGTATTTCTCCCAGAAACACAATGCCTTTGTGCGTATTCGTGGCCCAGTCGGAGATTTCCTGTTTTCGGGAGGCACGTCTGGAAGCAGCCGGCTTTTTATTGCTGAAGATCATGCTCTGCATAACTGCTTCGGCGAGAACGGCCTCGTCTTCGCCGATAACACCCTCGGCGACCAGCTTTTGTAGATTCGGGCGTTTGAATACTTTGTTCAGTGGAAGCTCTATCAGAGCCTGAACCGTTGTGTTCTCAACAGTTTTGGCTATTGTTCCCAGCATATCCTTACGGGCGCCGGAAATCTTTTCGCCAAAGTCATCAATAAGAGTTTCACTTTTCACACTCTTGTAGTCCGCAAATGGCTTAGTCTTGCGATGGCTTGACGCAATCCACTTGTGGAACTCTTCTTTGCTGACGTGCGTGATGGCGCCGAGGCCGGTCCAGCCTTGCTCGTAATTGGAAAGGTACGCCTCGCGTGCGGCTTCTTCGGAGGGGAAGCCGTACATTACCTTGTGTTCATCAAACGAGCCGTCCTCATTGCGCTGGTCTATGACAAACACGTCTCCTTCGTCGGGAGTGTCCGAAAGGAACACGTCAATATGATCGCCATCCACGCCCTCGGTGCCACGGATATAACCATAGTCATTGTGCATCTCGGTTTGCCACTCTTTGCCGTCAGCGTCCTTGCCACGGCGCACACTGCCTTTGGGGTTCTCGATACTGATGTTGTAGCCGTCAATACGGCGGTGTTCCATCTTGTAGTTGCCTGCGGCTTT
>JAAVDE010000043.1 GCA_014801955.1 Bacteroides sp. | reverse complement strand
ATATAAGGGATGATTGTTTTATTAGTTATGGCTACAATATGTTCGCCACCTCCGTTACATAAATCAAACTTTGTCTGATCTACGGTAATTGATTCATCGGAGCCGTAAAATGGTTTTTGGTATTTTATTTGAAAGCCTGTGATTGTTCCCATTTCATCTGAAGCGCTGTTGCTGACAAACATACGGTAAAATCCTGAAGGTCGAGTAATATTATAGGCAACGTAACCATAGCCTTTTTTGACACTGATACTCTCGCTCCATCCGGTTTGAGGGATAGATGTAATGTTTCCTAAACCGTTCATTTCACCGAGTGAAACGAAAAGCCAACCATTAGTTGATGCGAATTTATCGTTTATATCGATGTAAATGCCATCAAGGTTTTGGTTTGTGTTTTTATAAAGGGAAACAGTTGTTATTTCCTCTGGGTCCGGATAGTTTTTATCCGGCTGAATCTCCAATCCGTTTGGTTCGTCGGTAGAACAGGATGTTGTGAGAAGCGAGATGAAGAAAAGTAAAATGCTAAGAATGTTTTTCATTTTGGTGGTTTGGTTGGGTTTGTTCGGTGAGTTCCTGGCTACGGGAGCGGGAGATGGTGACGAGCCAGACGCCGGAGAAGATGAGGACTACGGCGAGGGCTTTGAGCGGGGTGAAGGTGTCGAGGCCGAGGGTGATGCCGACTATGGTGGCAACGATGGGCTGGACGTAGTTATACATGCCAACGAGCGTTGGTCGCAGGTTTTTCTGGCCAATCATGATGCCGATGTAGGCGAGGTAGGTGGCGCAGATAACGATGTAGGCTATGCCGAGCCATTCGGGCACGCTGATGGCGGTCCAGGCGGTTGTGCGGAGCCAGGGGAGGCTGCCGGGCAGGGCAACGGCGGCTGCGGCGAGGAACATCCATTTCATTAGCGTCACGAGGCTGTATTTCTTGATGAAGTTGCGATATAGCGTTAGGTAGAGGGCGTAGCTGAGCTGGGCACACAGCACAATGAAGTCGCCCAGCGCGGGGTTGGCGCCGCGCGCGGCAATGCTTCCGCCTCCGATGATGAGGATGATGGCGCCGGTTGCGCCGAGCAGTATGCCGCCGGCTTTTTTGAGTGTTATGGGTTCGCGAAGGATGAGCCAGGCAAGGAGCATGACCCACATGGGCATCGTTGTTGTTACAAGCGATGCTTCGCCGGGCGAGGTCAGGCTGACGCCGACAATGAAGCAGCCCTGGTTGAGGAGCACGCCGAGCATGCCGGCGCCGAGCAGCCGCAGGATGTCGGGGAGCGGAACGTGTTCTTCGCGGGTAAAGAGCGAGGTTATCCAAAAGAGCAATGCGGCGCCCGCAACGCGGAAGTCTATCACGATTGCCGGGCATACGACCCCGGCGGCGAACACCATTTTGGCCACCGGCGACATGAGTCCCCACATTATATTGGCACCGAGCATGGCCAGATGGCCTTTAGCGTTGTTTTTATCCATTGATGCGGTTGTTTGATTGGTTAGAAGGGCGCAGGGCACTCAAAGCAGTAGTGTTGCCCATCGGTTGGGAAGGTGAATTCGATTTTTTGTGCATGAAGGTGGAGCTGCCGGTCAGCGGGGCCGTTTGCGGCGGAGCCATAGAGCCGGTCGCCGACGATGGGCATTCCGAGCCCCAGGGGGGAGGCCGCGTGGAGGCGCAGCTGGTGGGTGCGCCCGGTCAGGGGGTGGAAGATTACGCGGGTGTGGCCTCGGAGGTCGGTAGACGTGAACTCATAGTCGGTCACGGCCTCTTTGCCTCCGTCGGGGTCAACGCGCTGGCGCGGGCGGTCGAGCCAGTCGGCCGAGAGGGCCAGGCTGATGCGCCCCCGCGGCGGCATGGTGGCCGGGTCATAGCGGCCTTCGAGGTCGGCAACGTAGGTTTTGCTGACCCGACGGGTGGCAAACAGCGATTGCAGCAGTTTATACGACGTAGGGTCGAGCGCGGCGATGAGCAGGCCCGACGTGTCCTGGTCCAGGCGATGGGCCATACGAACGTAGCGCCCCGGGCCATACCTCTCGGTCAGCCATTGCTCAACGGAGAGGGATGCTCCCTTGCCCGGCACCGACAGCATTCCGCCCGGCTTGTTGACCACGCAGAACCATTCGTTTTCATAGATAATCTCCGGCTCGCGGGCAGCTTCCGGGGCGAACTCGCCGCCGAGCGGCGGCTCTACTTCGAGTCCGCCGAGCATCCAGCCGAGCACGGGACCGCACTTGCCTCGGCAGGCCGGATAGTGGCGGCCATGCATGCGCACCTCTCCTCCCTTTGGCCGGCCATACCAGTATTCGGCAATTGCCAGCGGTTTCAGCCCGCGGCGATAGGCCGCCTGCAGGAGCTTTGGGGCGCAACATTCGCCCGCGCCCGACGGCGGAATCTTCAGGGGCGTGTCGCCAAAAATCTCGCTCAGGCTTTTGCTCTCGCCGCGAGCGTTGAGCAGCCTGAAGTTCGAAAACAGCCACTGCTGCAAGGCTTCCGACTCGCGGCGGCGCTGATTCTTCATTGCTTCCAGCCGGGCCTGAGCCGCCGCTTGCCTGGCGGCAAACGGCTCGAGTTCGGCCTCGAGCCGCTTTTTCAGGCGGCGGAGCTCCGCTTTTTCAAATTGGCTTTGGCGCACCATCGCCGCCAATTCGTCCGCCGAGCAGCTTTCAGACCGGCGCCGGTCGTCCCTGGCTTGTTTCGACAGGGTGAACCGCTCCTTGGCGTCGGCCAGCTCGCCGTTTAACCGCGCCTCGGCGCTCTCGAACTCGCGGCAGATTGCCGCATAGTCGCCACACTCAAGGCGGTCAATCTCGGCGTTGAGCGCGGAAATCCGGGCCTCGTGAGTCTTGAAATAGCCGTTTGGGTCCAGGTAGTCAAACGCCGGCTCGACGAATCCCTCATGGTGAAACCCGCCGCTACCCAGCTGCCCCGAAAAGGCATATAGCCGATGGCGCGCGCCGTTGCCATCCTCGGCAATCAGCACGCCCAGCATCTTGCCGGCCTCCAGTTCCGCGCGCAGACCGTCGTTTTCGTTTTCCAGCCGCGCGACCAATTCGCTGAAAGCCACGTTGCAAGCCTCATCGGGCCTGTAGTCAAACGGGTTATTCATATGCAAATTTATGCGCAAATTTACGCATAAATTCCCAATCCGCCGCAAATTTTTACTATGCCGAGGGCCGCAAGCGTTTCCGGGTCGAGTGATATCGTTGCCCCATAGGTTGGAAGAACCAGGCGCGGATGTTGCAGGTCGGCCGAGTGCATGACGTAGGCCTCGGCAATGTTGTCGGCGTCGGTCATAACGTTGGCGAGCTTTTCCAGTTCCGCGTCGGCCCGTGGCGGCCGTTTCATGTTAATAGGAATCGCATAGAGAGGATTCGCCTTCGATACCGGCAGCTCAAATAGTGCCTGCCTCGTTGCATAGTGCTTGCAGTCGCCTTCGTAGGCAAACACTTCCGGGCTCTTCTCGCGAATCAGAAAGCGCTTCGGCTGCCAGTCGAAAACGTAGAGATACTTATTGTCGCGACCAACTAAATTATTGATGCAGTCGGTCAGTTCGTGGGTAATGTTGCGGAAAATGACCGAATGTGGGCTCTGCGGATCATAAATCTCGGCCAACACCGCCCGAAACTCTATATAAAGCGGCTCATCGGTGCTGAGCCTCTGCCATGAGTGCCAGTTAAGCCACTGCGGAAAGCGCAACGGGTCATCAAAAAGATTGACCCTGACAAGCTCGCCCGAAGTCTCGTCGACCACCCGCTCGTAGCTCCCTGAGGCCATCTGCTCGTCCGACATAAACTTTTGGGGCGCAAGCGTGTAGTTCAGATTGCCGCGTGGAGTCAGCAAAATAAATGAATCATAATAGGCCGGGCTGATCGACTCCTTAACGCGGAAATCATAAAAGCCCATTTCCCATCCAACCCCGTTGCGGCTAAAACACATAGCCCCCAGGCAATTGTCAGGAAAAATCCAAAAACGGTTCTCCCCACGGTCGGCATCGTCAACCCAAATGCCATTCATATAGAGGCCAAAAAATCTTTCGCCCTCAATGCGCTGCTGCTCCGAATCGACCAGCGACCGGCAGCCGCGCGCAACGTCGAGCAGCGACGTCAGCATCATCAGCGGCGCGCACTCCGCCAGCCGCTCCGAATCGTTCAGGTAATTATCTATTATCTCACACCACTCATTGAAAACCAGCGGCTTCTCCGTTGACCCGAGTCGCGGCATATCGCTCCGCAACAGCTGAATCAACTCGCGCAAACGCCTCAGCAGCCCCAGGGTCTCCTCGTTGCGAACGTCGCGCGCCCTGGAATTATCGCCGCTCCAGGGGCGAACAATATCGAAAGCAAACAGAACGACGAAACAGATAATCGCCATCGGCGCATTGGCCGGTCCCTCGGGACAAAACACCCTGAGCAACTCCTCGTCGGCCTCCCTTGACTTGAACCTCAGCAACTCATCGGTCGCCAAAGGCTTCCCCGCCGTTGCCGCCAGCCGAAACAGCATGCGACAGAACTTCTTGCGCGACGCCATCTGATTCCTGTCGCCCCAGTCGAGCGCCAGATAAACCTCCGACGCAATGACGTAGTCCTCAATCAGGTCATCCAGCTGACGGTCAATCGACTGCGCCACCTCGCGGTTCAATATGCTGTAATACACGCCCATGTCGCGCGACGAATCGCGCTTGCCGGCCACCGTTTCAAACGATGCGCCCCAAACCTCGCGATACTCCGCATCCGTTCGAAACAGAAACCGCGACCTATAGGCCACGCAAATAACATCAAATATGCTCAACTGCTCCATAGTACAATAAATTTTCACTGCAAAGATAACAGAAAAAAGCCCAAACATCCAAACCCCGGCGCGCTCCCGCGGCCCCTAAATCGCCAAAACACCTCCCTAACGCCGAAAAAACCGCCGCTAAAACCCCCTTTTCGAAAAAAACGCCTCGCCGCCCCTCGTCGCCCCTTGCACAACTCCCCCGAACTCACTAACTTCGCGAAGAAAACAACAATAAAAAATAAACTGTTAAAAAATGCAAACGAGAGCGTCTAATCAAAAATAAAAGTTTATCTTTGCGATACTCAAACGGAGGAGAAATTCCGTAGAGTAAGAAAAGTGTCAAACTTTCTTTCTCAGTTACATCGAATCGCCAATTCAACAACACGCTGAGACAGAGTGAGATTAGACGCTCTTTCTGCATTGTCGTACTTGCACTGCGGCCGTTGTGGTCGCATATCAGCATACGCAATACAGAGGGGCAGTTTATTCTACCCTCAGAAATATCATTCAGCGTGTAGGCTTTGGCGAGCCTGGTGTAACTATGATAGAGGTGCGATGAATTCCCCTCTTTTCTTATACCCATACCCAACCGCCAACTCAGGGAATCAGGAGGCAAAAACAAAAAAACTAATGCGATATTTTCTTTGCTTATTTTTTTGCCTTGTTTCATATTGGAATGTAACTGCGCAATCAAACCGAAAGGAAGTTCCACCGTGGGTCACTGGTGACTTTCCGCCGAAAAGCAATGATAGTTATACCTTTATGATTTCAGAAGGTAGTGGCTTAACATTAAGTGATGCGCAGAAAGATTCAGATTTGATGTTAGTGACAAATTTGATGAGGTCTGCCGGAGTGTCGGTTACGGGTCATCAGATTGAAAGAGTGCTTGCCAGCTTGCGTAATGGTGAGGCTGGTGAGGAACACGAGTCGTCATATCAATATAATTTTACATATGAAAATGTTTCAATTTCGTTCAGGGCTGTTGATCGCTATTGGATAAAAAATAGTAACCATATTGAAATGACTACCCTATATGAAGTTGCTAATAATCCTTTACATGTTCAGTATGATCCTGTTGAGTATACGACATCATACGGAGCAAGAGGACTATGGCGTTCAATATGTATACCAGGATGGGGACAGATGTATAAAAAACAATATGTTAAAGGTGCCATAATTCTCGCTGCTGAAGCTGCCTTAGTAACATCAATAGTAATTTTTGAAAATCAACGCTCTGCCTATATGAGCAAGGCAATGTCTAATTTTGACCCTAACGCAATTCAATTTTATAATAATCATGCAAATACGTCAAAAAATGTGAGGAATGGATTCATTGCTGGAGCTGTAGCGCTTTATGTTTACAATATTGTAGATGCAATTGTTGCAAAAGGAAAAATCCGCTATAACAAACCATCCAACAAATTCTTATCGGTTATTCCATATATCTCTACAGAATCCGATATGGGAATTTGTATGTCATATAAGTTCTAAAAATCATTATGAAGCATTATATATCTGCTATATTAAGTATTTTATTAATGTCCTCTCTGTGTGGTTGCGCTACTGAGGATTATGTATCTATAGTCGGTCAAATCGAGGGAACCGTAATTGATGGAGTATCTAAAAAAGTAATTGAGAGCTGCGAGGTCATTTCGCCTCACAACGGAACTTCTTTAACAGACTCTCATGGTCATTTTTCATTTCAAGAGGTTATTCCGGGTACAATACAACTTACATATAAGCGACTTGGCTATGAAACTACTATGTGTGAAGTTGTGGTTCATGCTGGAAAAACCACACCTGCAAATATTTCTTTAAATCCTGAAAAAGCAGACTGCAAACTTTCTCCTAATACGACAATACTGGATCTCGGCAATCGCAACGGTGTTGTTGAATTGATTTTGAAGAATACTTCGAATCAATTAATCACCTACTCGATTCAATGTGATGCGACCGAGATCTCTTTTGACCCGCCAAGAGGTACAATCGTAGGACAGAATAGCTCTATTATCAAAGTCGCCGTGGATCGTACAGAACTTAGCGAAGGTCATTATGAACGAACAGCTTCCATAGTTACTGCAGACTCTTCAATTGACATTCAAATCGTGTTTGACAAAGGTTTGGAAACCAGACCGACGGTGAGCACTATCTCTTTAGAACAAGATGATATGGAACCTAACACATTAGTTGCCAATGGAGCAATTATGTCTGTTGGAAGTTCAAATATTATCCAGCATGGTTTTT
>JAAVDE010000042.1 GCA_014801955.1 Bacteroides sp. | reverse complement strand
TACGCCCTCAGTCAACTCCACCCAGGGATAATGCCCGGTTAGTCAACCGACACCAGAAATAGAGTAAACCTATATCAGTAAATATACAAAACCGAGTCAACCTTTTTCAGGAACGGACAAAGGCGAATTGCTAATTACTAATTACTAATTGCTAATTGCAGAAGAGGGGAGTTTTTTGTAAATTTGCGGCATGATTACGATTGAAGAATGCAAAGAGGAGGACCGCGAGGCGATTGCCCGCGCGGTTATGATGGCTCTCCATGAGGAGTATGAGCCCGATGAGCCGTGGAGCCGGATTTTCACGGCGCTGGCCGGAAGGCCTGACTCGCAATATAGTTACCGAAACGCTCTGAAGGCGGTTACGCCCTCGGGAGAAGTTGCGGGAATTATCGTTGCATATAACGGCGGGCTGCTCGATGAGTTGCGAAAAGCGTTTATTAATGAGTATCGCACCGTTATGGGCCACGAGATAACGAATCTGACCGATGAAACGGTCGCGGGCGAGTGGTATCTCGACAGCCTGGCGGTGTTTCCGGAGTTTCGGCGCATGGGTGCGGCCCGCGCACTGATCGAGGCCGCAATCAGGCGGGCGCCGTCAGAGTTAACGCCGGGGCTGCTGTGTGCGCAAGAAAGCGAGGACGCCCGGCGGCTTTATGAAGCGATGGGCTTCAAGAAAGCGGGCGAGCGTCCGTTTTTGGGTCAGATGATGGATCACTTAGTCTATCAGCCCGTCGCGCCGCAACAGCGCATCGACCGTTGCGGGCCGGCCGCGGAAGGCAGAGTATAGCTCGCCGGCCGGGGCTGAGCCGCCGCGCTCGAGAATGTTGCGGCGGAAAGAGTCGGCAAGTTCGCGGTTGAAGATTCCGTTTTGCTCGAAGTAGTCGAACGCATCGGCGTCGAGCACCTCGGCCCACTTATAGGAATAATAGCCCGCGGCATAGCCTCCGGCGAAGATATGGCCGAACGACGTTGCGATGAGCGTTTCGGGAACATAGGGGAAGATTTCGACCGGGGCGATGGCGTTGCGCTCAACGGCTTCAATATCAGCTATCGGCTCCTTAACGACATGGAAGCCGAAATCGAGGAATCCGAAGTTGAGCTGGCGAACGCAGGCATAGGCCGCACCGAAGCGGCGCGAAGCAATCATGCGGTCAAAAAGCTCGTCGGGAAGCGGCTCGCCGGTCTGATAGTGGCGCGCGAAACCGCTGAGGAACTCCTTGGAGAAGAAGAAGTTTTCGTTGAATTGCGACGGAAGTTCAACGAAATCGCGGTCAACGTTGGTACCGGCCTGGGAAGAGTAAGTCGCGCGGGTCAGCAGCGAGTGGAGCGCATGGCCGAACTCATGGAGAAACGTCGTTACCTCGCCGGGCGACAGCAGCGAAGGACGGTCGGCCGACGGCTTGGTGAAATTCATTACTATGTTGACCTGGGGGCGCGTCGAGCCATCGGCCTCGCGGAAGTCGGTCATCCAGGCGCCGGGGCTCTTTCGGCCCGCGCGGGGGAAGAAATCGGTGTAGAGCAACCCGAGGGGAGAACCGTCGGCGTCGCTGACGCGGTAGACCTCAACGTCGGGGTGATAAACACCTATTCCTTCAGCGCGCTCGAAAGATATGCCGTAGAGCCGGTTGGCCAGACCGAAAACGCCGTTTGTCACTGCCTTCAGCTCGAAATAGGGGCGCATCGTTTCGGGGTCGAAATCATAGCGCTCGCGACGCAGGCGGTTGGAGTGATAAGCGTAGTTCCAGGGGGTTATTTCCTCGCCGGCAAAATCTCGCAACTCGTCGAGCTCGCGGCGGAGCGCCGGCATATAGGCCCGACGCAGGTCGTTGAGCAAACCGAGCGCGGCGGCGGGAGTCTTGGCCATTGTTCGGTCGAGCTTGAAATCGGCAAAAGTTTCGTAACCGAGCAGTCGGGCCTTTTCGAGGCGCAGATTACTGATTTCGCGAACAATATCGACATTCGAGAACTCGCCCCGCAGGTTTCGGCCGCTATACATCATGAAAAGCCGGCGACGCAGGTCTGCAAAAGGCGAGAGCTTCATAAACGCCATGTATTCAGGCGCCTGGAGGGTCAGCACATATGGCTCGGCGGCGCCGCGGTCGCGGGCATTCTGGGCCATTTGGTCGAGGAGCCACTGCGGCAGCCCCTCGACCTGCTCGGCAGTGAGCGGCAGCGAGTAGGTTGCCAGCTCGCGCTTAACATTCTGGCCGAAAAGGGTTGTCAGCTCATCGAGCCGTGCATTGATTTCGCGGAAACGCTCGCGGTCGGGGCCGGCGAGATTGGCGCCGCTGCGCGTGAATCCCAAATAAGAATCCTCGAGCAGCTTCAGGTCGGCGGGCGTAAGGTCCGCCAGGTCGGCGCGGCTCTCATAAACGGCCTTCACGCGCTCGAAAAGCCGGCGGTTAAGTCCGATTTTCGACGAATAGTCGCTCAGCAGCGGCGACGCCTTCAGCGATATTTCCATCAGCTCATCGTCGGCATCGGCCGAAAGCAGCGGATAGAACACGCCGAGGACGCGATTGAGCGTATGGCCGGCATTTTCGAGCGCCACGACGGTATTTTCAAACGTTGGCGGCTCGGGGTTTTCGGCGATAGAGTCAACTTCGGCAAGCGCCTCGGCGATGGCGGCTTCGATTGCCGGGAGGAAGTCGGAGTGACTGATTTTCGAAAACGGGGGCAGCTCAAACGGCTGCAAAAGAATATTATTTTCGTTCATATGGGTTCTGATATGTTTAATTGCAAAGATACGAAATTTTTCTGACATTTTCAATCAAACGGATAAAATTATTGGCAGAAAATCCGTAACTTTGCGCTCATATGGCAAATATAAAATCCCTGGTCAAAGATACGGCAGTTTATGGTCTCAGCTCCATTATCGGGCGCTTTTTGAACTGGCTGCTTGTGCCGCTCTACACAAAGATGCTCCTAACGGGCGAATATGGCGTAGTCACTAACGTTTACGCCTACGTTGCGCTGCTGCTGGTCATTCTGACCTACGGCATGGAAACCGGTTTTTTCCGCTTCATCAACGGAAAAGAAACGCGCGAGCCGATGAAGGTCTATTCTTCGTCGCTGATAGCGCTGGCTGCGACGTCGACCCTTTTCATAGTGTTGGTCGCAACATTTCTGGAGCCGATAAGCCGCGCCCTCGACGTTGAGGCTCATCCGGCCTACGCGATGATGATGGCCGTAACGGTTGCGGTCGACGCCTTTACGTCGATGCCGTTCGCCTACCTGCGCTATAAGAAGCGTCCCTTGAAATTTGCCACTCTAAAATGCGTTGGCATAGGCATTAACATTGGGCTAAACCTGCTGTTTTTCCGGGTTATATACAATCCGGAAATCGGCGTGGGCTACATTTTCTTCGCCAATCTGCTCGCCTCGGTCATTATGGTTCCGCTGCTGCTGCGCGAACTGACCGGTTTCCGATGGACCATGGATTGGGGGCTGCTCAAACGTATGCTCGTCTACTCCTTTCCGCTGCTGATTCTCGGACTGGCGGGCAACATGAACCAGAACCTCGACAAGATTCTGCTTCCCTACCTGGTTTCCGACAAGGCCGACGCCATGAGTCAGCTCGGCATCTACGGCGCCTGCTGCAAGGTCGCGCTGGTAATGATGATGTTCACCCAGGCGTTCCGCTATGCCTACGAGCCATTTATCTTTGCCCAACACCGCAAAGAGGGAGGCGACAACATGGGCGCCTACAGCGACGCGATGAAATATTTCGTTATCTTCGCAATGGTGATTTTCCTGGGGGTTATGTTCTACATGCCTGTTCTGCAGAACTTCATCGACGCGAAGTATCGCTCGGGGCTCCAGGTGGTTCCGATAGTGATGATTGGCGACGTTTTTTTCGGCGTGTTCTATAATCTTTCGGTCTGGTATAAGCTGACCGACAAGACCATCTGGGGCACCTGGTTCTCGCTCGCCGGCCTGGCGGTTACGATTGCGCTGAACGTTATGTTGGTTCCGCGCTTCGGCTATATGGGCTGCGCGTGGACGGCGTTTGCCTGCTATGGCGTTATGATGATTGCGAGCTATCTGGTCGGGCAGACAAAGTATCCGCTGCGCTATCCCGTTGGCCGCATCGGCGCCTACTTTTTCGGCGCGCTGCTGCTTTTCGGCATCGGGCAGGCGGTCAACACCGGTAACCAATGGCTCGACATGGCGGCACGCACCCCGCTGCTGCTGATTTACCTGCTGGCCATCACTAAGTTTGAACATATTCCGCTGATTAGCAAAAGATGAAAATAGCGATTTTAAGCACTTCTTTAACCCAGGGCGGCGCCGCCATAGTTACCGAACGGCTGGCTCGCGCCCTGGAAGCCTTCGGCCATGAGATCAAAACATTCACCCTGCCGGGCAAACGCGAGCACAAGGCATCGTTTTTGGCGGAGCGGCTCGAGGTTTTTGCCTGCAACGGCCTTAACCGCAAGGACCTGTTCAAGGCGTCGACAGGCTCGTTCGGCATGAAGGCGCCGGTCGACGCCGTTATTGACTGGCACCCAGACATTGCCGTTCTGACCTGGGTTAACCACGGCTTTATGTCGCTGCGCCAGGTTAGCCGCCTGGGCCGCGAAGGGATTCCGATGGTTTGGGTCATGCACGACATGTGGAACATGACAGGCATTTGTCACTACTCGATGAATTGCATGAGATTCATATTGGAGTGTGGCCGCTGCCAGCTGATCAGGAAACGCCTGCAGCGCCCGGGCGACCTTTCTCACCGCATTTGGCTGCGGAAAGAGGAACTCTACAATCAGACGCCCGGCATAACCTTTGTTGCCGTGAGCCGCTGGCTGGCCGAAATGGCTGAAAAATCCTCGCTGCTCCGCCATCGCGACTACCGGGTTATCCCAAACGTATTCCCGCTCGAAAAATATACTACCGGGCCGAAAGAGAAGGGCCTGATAATTCTCGGCGCCGCCCGCCTCGACAACCCCATCAAGGGGCTCGACCTCGCCATCGATGCCCTGAACCGCCTCGACCCCGAATCGGGGGCCCACGTCGCCTTTTTCGGCGACCTGCGCGACCCCCACGCCTTCGACAACCTGCGACTGCCCTACGAATACCTGGGGCCGCTCAACCCCGACGAAGTTGCGGCGCTATGTGCGCGCGCCGAAGTCATGCTCTCGACCGCGCGCTATGAAAACCTGCCAACCACCCTGATTGAAGGTCAGGCCTCGGGGTGCGTACCCGTCAGCTTTCTGCGCGGCGGCCAGGCCGACATCATCGACCACGGCGAAACCGGCTGGCTGTCGCCCTTTGACGACACGGCCGACATTGCCCGCGGCCTCCAATGGGCGCTGAACGCCAACATTCCGGCCGACAAACTGCGCCGCTCGGTTGAGGAAAAATTCAGCGCAGCGACCGTTGGCAAAGCCTACGAGCAACTTTTCCTTGAAATTCTCGCCAAAAATCACTAAATTTGCCGCTATGGAAGAACAAGATAACCAAAGCCTGGAATTGCAGGCTCCCGACAATTATACAGGCGACGACATCAGAACCCTTGACTGGAAAGAACACATCAGGCGCCGCCCGGGCATGTATATCGGCAAGCTCGGCGACGGTTCGGCGTCGGACGACGGCATCTACGTTTTGCTGAAAGAAGTGCTCGACAATGCCATCGACGAATTTATGATGGGCTTCGGCAAGCAGATAACGGTCGACATCACCGAAACCGGCACCGTCAGCGTGCGCGACTTCGGCCGCGGCATTCCGCTGGAGAAGCTCGAAGACGTTGCCAGCAAAATGAACACCGGCGCCAAATATGACTCCAAAGCGTTCAAAAAGAGCGTTGGCTTGAACGGCGTTGGCATCAAGGCGGTTAACGCCCTGAGCACCAGCTTTATCATAACGGCCACCAGGCAGGGCCAGTCGCGCACCATCGCGTTCAGCAAAGGCGCCATTCTGTCAGACACCGGCATAGTCGCCACCCCCGACGAGCAAAACGGCACCCGGGTGGAATTTATTCCCGACGCCGAGATATTCCGCGGCTACCACTTCGAGGACCACCACGTTATGCCCCTGCTGAAGAACTACACGTTTCTCAACACCGGCCTGGCGATAATCTATAACGGACGACGCTATTCGTCGCGCAACGGCCTGGCAGACCTGCTGAAAGAGAAGATGGACTCCGATGCGCTATATCCGATGATTCACCTCAAAGGCGAAGACATTGAGGTCGTTATTGCCCATGCCGAACAGTATGGCGAAGAGTATTACTCGTTTGTCAACGGCCAGCACACGACGCAGGGCGGCACGCACCTGGCGGCCTTTAAGGACAGCGTCGGGCGCACCATCAAGGAGTTTTACGGCAAGGACTTCCTGCCCGCCGACATCCGCAACGGCATGGTCGCCGCAGTGAGCATCAAGGTCGAGGAGCCGGTTTTTGAATCGCAGACCAAAACCAAGCTCGGCTCGCGCGACGTTGGCCCCGAAGGGCCGACGGTTGCCAAATTCGTTGGCGACTTCCTGAAAAAAGAGCTCGACAACTATCTTCACAAAGAAAAAGACACGGCCGAAATCATGCTGGCGAAGATTCAGGCCAGCGAGCGCGACCGCAAGGCAATGGCGTCGGTTACGAAAGTGGCCCGAGAGCGCGCAAAGAAGGTGAGCCTCCACAATCCCAAGCTGCGCGACAGCCAGATTCACTTCAATGACCCCAAGGGCGACGAAGAGCTGAAGGCCTCGAGCTGCATTTTCATTACCGAGGGCGACTCGGCATCGGGCTCCATCACGAAGATTCGCGACGTTAAGACCCAGGCGGTATTCTCGCTGCGAGGCAAGCCGCTGAACTCCTACGGCATGACGCAGAAGGTCGTTTATGAAAACGAGGAGTTCAACCTGCTGCAGGCCGCTCTCAACATCGAGGACGGCATCGACGGCCTGCGCTACAACAAGGTCATCATCGCAACTGATGCCGACGTTGACGGCATGCACATACGCCTGCTGCTGCTAACGTTTTTTCTGCAATTCTTTCCGGACCTGGTCAAGAAAGGCCACGTCTACATTCTTCAGACGCCGCTCTTTCGCGTACGCTCCAAAAAGGGAGCCAAGCGCGGAGCCAAGAAGGGGGCGAAGAATGATTGCGAAACGTATTACTGCTACACCGACCAGGAGCGCATCGACGCCATTGACCGCCTGAAGAGCGACGCTGAAATTACGCGATTCAAAGGCTTGGGCGAGATTTCGCCCGAAGAGTTCCGCGACTTTATCGGCCCCGACATGAGGCTCGACCAGGTTAACGTCAGCAAGGAAGACGGCGTTAGCTCGCTGCTTGCATTCTATATGGGCAAAAACACGCCCGACCGCCAGCAGTTCATTATCAATAACCTCGTTATTGAGGATGACAGCGAAATTTCGTAGGGCGGCACTGTTGGCGCTGCCGGCGCTGATAGCGGCGGCTGTGCCGGTCGGGGCATGCACGTCGGCCCTCATCGGCGGAGAGCTGACTCGCTCGGGGCGGGCGCTGCTATGGAAGCACCGCGACTCGGGTTTCGAGCAGAACTTCATCGAGCAGGTGGAGGCCACGGATTCAACTGCGGCCTACGTTGCGCTTTTCAACGGCGGCGATTCGCTGCTAAGGGAGGCGTGGTGTGGGTTCAACGAACATGGGTTCGCGGTTATGAACACAGCGTCGTATAACCTGGCGCCCGACACCGCCCGCCTGCGCGACCGCGAGGGATTGGTCATGAGCGAGGCGCTGCGCCGCTGCCGCTCGGTCGGCGACTTCGGGCGGATGCTCGACTCGCTGCCGCGGCCAATGGGGGTGCAGGCCAATTTCGGAGTGGTTGACTCCAACGGGGCGGGCGCGTATTTCGAGACGTCCGACACCGGCTACGTCCGCTTTGACCTGCGGGCGGATTCGCTGCTGGTGCGCACCAACTTTTCGGTTGCGGGCTGCTGCGGCGACGGGCTCGGACTGGCGCGCTACGAGGCGGCAACGGCGCTGATGGCACCTCACGCCGCAAACCGCAGCTTCGGCCCGCAGCTGCTGACCGACACTCTTTCGCGCTCGTTCTTCGACGCGCGGCGAGGAATCGACATTCTGCAGCAAACCGCAGTTAGCGAGGTGGTTGACCGTGGCGACTATATTCCCCGGCGGTCGACTTCGGCCTCGATAGCCATCGAAGTCGGGCCGGAACCGGTAATGTGGGTGATTTTAGGCTACCCTCCCCTATCGACGGCCCGCGCCGTCAGGCTCAACGACATTGACCCCGAGCTGCGGCCAACTCTGCCCGGCGCCCGCTCGCCGCTGAGCGACCGCAACGTCAGGCGCCGCAACGAGCTGTTTACCAAGCGCAAGGGCCAATGGATGGTTAACCTGCAAAAACTACGAAATCAATAAACCTAAACCAGCATAATCCAAATATCATGAAAAAGTTTCTGTTTGCCTCGGCTCTGGCTCTGAGCTGCACGTTGCCGGCATTGGCGTCGGTTGAACATCTGTTGCCGCGCGTAAAAGTATATCAGGAAAAGGATTGCCCCGGATTCGGGCTGAACCGCCCGGTGGAGCTGGCCGACACGAGCGGCTGCGAACTGCTGCGCCAGGTGCTGACCTCGGCCGGCGCGACGCTGACCGACGCCAACGCGGCGGCAAGCGTTACGGTCGGCTTGGTCAGTGAGATTCCCGGAGCGTTTAACCATAATTTGCCGGCATTTCCCGACGAAGCATACAGCATTTCCATCAGCGAAAACAACATCGACATTAAGGCGCTGAGCCCCACGGGCGTTATTCGCGCGGCGCAGACTCTCGAGCAACTCGCAATAGGTTCGGGCGAGCTGGCCGCAGCCAACATTTCCGACTGGCCGGCGTTTAAGTTGCGCGGCTATATGCACGACGTTGGCCGGTCGTTTATTTCGGTCGAGGAGCTGAAAAAGCACATCCGCCTGCTGAGCGGGTTTAAGGTCAATACTTTTCACTGGCACCTGACCGAAAACCAGGCCTGGCGCTTCGAAGTCAAGGCCTATCCGCAGCTGACGTCGACCGAGAGCATGACCCGCTTCGCCGGACAGTTCTACACGCAGGAACAGATTCGCGAGGTGCTGGCCGAAGCGAAGAAACATGGCGTTACGGTCATTCCGGAAATCGACATGCCGGGACATTCGGCGGCCTTTGAGCGCGCAATGGGCTTTGAGATGCAGACGCCGCAGGGCAAGGAGGTTCTGAAGCAGGTGTTGACCGAAGTTGCCGACGTTTTCGCCGACTCGCCTTATATACATATGGGCGCGGACGAAAAAACGATAACCGACAATACTTTCCTGGACACGATGATTGACCACCTGCACTCGCTGGGCAAAAAGGTTATGTGTTGGAACCGCATCAACGGGGTTAATATCGCCGACCATAAGTTCGACATGACGCAGATGTGGGCCACCGCGGGGTCGAAAATCTCCGGGATTCCGAATATCGACTGCCGATATAACTATACGAATCATTTCGACGTGTTTGCCGACCTGGTCGGCATTTTCAAAAGTTCGATTTACTACACTCCCATTGGCACCGACGAGGTTGCCGGCACGATTTCAGCCCCCTGGAACGACCGCAAGACTCCGACAGAGACCGACATAGTCCGTCAGAACAATTTCTATGCCAACGTTTTGGCTTCGGCAGAGCGTGCATGGGTCGGCGGCGGCAAGCAGTATATTGAAACCGGGGGTACCGCGCTGCCCAATTCAGGCGAGGAATATGAGGAATTTGCCGACTGGGAGCGCCGTTTTCTGCTCCACAAAGAGCTGAGCCTCAAGGACGAGCCGATTCCCTACGTTAAGCAGACCAACGTTCGCTGGCACGTTACCGAAGGGTTCCCCAACGGCGGCAACAGCAGCGCCCGGTTCGCGCCGGAAGATGGCATTGAGAATCCGACATGGAGCGTCACGCCGGTAACGGGCGCAGGCATTTATCTGCGCCACACCTGGGGCGCCACGGTTCCGGGCCTTTACCCCGACGCGGCGCTGAACCAAACGGCCTATGCCTACACCTATGTTTACTCGCCGGTTGAGCAGCAGGCCGGCGCACTCATCGAGTTTCAGAACTATGGCCGCTCGGAAAAAGACCTTGCGCCCGACAATGGCCACTGGGACCGCAAAGGCTCGCGCATCTGGCTCAACGACACCGAGCTGATTGCCCCGGACTGGACCAACGCCGGCAAAAGTATCGACAATGAAGTAGACCTGGGCAACGAGAACTTCACCGCCCGCGAACCGCTGCAGGTAACGCTGCGCCAGGGATGGAACAAGGTGCTGGTCAAGCTGCCCTACGTTTCTGCGCCTGGCGTTCGTTTGAACAAATGGCTGTGGACCTTCGTTTTGACCGACCCAAGTGGCCGAAACGCTCTCGACGGCCTGATTTACTCGCCGATGAAGTGCATGGACGAGGAATCGGAATTGCTGGCGATGCTTATTGCCGAAGCCCGCGCGGCGGTTGGCGAGGTAATCAAGGGCGAGGTCGGATACTATGCTTCGTCGAGCCTCGACAGGGAACTGCTCGCGCTGGCCGATGAGCTGGAAGAATCGCTTTCGCAGGAAATGACCAGCGAGGAACGTGCCGCCCTGCGCGCAAAGCTGCAGTCGCTGTTAGACTCCTTTCGCAGCGGTTATGGCTCGACGGGAATAGTGCAGCCGGCCCAAAGCGTCTACTATCAGCTGTGTACTCCGCTGCGCAACTCGCGCTATGCGTCGGCCAACGGCAGCTACGTTCAGGGCGAGGCAGCCCCGGGCGAAGCATCGGCCTGGACCTTCAAAACCCGCGCCGACGGCTCTTTCAATATCGTTAACTACTCAAACGATCGCTTCATAGCCCCGACGGCAGCCAACAACACACAGCTGACCCTGACCGACTCCGAACCGGCAAGGGGCTGGGAAGTGAAGCCGGCCGACGAAACAGGCTACGTTATCATCGTCAGCGGCACTACCCAGTTCAACCAAACCAACTCGAGCCTGGGGTTCAAGGTCTATAACTGGGGCTCGGGCACAAACCTGTCGGACACCGGCTGCAAATATAAGTTCATTGCGACCGACCTGAAAAAAGATGACGATGCGATTCATGAAATCGCTGCCACCGACGCCACCCCTTCAGCCGTCTATGACCTGAAAGGCCGCAAAACGACTACCGCCAACCGCCACGGCATTTTCATCAGCAGCGGGCGCAAGATTTTGAAGTAATTTTACCGCCGGATTTGGCAATTTGCCCGAAAAATCATATATTTGTAGCATATTTTCCGATACCATAAATAATAACGCCTTAATAAATCATTATCACATAACCCTATAACCTTATGTTAAAACCATTATTCTGCGGATTGCTCGCGGCTATGGCCGTAACGGCGTCGGCTCAGGATTCCTTTGGTCTTGTTAACCAGGTTCCTGCCAATCCCGACAACGAACCCGCACCCGTACACCCGATTCCACACCCTCGCCAGGTAAAATGGATGGAGACCGAATTTTACGGCTTTTTCCACTATGGCATGAACACGTTCACGGGCCTCGAATGGGGCAACGGCGATGAAAAAGAATCAATCTACGCCCCCAAGGGAGAACCGAATCCCCGCCAATGGCTCGAGGCTTGCAAGGCCGGCGGCATGAAAGGCGGCATTGCGGTTGTTAAGCACCACGACGGCTTCTGCCTCTGGCCCACCGAAACCACTACCCACAACTGCACGAAAGGCAGCGGCCAGTGGGCAGCGACCAACATTCCCGAAAAATTTGCCGAAGCCGCACGCGACCTCGACATGAAATATGGTTTCTACATTTCGCCCTGGGACCGCAACTCGGCCCACTACGGCAAGGACACCTACGTCCGCGAAGTGTTCCTGCGCCAGGCCGCGGAGCTGGCCCAGTATGGCGACGACCAGTTTGAAATGTGGTTCGACGGCGCCAACGGCGGCTCGGGCTACTATGGCGGCGAAGGCGGCAACCGCAGCATCGACGCCTCGACCTACTACGACATTCCGAACCTGCAGGATACGGTCCACAAGGTTTCGCCCGACTGCGTTCTCTGGGGCGTTGGCGACGAAGCACGCTGGATCGGCAACGAAGCCGGCTGGGCCGGTGAGACCAACTGGTGCTATGGCGACGGCACCTCGGGCAACCCCAACGCCTGGTATTGGAAAGCCGGCGAATCAGACGCCAAGGCAACCAAATCGGGCTGGTTCTGGCATCAGGGCCAGGGCACTCACACTGCCGACCGCGTCTGGCAGTTCTACATGGAGACCGTTGGGCGCAACGCAACGCTGATTCTCAACTATCCGCCAAACCAGTATGGCCTGCTGCCCGACGATAACGTTAAAGTTCTCAAGGAGTTCGGCGAAATGTTGAAAGCACGCCTGGGCACAGACCTTGCACCGACCGCAACCGTTACGGCCAGCAACACCCGCGCAAACGGCGCAACGCGCACCTACGACGCCTCGAACGTTATCGACGGCGACAAGGAAACCTACTGGGCGGCAGAAGACGGCGTTATCGAGGCCTCGCTGACGTTCATGTTCCCGGAAACCACCAATGTTCACTACATTGCCCTGCAGGAGTTTATTCGCCTGGGCCAGCGCGTAAAGGCGTTTACCATCGAAACCACCACCGACGGCACGACCTGGAAACCCTACGAGGGAATGACAACCTCCACCATCGGCTACAAGCGCATCATTGCCCTGAACGGCTCGACCACCACCCACGGCCCCGGCGAGAACCTCAAAGGCATCCGCATCACCATTAACGATGCCAAGGCCTGCCCCACCCTCCACACCGTTTCATTCTATTAATTCCCCACGCACCAACAATGAAAGCTACAATAAAGAAGACTATCTTCGCAGCGGCATTCGCTTCGCTTGCACTCGGTGCGACGGCCGAAATCAACGTCGACTTCGAAAGCCCCGCCTCATATAAAGGTATCGGCGTCTGGGACGCCTGGGAGCACTCTCCCTTCCGCCTTGGCGAACTCGCCGGCAACTATGCGGTCACCGCCAACCCCGACCGCAACGTCAGCGAAATCACCGGCCAGATTCCCAATGACTCGGAAATGGTTTTAGGCGCCCAGCGCTCGCGCTTCGGCTCGAACCGCTTCGGCGTCAAGATTGACCTGCCCGAAACTTTTGAGCTGGTTCCGCAGGTTAAGTATGTCCACGTCATGCTCTATAAGACCGAAACCAACGGTCGCGTCATGCTGATGGGCCTCGGTTCGCGCCAGGAGCGCAAAGGCCAGGACCCCTACACGCTGCAATTCTCGTCGATGTGCTCGAACGCCATTGAGCCGGGACGCTGGTTCGACGCAGTGTTTGCAGTCAAGGGCGCCGGCGGCATCGACATCCGCTCGCTGGTTGTCGTTCCCGACTGCGAGTCGCCCCACGACCGCTCGACCGACTTCCTGTTCTATGTTGACGACATCGTTGTTAACGACTCGCCCACTCCGCGCGTCAACAACGAATACTACCCCATCAACGGCGCCAAGGCTTCGAGCGAAATGAATCGCACCGACCGCGGCGCAAAGGGCATATATCTCATTTGCGACAACGACACCACGACCTTTGCCCACGACCAGTCTGCCTCGAAGAAGCTCTATGCCGACCTGACGTCGAAGACCTTCTATGCAAAACCGGGCCAGACGGTTACTCCCGGCATTAACTACAACGGCACCTGGATGCACTCCTACTGCTACGTTGACTTCGGCAACGACGGCAACTTCAACACCAGCAACGAGCTGGTTGCCTATAACTACTACGAAGGCAAGAACTCCGCCGGCCAGAACGCAGCCCAGAATCCGGGCAACAACGTCGGCAAGATGCCGGGCTTCACGATTCCCGCCGACACGAAGCCGGGAATGTATCGCATCCGCTTCAAGGTTGACTGGGACTGCATCGATCCCGCCGGCAACCCCGGCGTTGACGGCAAGAACGTTATTAACGACAACGGCGGCGCGATTATCGACGCAATGCTCTGCGTTTATGGCAATAACGTAACGGTTAATGACTTCCAGCTCAATGGCGAGGTGCTCGCCGGCAACGGCGACAAGCTGAATGCCTATCAGGTTCCGGCCGACAAGGCGTTCACCATTAAGTCCGCTCCCGAAAACGGGTTCCACAACGGCGGCGTTAACCTCAACTTCGGCTTTAATCTCGACGGCGATGCGGTCGACAAGTATGGCAACCCGCAGTACACTACCATCTTCGTTCCCGCCTCGAGCTTCGACGACAACGAGCTCTACACGATTCCGGCCAACATGATGCGCGGCGACCTGCTCATCAACGGCAACATGGTTGAGGACGGCCCCGCCGGCCCCTGTGCGGAAGGCTACTTTCTGAACTTCCCCGAGGACTTGAAGCTCACGCGCGACGACCGCAAGCTCAACTCCCTGGCCCTGCAAACCCCCGAAGGCACCGTTACCATCAACATTCCCGCTGCGGAATCGAAGCTCGTTTACCAAAACAAGCTCTCGGTTGAGGTGCCTGTCAAGGCAGGCGAAACCGTTACCCCCTCGGTTGACTATACGGGGCGTGCAATGCACACCTATTGGTACGTTGACCTGAACGAGGACGGCTCCTTTTCCAACGATCTGAACGCCGACGGCACTCCCGCAGGCGAAATGCTCAGCTACTCCCACTTCAACGGCAAGAACTCGCTGGGCACCGCCATCAGCGGCACGCCGGGCAGCATAACCCCCGCTCTCAATCACCCTTTCGCCATTCCCGCCGGCACTGCTGAAGGCCTTTACCGCTGCCGCCTGAAGATTGACTGGAGCAACACCGATTCCGGCGGGCAATATGGGCTTGGCAGCAACGACATCGACGCTAACGGCGGCTACGTTGTTGACCTGATGCTCCACGTTCATGGCACCACTTCGACAGTAACGTCTGCCGACGCCCTCACGGCCAACGGCAACGCCCTGCCCTATGAAGCTCCGCGCAGCCGCGAAATCACCATTGCGCCCACAACGACCGAAGGCAAGACCATCAAGAGCCTAATCGCCCGCTACGGCTATCACCTCGATGGCCGCTCAACGCGCTACACCCACGTTTACTGGCGCGAGGCCGACCTGAGCCGCAATGCCGACAATGCCTTTGTTGTTCCGGCCGAAGTTACCGACCGCCCGGTTTCGCTCATTGCCGAAATCGACAACATTGACGGCCTGGTAGAGATTGAGCTGGTCAACAGCACCGACACCCGCTACGACATGCTTGGCCGCCCGGTCAAGAACGGAAGCCGCGGCATCGTTATCAGCAACGGCAAAAAAACAATCGTCCGCTAACCCGGCGCCCACCCCACGACACAACCCAAACCGCCTCCGGCTGACCATCGCAGCCGAAGGCGGTTAATTCTACCCGCATTTCACGGCTCTTTCGTTTAAGATCGCCTATTGGGAGTGAGGGCGTCTCGCCCTCACATTCTTTATTCATCATTGACAGATCGTGCCTCCAATGTTCTTTCAAGCCGCTTATGAACATAACATTATCTATATCAGGATTAGACGGCAAGGAGGTATTATCATCGCCAGTTGTTTTGTCTGCCGCTAACCGCTGAGTCGACAAAGTTACCGGAAATCTACCTACATTTACAATCTCAATTATATCGTTATAGATGGCAATGCCAATTGTGCTTTCAGCCTGTTGCCACGTGCTATAACATAGGTAATTCCCAATTCATCTTCTCGCTCTATGCGTTTCACAGCTTTGTACCACTATTGACAACTACTCGGTCTAACAGCCATTATACCAACACGGTAAAGAGTTGTATTACAATTAAAATCGGGGATACATACCTGGTATATATCCCCGAGTGCCCGATGCTTATAGGCTGGTGACCTATTTAGCGACTGGAATAATGGGAAGAATGGGAAGAGTGAGAACTGTGACTGCTATGGCTCCTGTGAGAACTGTGAGAGCTGTGAGCAGCAAGCAGGTTAGAATCACTCCAATTCTTCTCTAATATGAGAGAAGGAGTTTGATCATTTCCCTTAGTTTGAGAAATTGTCAAATTCGCATTGCTGAACTTAGCAGCAATGTTCTCTCCCATAGAAGACAGGAATCCCATGCAACCTATTATTGCGGAGGCAACGATAAAAGCAATTTTCTTCATCGAAACTTCTGTTTTTAGGGTTAAACATACGGGTTAGTTAAATCTCTTTATATGTGCGCTGTGATATTTTTGATTGGAGGCGAACAAACCACCACAACAATCTTTTAGACGGCAAGCAGTACACTCTGGCAAATATGTATCTTTCCAATCCGAAATAGCATTAGCAGCATAACTTCTAAGATTTTCAGGTAAAACACATAGTTGTGCATTATAGATAAGTGCCTTTATTCCGCGATTTTCCAAAATCTGAATTGCATCTTCTAACTGCTGATTATACTCATAGGGATCAATCCAAAGGTCCTTCATATTGTCTTCAGCTAAACCGATTGTTTCCATTTGTAAGAATGCAACTTGACTAACAAATGGAAAATTTCGATATATGTATTCCGCTAATTGAGGAAGACGTTGATAGGTTAGCTTGTGTATAACAATCCTAATTCCAATCCGCTGTCTATACGTGGCTAAATTATACAGACCTTCAACAGTCTTATAAAACGTGTTAGCACCTACAATATGATTATGTATTGAGGAGACATCGGAAAAAAGAGGAATATCTATTTGCAAGTCCTTACATTTGCACGCTGCCAATTTTGCTGCATAACTCCGATCCGCAAACTTTACCCCATTACTCAAGATATTTAGGGCTGCATGTGGCATTTGCTTCTGAATAGCCTTTATATACTTGAATAGTTTGTCCCCAACTAAAGTAGGCTCTCCTCCTGTTATACCAAATTCCTTCGTGTATTTAGAACACAATGAGATTACTTTCAAGTTAAAATTAAAATAATCAGGTTCTTCCATAACAGGAGGCTGAGGACACATTATACAACGATGGTTGCATTTACCTGTTGCGAATATAGCATTATGAATGGAATTTCTTTCATAATGAAATATTATCTCACCTTTGTCATTTAGCAAGACTACATCACCATCATTAAACTCAGAGCAGTTCTGCACCTTCGAGATTACACGTCCCTTGGGTGCTATATTATGAAGCGCAGTGATAGTAGCCAAATATCCAAATCCATTGTCCTTGGCTGTTGGATTGACTAATATAGTATTCTTTCGTTTGAGCACATTTACTCCCGTTGTTGATATAACACCTACAACAGGCTCATAAATATTATGTGCGATACCGTTGACTTGTCTCATAACATATCTTATTTTATCCAGGACCAGAAGATTCGCTCTATTTCCTTATCTCCAGACTTCAATAGGTCGAAAAGGTATCTTATAATTGATCTTGTTTTAATGCACATCTCATTAGTTGGCCTGAATCCAATAACATCTCCTTGTTCAGACATATTACGGACAGGGTCAGCACCACAATATGGCTGAAACACACATTTAGCACAGCCGGGCAAACATTCGGTACATGATTTTGAGATTATTTGATGGAGTAAATCTCCATTAAACATTTCCTGATATCCATTTTCATGTACATTACCAAGCTTAAAATAATAATTTTTGAAACGAGCCATCATACGTGCCTCATCAGCTACATATACATTACCGTCGTAATCATAAATAGCACCTGAGATACCAACTCCGGCAGGAGATTGTAGGTCAACAAAACCTGTGGCAAACGGCGTAAGAATACGCCTTAGAAGCAATTCGGCAAATCCTTCTATAAAATAAGTCCCCTTCTTGTTTAATTCGATAATATAATCAAGACCTTCTTTATAATTTGCTATAAATTCTTCAATAGAATATGCTATTTTGTCCTTATACTGTTTTGCAAATCCATAAGGGTTAAGGGAACGCAAAAATATATTATTGAAGCCTAATCTTACGTATTCATCAATAATATCTTTAAAACGCCCCAGACTATACTTTGATGTCGTCATAAGAGCTCCGACACACTCCTTATCTCCAAAGACACGTCTGATCATTTGAAGGTTATCTTCAAAGATTTCATGTGTTTTATCAGTATTTTGCAGAGGTCTATTCGTATTATGCAAGTCTGCTGGTCCATCAAGAGATGTAGACACAAGACATTTGTGCTTTTTGAGATATTGCACCATTTCCTCATCAAGTAGACTTATATTGGTACAAATTATAAACTCAAGATTTTTCTTTTTAAGAATATTGAGAGTTTCTGATTCCTCAATGATATATTTCACCATTGGGAAGTTAGTAGATGGATCACCACCTTGAAATTCAATTTTGATATATTGGGAGGGAGATTGAAAGATAAGTTTTACTACCTTTCTTGCAGTTTCTTTCGACATATCGACTGAATCTGCGTCCATATCTTTCCGGGCAACCTGACAATAGATACAGCTTGAATTACATCTCAATGTAGGCACGACCATGTGTAAAGAAGTAAAATCTCGCAATATGCTTTTTTTTGTACGATACTTAGTCGCGAGCATCTTTACAACATTCTCGATCTTATCTGAGGTTGCAATTTGCTTAGATTCTAAATTATGAAATATTTCACTGTCGGTATTAAGTGTCCCATCTACGAATTTTTGAAAATCAAGTGTAGACAGAAAGACGTACTCACCAATTTCATTGGTAAGTAAATACTCATTTTCTGAATATCTCTCGAACCTAAATGGAAGGAGTGTATACTCAGCTGATATTGTAATTTGTACCTGTGTTTCGTCTGACATATTCTATATCAAAGTGGCTATTTATATGCTAATCTATTCCTTAAAATAAAATCAGCCCGAATCATCATTTTGTAACAGGCTTAAAGGCTTCTTCAACTATAAGATTACGAATATGACCAAATCTATTTTCCGTTTCTACTCTTATCTGCTGATCGATTAAATCATTGCAGATATTTTTTATAGTAACATCATCTATACTTTCTTCGTTCTTCCTTTCAAAAAGAATTTCGTAACGATCTTCTCTTTCTGATAGATATACAAAGTATTCCCCTGAGTATTTATATGCAGATGCGTGGATTGCCTCCGCAGAATAGAGGGTCTTTGAGAGCGAAAGCGAGGCTCTACTCTTGTCAATATGAGTGATAGGATAAGTCAACTGTACCATTCTTCAATGTTCTCGACCCCGACTCCTAAGGTCGAAATAAAAAAGAAGCGTGGAGCCGTATACCACACTTCTAATTTGGAGGTCCTGAGAAAACCTAAAGTACTGAGGTGGGGATAGCAGCCCACGCCGTATGGCGTGAGAACCACTATGCTTTTCCCTTGTACTTTATTCGAAAATTTCTCAGGTTTCCAAATTACAAGTTAAGCATAACGCTTCGCGAAATCATATGTCACGACTCAATGCACAAGCCACTGAATCAAGTGCAAAGTTACAAAAAAAGATTCATACTCCGAAATTAATAGTAAATTTTTTTACTGTTGTTAATAATATATTTCTTGCTTGTCCGCAAGATGTGTTTTGTCGGACATTCACACGACTATAAAACAACTTAAAACGCCCTTGCAATGGGGAAAACTCTCGATCCGATTTTATCGTTACAGTTCAAGTGAGTTTTCCTTCAATAGGAAGTCATACACACTCATTGTTGTGATACCGTTATTGTCTCTCTCCACTAAAATAGGATTCCCTACAATCACTATCTTCTTAAATGAATTTTTATCATTCCGTTATGACGGCTTTCTATAACCTTGTCGAGATATATTTTTCTTTCTATTCTCATGATATTCCGAATAAATGTCATTTGTGACACTTTTTCGGAATACAAAGTTAGTCATAAATTTCATTCTGACAAAAAAATAGTCAGTTAATTCTGCCCGATTCGGGATTATTTTTGGGGGCGCTTGGGGAACCAGCCTCGCTGGACCCGACGACGCTGCTCAAAGACTTCGCCGATGCTCCAGAAGCTGCTGAAGGCAACGACGGCGAGCACCGACTGCCAGAAGACGTTGACACACAGCAGCGATGCTACTGCCGTTGCGATGCCGAGCAAGAGGAATACCCACCAGCATTTGACACCGAAATAGTATTCGCCTTTGATAACCAGTGGATGAAAGAGGCCGATAACGAGGAAGGTAACGGCACCGATGGCGAGGCCAAGCAGATTGTTGGATTGCAGAAATTCAGTCATAGTCAGTGAGTTAAAAAGTCAGGCGCCGGGGAAAATCCTCGACGCCTTGTGACTCATACAGGATTCAAACCTGTAACCTTCTGATCCGTAGTCAGATGCTCTATTCAGTTGAGCTAATGAGCCAGCAAATATTTCGTTTTTTGCACTGCAAAGTTACGGCAGATTTTTGAACTGTGCAAATTTTTCGGGTATTTTTTTCAAAAAAATATTTCGGGTTCCACCTTGCCTACGACGGAACTTCCTCAGAACATGGCTACTACATTGCTAATTGCCGCAATCTCGAATCTCCCCCTGGAGTGAGGACGTCTCGCCCTCACATCTGCGGCTAACATGTGGCTTCGCGACGCTATTATTAAGCAATATTGCAAGATTGCAAGCCATAAATAACTAATCTATTGCAGGTCGGAATATTTTATTGGCGGGGTGGCATTTTTTTCGTATTTTTGCAGCCAAAATAAAACTAACCTGTTCAGAATTATGAATTTCAGATTTTTGATATTAGCCCTTATCGCATATTCTTCCATGACAGCCTTGGCAGCTCATGCCGAGACCCGCAATTTGGTTGGAGCGTGGAGAGGGCCGAAGGACTTGGTGATTGACGTGTGTGATGACGGACGGAATCAACAATACGTTTGTTCATGCGGCATTTTTCGCACTTGCGGATGGGTAAACCTCTCCACGACTTTTTCAAACGATTCTATTATTATAGTGTCCGAGGAAGTCGGCCACCCGTTTGAGGGGAGGTTCAAGATTGTGTCAACAGACCGCCTTGAGGGGGTCCTGACGATGGGGAATGTCGGCGACGAATGGTTCTACAACGACAGCTGCGAGCTGATCAGACAGAAACCTGAGATGCCCGACAATCTCAACCATGCTCTCGAAGGGACGATTCTTCCCGCCGACTACGGGGTTCTGTCGCTCGACCGGGTGATGGCGCAACAGGCCCTGCAGGCCGTCACTCCCGATTCATATGGATATGCTGAAAAGAGAGAGGTGGAAAAGTTGCTCAACGCAAAGACATATCCCCTGACGCCCAAGGAAATGACCGGGTTCAAACGCGTGCGCTCAATTCAGATCGATGGCCGCGACGGCATTTTCTCTTATCCCTACTTCAGCTGCCGATTCAGGGAGATTGACGGAAAAATCTTTTTTGAGAAAACAAAAGGGAGCCAACGCAAATCAGGCTTTTTGTATGAAAACAGTCCTGAATCTCTCATCTTTATTGGCGGATGGAGCGTTAACGATGAACCGCAGACGGCCTACGGCAGCGAAAATTCCGTTGCCGGCACTGTCTACAAAATTAGCGCCGACAAAGCGATAATGATTTTCCCCTCGGAGCAAAGCCGCGTGGAAATATATGAACTTGTAAAATAAAACCTGTCAATTATTCAAGAAAACAAATTGGCTGCCGACCGCTATCGAAAGCAGCGCGGATTGATTGAATAATTTGATGAAGTTTTATCATTTTGTTTGCAGATTAGCATTTTTTTCGTACTTTTGCAACAAAATTCACGCATTTTCATATGGAACTATTAGATAATTTAGACAAAAAGATTCTCCACATCGTTATCCGCAACGCAAAAATTCCGTCGAAAGACATCGCCGCCGAGTGTGGCGTTTCGCGCGCTGCGATTCATCAACGCATTCAGCGCCTGATTGATTTAGGAGTGATTACCGGTTCGGGCTATAAGGTTAATCCGCGCTTTCTGGGCTTTTCGACCTGCACCTATATCGGGGTTAATCTGGAGCGCGGGGCAATGTATCGCGACGCGGTTCCTCACCTGCTGAACATTCCGGAGATTGTCGAGTGTCACTACACGACGGGACCCTACACGATGTTGATTAAGGTTCACGCGCGCGATAACGAGCACCTGATGCGCCTGCTCAACGACCGGATTCAGATGATTCCGGGCGTTACCGGCACCGAAACACTGATTTCGCTCGACAAATCCATTGACCGCGAAATTCCGGTTCTCAACGCCCCGACCGATGGCAAATCTTACTGAGAAATGGACGGAGATAGAACACCTGCCCGAATGGGACGAGGAGTTCTATGACGTTTACACGGCCAAGAAGTTCGGCAAGTGGGTTATGCTGAAAACCCTGAAACCCGAGCTGAAGGAAAACCCGGAGTTCCAGGCAATGCTGGAACGCGAATTTGAGGTGCGCTATAATCTCGCACACCCTCATATCATTATGATTAACGACCTGGAGGAGGTTCCTGGTCTGGGACTCTGCATCATTACCGACGACGTTTATGGCGACTCGCTGGCCAAGCTGATCGCCGACAAGAAGCTGACGCCGGCGATTATCAACAAGCTGACCCACGACCTGGTGTCGGCCATCGACTACCTGCAAACGAACCATGTTGTTCACAAGCCGCTGCGCCCCGAAACAGTGATTTTCACCGAGAACATACAGAACCTGAAGCTGATCGACGTCGGGTTCGACCAGAAGCATGCGCTGGCGCCGACCGACGTTGCCGACGACATACGCGCCTTTGGCCGCGTTTTGAACCTGGCGCTCGACGCCTGTCCGGAGCTGGCCGACGCCCCGAAGCTGCGCCTGATTGCCGAGCGCGCCGAGGGTCCGCTGCCCTACTCCACCGTTCAGCAACTGCAACTGGCCATCAGTGGCGCCTCGGACCGCCGCATTTATATTGCTCTGATAACGTTTCTGACCCTGACGGTCGCCATTCTTTCGATTATTCTTATTCTTCACCCATGATTGAAATTAAGGAAATACCCCTGAAGAAACGCGAACTGAAAAAGTTTGTGGAGTTTGCCAACACCTTATATAAAGGTAACGACTGCTACGTTCCGCCGCTGCTGAGCGACGACGTTAACACCCTGCGCCCCGAGGGCAATCCGGCATTTGATTTCTGCGAAAGTGCCTGCTGGATGGCCTATCGCGACGGCAAACCGGTTGGCCGCATAGCCGGCATTATTAACCGCACGGTCAATGAGCGCACCGGCAAGCGCGACGCGCGCTTCGGATTCGTTGACTTCATCGACGACGCCGAGGTTGTTGACGCCCTGTTCAAAACCGTTGAGCAATGGGGCCGCTCAAAGGGTATGACTGAAATCGTTGGTCCGCTCGGCTTCACGGACATGGACTACGAGGGTATGCTGGTTGAGGGCTTTGACCGCCTCGGAACTATGGCTACCATCTATAACTACCCCTACTACCCCGCCCACATGGAGCGCATGGGCTATAAACCCGACGCCGACTGGATTGAGTTTCAAATGAAGGTTCCGGCAGAGGTTCCGGCAAAGATGAAGCGCGTTTGCGAGATTGTTCGCACCCGATTCGGGCTCCACACCGCCGAGCTGACCTCGCGCAAGCAGCTCAAGGAGCGATATGGCCACAAGCTCTTCGAGGTTATCAACGAGGCCTACGACCAGCTCTATGGCTACTCGCCGCTGACGCCGAAGCAGATTGATCATTACATTAAAATGTATCTCGACATCATCAGCCTCGACAGCGTTTGCGTTATCGTTGACAAAGAGGATAATCTGGTTGGCATCGGCATTTCAATGCCGTCGCTGAGCCGCGCGCTGCAAAAGTCGGGAGGCAAGCTGTTTCCTCTCGGATGGATTCCGATTCTCAAGGCACTGCGCGGACGGGGCACCGACATTGTTGACCTGCTGCTGGTGGCCATCAAGCCGGAGTATCAAAACAAGGGCGTCAATGCGCTGCTTTTCGAGTATATGATTCCGCGCTACAATGCGCTTGGCTTCAAATATGCGGAGAGCAACCCCGAGCTGGAATCGAACTCCAACGTTCAAAAGCAGTGGGAATACTTCGAAACCGAGCAGCATAAACGCCGCCGCACCTTCCGCAAAGCATTGTAAACACTTTTTAACATCTTTCTTTAACACCAAAATCAGGTTTCATTGCTGACAATTTGACATAAAAACCGCCGAAAATCGACATTTGTCAACACGCGGCGACATATAGAACAGCAGTAATGACATTTCGACCAATTTATGTTAAACAGCATTTTACTTGACAAAGTGAAAAATCCGTTGTAACTTTGCAGTGCAAAAAGCGAAGAAATCTTTTTCATTTTAAGTGTACTATAACAAACAATAGGCTTAGACATAACGAATAATAGCATTTAAGTACTACCGTAAAATCCTTTTTTCAAGATAGAGGCTCGTCGAGATGACGCGCCTCTATTCTTTTATAGTAGTCGGGGGACCGACAGATACTGAATGGGATGGGGGTCAGACAAGGAGCATGGCCACGATAACGCCAACCGAGTCGGCGAGGAAGTCGAGGGGGTCGGCGCCGCGGCCCAGGTGCATGGCGCCCTGGAGCAGCTCTATTATCCCGCCGGCGGCAATTGAGATAAGCGTAGGCAGCAGACGCCGACGCAGCGCAACCGGCTGCCCGCGCCAAAGGTCGAGGGCGAGGCAAACGTAGAGCGCGCCAAACATGATTGCATGAACGAGCTTGTCGGTGTGTTCCCAAAAAGGGATGTCGTTATCGGGAAGCGGCTTCGGAACGAGCGTCAGATAGAGAATAAGCCCCGAACAGACTGCCGTCAGCAGCCAGCGGGGCAAACGCAGAAAGGGGCGGAGCAAGCGAATCATTCCAAAGCGAGGCGCAAAACGTCGGCAACGTTGCTGACGTAGCTGAACGTCACTCCGTCGAGATAGGCCGGATTGATGTCGTCGACATTGCGGCGGTTTTCTTCGGAGATGATAATCTCCGAGATGCCGGCACGCTTTGCGGCGAGAACTTTTTCCTTTATGCCGCCAACGGGGAGCACCTTGCCGCGGAGGGTGGTTTCGCCGGTCATCGCAACGCCGCGGCGCACCGGGCGACCGGTCAGGGCCGACACGATGGCCGTTACCATAGTAATGCCGGCCGAGGGACCATCTTTCGGAATGGCGCCTTCGGGAACGTGGATATGGATATCGGCCTTCAGGCGCTCGGGGTCGATCTGAAACTCGGCTGCGTGGGCCTTGACGTAGCGGTGGGCAATGGCCGCCGACTCCTTCATAACGTCGCCGAGATTGCCGGTCAGGGTCAGGACGCCGTCGCCCTTTCCGGGCGTGGTAACGGCTTCGATAAAGAGGATCTCGCCGCCTGCCGCAGTCCAGGCCAGACCGGTGACCACGCCGGGCAGGCCGTCGGTCGAATATTTGTCGTGGCTGTTGGTTTCAACGCCCAGGAGCGGGCGCAGGGCCGCGGGCTCAACCGGCAGAGCGAAGTCGGTTCCGGCAACCTTGGCGCGCACATATTTGCGCAACACCGAGGCCAGGCGCTTCTGGAGCTGGCGCACGCCGCTCTCCGCCGTGTAGTTGTCGATGATATATGAAATCGCAGCATCGGAAACAGGAACTTCGTCGGCCTGCAGTCCCATTTCCTCGCGGAGGGTCGGCAGCAGGTGGGTGCGGGCGATTTCGAGCTTTTCTTCGGCGGAGTAGCCTGTCAGCGAAATGACCTCCATGCGGTCGAGCAGCGGCCCCTCGATAGTTGAGAGGGTGTTGGCGGTCGTGATGAAGATTACCTGCGACAGGTCAAAGTCCAAATCAACGTAGTTATCGTGGAACTTGGCGTTCTGCTCCGGGTCGAGAACTTCGAGCAGAGCAGCCGAGGGGTTGCCCTTGTAGTCCTGGGCGAGCTTGTCGATTTCGTCGAGCATGATAACGGGGTTCATTGTTCCGGCGCGACGGATGGCGTCGATGATGCGTCCGGGCATCGCGGCGATATAGGTTCGGCGATGGCCGCGGATTTCGCTTTCATCGTGGACGCCGCCCAGGCTTACGCGCTGGAATTTGCGCCCCAGGGCGGCGGCGATGCTGCGACCAAGCGAGGTTTTGCCAACGCCGGGAGGGCCGACGAGGCAGAGAATCGGCGCGTGGCTCAGCGGCGAGTGCATAATCATTGCCAGCTGCTCGAGAATGCGCTCCTTAACCTTTTCGAGGCCGGAGTGGGTCGAGTCGAGCTCGGCCTGGGCGGAGGCAAAATCGGTCGTGGAGTTCGACGACTTGCCCCAGGGGAGGTCGAGAACGGTCTGCAGGTAGGCATATTGCGTCTGGAAGTCGGGCGACGACGGGTTCAGGTGGTCGAGCTTGTTGATTTCGCGGGTCAGGGCGTCAATCGCCTCCTCGGGGAGGGAAAGAGTCTCGAGCTTATCGCGAAACATCTGAACCTCCGAGCCTTCGCCATAGAGCTCGGCGCGGATGCTCTCCATCTGCGCCTCAAGAATGGCGTTGCGCTGGCGCTCGCCCATGCGTTCGCGGGCGGCGGCCTCGACTTCGGCGCGGATGCGCTCTTCGTCCTTTCGGGCAATCAGATTGTCGATCAGCGCTTCGAGGCGCGTGCGGATTGACTTTTCATGCAGCAGGCCAATGCGGTTCTTGACCTCGAGCGGCGCGGCAACACACATTGAGTTGACAATGGCGGCCATCGACGGCTCCTTGGCGTCTTTTTCGCGGGCGGGAATGGCGCCGGGAACCGAGGAGCCGGCGGAGCACTCGGTCATGAGGCGGTCGGCCATGTCGAGATGAGCCTTGAAATCGTCGTTGACGCGCGGCATTGCGTCGCGCACGGGCGTGGCCTTTACGGTCAGCGCCTCGGCAATGATAGTGTCGGCCGGCCCGTCGATCAGAATCTTTTCGGGGTGACACGAAACCATTGCAACGGCGTTATCGTCGGGCATCGGAATCACCTTCAGCACCTGACCGACAACGCCGAGCTTATAAAGGTCGTCGAGACGCGGATTATCAACCGCCGGGTCGCGCTGACAAACGACGGCTACGGCCAGGTTGAGACTCTCGGCGAGTTCAGCCAGCCGCCGCGACGACTGGCGCACCAGATGGATTGGAAATATTACGCCGGGAAACAAAACGAGATTGCGCGTTGGCAAAACAGGCAGCGCATTATAGTTCAACTCGGCGGAAAACTCAGTATTTTTCAGTTCAATGTGTCCTACCGACACGGATTCTTGTCTGCTCATAAAATAATAGCGGGAGGGGTGATCGCGTTGGGATTCGAACCCAAGACCCACAGCTTAGAAGGCTGTTGCTCTATCCAACTGAGCTACGCGACCATTTAGTAGTTTTGCGCGGTTTCGGGTGCAAAGTTACAAAAAATTTCGTAACTTTGCGCCATAAATCTATTAAATTTAACCAAACAAGCCAAAATAAATGGAATTGAACCGCCTGACGGCCATTTCGCCGGTCGATGGTCGCTATCGCAACAAGTGCGAGCGCCTCGATGAGTTTTTTTCGGAGTACGCTCTTATCCGTTACCGCGTTAGAGTTGAAGTTGAGTATTTCATAGCGCTGTGTGAGCTGCCGCTGCCGCAGCTGGCCGAGGTGCCTCATTCGGCTTTTCCGCTGCTGCGCGCGATTTATGAGAATTTCACGATTGCCGATGCCGAGCGCATCAAGGAAATCGAGAGCGTTACGAACCATGACGTCAAGGCCGTTGAATATTTCCTGAAGGAGAAGTTTGCCGCCCTGGAACTCGACGGCTTCAAGGAGTTCATTCACTTTGGCCTGACGAGCCAGGATATTAACAACACGGCGGTTCCGATGAGCATTTGCGACGCGATCGTTGAGGTTTATGCACCGGCAATCGACGCGCTGGTTGCCCAGCTGGAGGATCTGGCCGCGCAGTGGCGCGACGTTGCGCTGCTGGCCCATACCCACGGTCAACCGGCGTCGCCCACGCGCCTGGGCAAGGAGATTATGGTCTACGTCAGCCGCCTGCAAACGCAGCTGGCACTGCTGAAAACAACCCCGATTTCGGGCAAGTTCGGCGGCGCGACCGGCAATTTCAACGCCCACAGCGTTGCGTTCCCCCAGGTTGACTGGAATGCCTTTGCCCGGAACTTCATGCGCGAGAAGCTCGGCCTGGTGCGCGAATATCCGACGACTCAGATTTCACACTATGATAATATGGCCGCGCTGTTTGATGCCCTGCGCCGCGTTAACACGATTCTGCTCGACCTGGACCGCGACATGTGGATGTATATCTCCATGAACTACTTCAAGCAGCGCATCAAGGCGGGCGAGGTAGGCTCGTCGGCCATGCCCCACAAGGTCAACCCCATCGACTTCGAAAATTCCGAAGGCAACCTGGGTATGGCCAACGCCCTGTTTGCCCACCTGGCGCAGAAGCTGCCCGTCAGCCGCCTGCAGCGCGACCTGACGGACTCAACCGTGTTGCGCAACGTCGGTGTGCCGCTGGCCCACACGCTCATCGCCGTCGCCTCAACGTCGAAGGGCCTGGGCAAACTGCTGCTCAACGAGGAGGCCATTGCCCGCGACCTGCAAAACAACTATGCCGTCGTTGCCGAAGGAATCCAAACCATTTTGCGCCGCGAGGGCTATCCTAACCCCTACGAAACGCTCAAGGCGCTGACGCGCGTCAACACTGCCGTGACCACCGAAATCGTTAACGAGTTCATCGACACTCTCGAGGTTTCCGACTCGGTCAAGGACGAACTGCGCGCAATTACCCCCTCGACCTACACCGGCCGCTGAACCTTCTGACCCTGAATTTGGTTTTTATTCCAAATGGCTAAGATTACTAAACAAGAGGCGCTGGACTACCATAAGTATCCCCGCCCGGGCAAGATTGCTGTCGAGCCCACCAAACCCTATTCCTCCCAAACCGACCTGGCGCTGGCCTATTCGCCCGGCGTCGCCTACCCCTGCGAGGAAATAAAGGCGCATCCCGCCGCAGTTTATGACTACACCGACAAGGGCAACCTCGTTGCCGTTATTTCGAACTGCACCGCAGTGCTCGGCCTGGGCGACATCGGCCCCGAGGCGGGCAAGCCGGTCATGGAGGGCAAGGCCCTGCTGTTCAAAATATTTGCCGGATTGGACTGCTTCGACATCGAGGTCAACGAAAAGGACCCCGACCGCTTCGTGCAGGTCGTTAAGGCAATCGCTCCGACCTTCGGCGGCATTAACCTCGAAGACATAAAGGCGCCGGAATGCTTTGAAATCGAGCGCCGCCTCAAGCAGGAATGCAACATTCCGGTCATGCACGACGACCAGCACGGCACCGCCATCATTTCCGGCGCCGGCCTGCTCAACGCCCTCGAAATCCAAGGCAAGAACATTAGCGACATAAAGCTGGTCGTTAACGGCGCCGGCGCCGCCGCGGTGAGCTGCACGCGCCTGTATGTTGCGCTGGGCGTAAAGCCTGAAAACGTTGTTATGTGTGACTCCAAGGGCGTTATCCGCTCCGACCGCTCCGACCTCAACGCCCAGAAGCGCGAGTTCGCCACCGAGCGCGACCTCCACACCCTGGCCGAAGCCATGCAGGGCGCCGACGTTTTCCTCGGCCTGTCGGTCAAAGACGTTGTTACCCCCGAAATGCTCCTTTCAATGGCTCCGAAGCCCATTGTCTTCGCCCTGGCCAACCCCGACCCCGAGATTGACTACGAGCTGGCGCTGAAAACCCGCCCCGACGCCATCGTTGCCACCGGTCGCAGCGACTATCCCAACCAGATAAACAACGTTTTGGGCTTCCCCTACATTTTCCGTGGCGCCCTGGACTGCGGCGCAACCGAAATCAACGAAGCGATGAAGCTCGGCGCCGTGCGCGCCATTGCCGCCCTGGCCAAAGAGCCGGTGCCGCCGGTGGTCAACGCCGCCTACGATAACGGCAAGCTCACCTTCGGCTCGGACTACATTCTGCCCAAGCCGCTCGACCCGCGCCTGCTAACGACCGTGTCGCCCGCAGTTGCCCGCGCCGCCGCCGAAAGCGGCGTTGCCCGCCGACCCATCACCAACTGGGCCGACTACGACGAACGCCTGCGCCACCTCATGGGCGTTGACAACAAGATGCTCCGCCGCATCCACGACGAAGCCCGCGCCGCCGACCATAAGCGAGTAGTCTTCGGCGAAGCCAACACCGACAACACCCTGCGCGCTGCCGTTGCGGCCAAGGCCGAAGGCTTCTGCCGCCCGATTCTGCTGGGCAACGAAGAAATGATTCGCAAACGCGCCAACCGCCTCGGCCTCGACCTGGGCGACATTGAAATCGTTAACCCGCGCCACGACAACGAGGCCGCCCGCCGCGAACGCTATGCCGACCTGCTCGCCCGCAAGCTCCAGCGCCGCGGAATGACCCACGCCGTTGCCATCGACCGCATGTTTGACCGCAACTATTTCGGCATGATGATGGTCGAAACCGGCGACGCCGACGCCTTCATCTCCGGCACATATTCCAGCTGCGGCCAGAACCACGACATTGCACGCGAGGTTATCGGCGTTCGCGATTCGTTCAGCACCTTCGCCGCGCTCCATATCGTTAACACCCGCCGCGGAACCTACTTCATGGCCGACACCGCCATCAACGCCCACATGACCGACGAAGCGCTCTACGACATTGCGCGCCTGGCTCGCGAAACGGCCGAATACTATGCCCACCAGCCCGTAATGGCAATGATCAGCAGCTCAAACTTCGGCTCCAGCAACGAACGCGAGGCAACGATGACGGCGCGCGTCGTTGGCCGCATGCAGGCCGAGTTCCCCGAACTGCCCATCGACGGCGAAATGCAAATCCAAAACGCCCTCAACACCAAGCTGCGCGACTCCAACTTCCCCTTCACTCGCCTCAACGGCCGCGAGGTCAACACCCTGGTGTTCCCCAACCTGACCGCAGCCCACTCGGCCTATCGCCTGCTGCTCGAAATGGGCATCGGCGACGCCATCGGCCCGATCCAGATTGGCCTGAAAAAGCCCGTTCACTTCGTTAACGTCGACACCCCTGTGCGCGACATTCTCAACGTCGTTGCCATCGCCGTTATCAACGCCTGCTCAACCTGCCGCTAACCCGGCGCCGCCGGTAAACAAAACCTGCCTTAGAGGTGTTTTAACCATAGAAAGTTAAAACACCTCTAATATATACTACCATTATGAAAACCTCTAAAATCTACAACGAACAAAACTATCCCGGCGCCGGCATCGACGTTGCCGACCACGAAAAAGTCAACGCCCGCCTCGAAAAGCAATATACCCGCCGCCTCAACAACAACCCCCGAAACGATCAATAACCTCTCCACCCCTCCCCAAAAGCCGCAAAGCCCCCAAAAGCCTTGCGGCTTTTTGCACCTCCCCCGCCGACCAAGAAAAAAATTACTAACTACTATTTGCTAATTACCAATTAAATCAGTGGATGTTGCGGGCGGAGAGGGCGCGCTGGTAGCGGCGGGCGTTGGCGAGGTGGGCGGAGTAGTCGGCGGTGAAGTTGTGGGTGCCGGAGAAGTCTTCTTTGGCACACATGTAGAGCCAGTCGTGGGGCCGGGAGTTGAGCAGGGCGTCGATGGTTGCGGCGTCGGCAATGCGGATGGGGCCGGGAGGGAGGCCAACGACGCGATAGGTGTTGTAGGGCGACTCAACGCGGAGGTGTTCGCCGCGGATGCGCCGCAGGCCGAAGTCGCCGAGGGCGAATTTAACGGTCGGGTCGGCCTGGAGTTTCATGCCTTTATGGAGCCGGTTGAGGTAGAGGCGGCCAACGGTTGCGCGCTCGGGGCGGTTGTTGGTTTCTTCTTCGGCGATGGAGGCGATGGTGGCGGCCTGGACGGGGGTTAGGCCGAGGCGACGGGCGGCGGCGCGGCGCTCGGGCGACCAAAAGGCATTGCGGGCGTCGAGCAGGCGCTGAATGGTTTCCGGGGCGGGGGAGGTCCAGTAAAATTCGTATGTGTCGGGGAGAAAGGCGGCGGGATATTGGGCGGCGGAGGTGAAGCCGGCAGCGGGGAGCACGGAGTCGAGCGCCGCAAGGAATTGGGCGTCGGAAAATTCCATTTGGGAGCTGATGCGCGAGGCGAGCTGCGAAAGGGTGCGCACGTTGTTGAAGGTCAGGCGCACCGGGGTTTGGCGGCGGTTCACGAGGCGGCGGGCAATATCTTTGGCCGAGGTTCCGGGGTCGATTCGGTAGGCGCCGCGGATGGGGGTGTCTTTTTTGGCGGCGGCATTATAGATCAGGGCAACGCGCGAGCCGGCGTGGTCGCCCAGAACGGAGCGAAGCGAGTCGGCCAAAGCTGCGCGGGTGGTTCCCCGGGGCAGGTAGAGCCAGACGGGTTCGGAGCCGGCGTAGGGGGCGTTGACGTAGCGCCATGCGCCGAAGCCGGCGGCGGCGAGGAAGATGAGGGCCGCGGCGGCCCACAGGAGAATGCGTTTGGTTTTGTTCATATAATGAAAAAACGCGGGCGCTGCAAATATATTGCAACGCCCGACGGGAATTAACGTCTTTACGGATTAGAGAACGCCGGCGAGGGCAGCGTTGGTTTTGCGAACGGCTTCGGCGCTCTTTTCGAAGAGGGCTTTTTCTTCGTCGTTGAGGTCGAATTCAACGATTTTTTCGATACCGTTTTTGCCGAGCACGCAGGGAACGCCGATGCAGATGTCGCTCTGGCCATATTCGCCTTCGAGCATTGCGGAGCAGGAGATCATGCGCTTGGTGTCGTGGATAACTGCGTCAACAACGCTTGCTGCGGCTGCGCCGGGAGCATACCAGGCGGAGGTACCGAGCAGGCCGGTCAGGGTAGCGCCGCCAACCATTGTGTCGGCAGCCACCTTGGCGAGGGTTTCGGCGTCGAGCAGGGTCGAAGCGGGGATGCCGCGCTTGGCAGCGTAGCGGGTCAGAGGAATCATGGTGGTGTCGCCGTGGCCGCCGATAACGATGCCTTCGATTTCGGCGGGGTTAGCGTTCAGAGCCTTGGAGAGGAAGTACTGGAAGCGAGCGCTGTCGAGGGCGCCACCCATGCCGATGATTTTGTTTTTGGGCAGACCGCTGGTTTTGTGGATCAGGTAGGTCATGGTGTCCATGGGGTTGGAAACGCAGAGAATAACGGCGTTGGGGCTGTGGGCAAGAACCTGGTCGGTCACGCTCTTAACGATACCGGCGTTAACGCCGATGAGTTCTTCGCGGGTCATGCCGGGCTTGCGGGGAATGCCGGAAGTGATAACAACCATGTCGGAACCGGCGGTTTTGGTGTAGTCGTTGGTAACACCGGTTGCGCGGGTCTGAACGCCAAGGATGTTGGCGGTCTGCATGATGTCCATAACTTTGCCTTCGGAGAGGCCTTCTTTGATGTCGATGAGAACTACTTCGTCGGCAATACCACAGGTAATGAGGACGTTAGCACAAGTTGCGCCTACATTGCCGGCGCCTACAACTGTAACTTTTGACATATCTGATAAAAATTTTGGTTAGTAATATTGAGTTTTGTGCAACAAAGTTACGCAAAAACATGGCTCGCTCAACACAATTAACAAAATTTAACCCCTAAAAAAACTTAATTTTTCCATTTTTGAGTAACTTCGCATCGCAATTCATTAATCATAAACTAACGATTAAGAAATCATATGTTTTCAGGAATAGTAGAAGAACCGGCCACCGTCGTGGCCTCCACCTCCAAGGACGGCAACATTGAACTGACCGTTAAATCATCCTTTGCCAACGAGTTGAAAATCGACCAGTCGGTTGCCCACAACGGCGTTTGCCTGACTGTCACCTCTGTTAATCCCGATGAAAAGACCTACACGGTAACCGCCGTTGAGGAAACGCTGCGCCGCTCCAACCTGGGGCTGCTCGAGCCGGGAAGCAAGGTTAACCTGGAGCGCTCAATGATGATGAACGGTCGGCTGGACGGCCACATTGTTCAGGGCCACGTTGACTGCACCGCCCGCTGCACCGCCCGCAAGGAGCTCGACGGCTCGGTTGAGTTCACGTTTGAATATGAACCCGACGCCGAAATGGAACGCCAGGGCTACTTCACGGTTGAAAAAGGCTCGGTTACGGTCAACGGCGTTTCGCTGACGGTTTGCAACTCCGGCCGCGGCACCTTCGGCGTTGCCATCATTCCCTACACGCTTGAACACACCAACTTCTGCGACATCAAGATAGGCACCATCGTCAACCTTGAATTCGACATCATCGGCAAATACGTTGCCCGCCTCGCCTCCCTCAACTGACCGCAGGCAACCCCGCATTTCAAAGCACCGGCGCCTTCAAACGCGCCGGTGCTTTTATAATTCTTATTATAATATTATTGTTATTTGCCATTTTTTTTGTATATTTGCGCTGTTCAACAAAAAAGATTAAACGACAAATAGTTATGTTAGCAAAAGTTTCACAGGTCGGCACCTCTGTCGGAATCATCATTCCGAAATATATTGCCCATGAAGGTGGCTTCACAAAAGGATCTCCTGTCAACATTGAATTTGTTGATAACCAGATTATCATTTCCAAGCCAAAAATCAAGCGCGAAGGCTGGGCAGCCGCGTTTGCCGAATATGCGAATCACGGCGAAGATTCAATGCTACTGCCGGATTATCTCGACGAAGAAGCAACTGAATTAATGTAATTTATGAAGCAATATAACCTCCATATCGTAAACTTGGACCCGACCGTTGGGGCAGAGATGAAAAAGACGCGCCCGTGCCTGATAGTATCGCCCGATGAAATCAATCTCTATCTTAGAACGGTCATTATCGTGCCTCTGACCTCTACGCAAAGAGGATTGCCGACAAGAATATTGATTAAGGCAACAGAAAAAAGTGGTTTAAGCAACGATAGTTACGCTGCACTCGACCAACTGAAGACCGTTGATAAATCAAGACTATCCGGGCCAATAGGAGAAATCTCCGAGAGCGAAAAGCGGGCCGTTTCGGACATTCTGAAAGAAATGTTCGATTATTAGTCTTGGCTCACGGCCATATAGTTAACGTGAGTTCGAGATACATTTTAATACTATTGTTGATTCAGGTTGCCGAGCGTTTCCTTTTTGATTCTGCGGTTGTAGTATAATTGAATTATGACTGCGGCAACAACATATCCCGCACAATGCACAATATCTACTGGAAGTACTAATCTCATCATCGGGTTTGCCGCTATCTCTTCATCAGTGAATAACCAAGCCGGCGTTTGTGCTACCGTCAAACAAAAACCGAACCAGCCTAAACCAATCAACCATTTCATCCATTTGTTCATGGCTGAACCTTTGACAGAAATAAGCATAACAATGTAAGCGATTATAGTGGGAATACTTCTGTACATTTGCTTTCCAAACGTATCCCAGCCTTCATCGATCTGTTTTACCGCAGGGATATACCGACATATCTCTTCAATGATAAAGTATATAGTATAAATAATGAAAGTATACGCAACATACTTTTTCAGATAGCCTTTGTTGCCCATATAGAAACCGTATGCACAGAGTACCAAAATAGATAGCGTAGCTATTATTCCAATAATAACAAACATGACCTCTACACCGGTAGAATTTACATCAACGTGGAAACCGTAACAACAATATTTACATATATCAATAAGAATATTGGGCAACAACGTCAAGGCGATGGCCGACAGGAAAAAGTTACGCTGGCGGGTGAGAAGTTCAGGTGTGATTGTGGTGTTCATAATGTAAGAATATTAAAGTTGTGTGTGTGTGAATGTGTGTGTCGCAGGCTATTTCGGTGGTTGGCGAAATGGCCTGCGACAGCAAAGTTACGGATTTTTTTTGAATTTTATGCGATCAGCTAAAATTTTAGCTGTGGGCTTCGGCCGGCTGGAGCATGATTTCGGTTGATTGGCCGGGGGTGTGGAGGCAGCAGTAGTGCGTAGCGTCGGAGGCGGAGTAGACGGGGAAGTCGCAGGCTTCGCGGTAGTCGCCCCAGAAGTGCATGGGGAAGAAGTTGCGAACGTCGATGGCCGACAGGAATCGATGGGCACCTTCGGCAAAGTCGGTGCCCTGACGCGGGTCAACGGGGAACATGCAGATGTCGATTTCGCTGACTTCGCTCTCAATGGAGTGCAGAACCTGATCGAACTTTTGCGATGCGCGCAGCACCTGGCGGTCGGTGTACTGGTCTTTCCAGTGCCAGAGGTTGAGGTCGCCGGCGTGGAAAACAGTGGTGCCGTCTGTGAGGGTCACGAAAAAGGAGAGGCCAACATCGGTTGAACCATAGGCTTTTACGCGCTGACAGCCGGGGATGTTCTCAATGATGTCGCCGGGGCTCATACCCTGAACGTTCAGTCGCGTCGGAATCTTCATTGCGGGGATGTCGTTGGAGAGCACATAGGTGCGCCGATGGTCCTGGGCGATTTCAAAGATTCCGGGATTATAGTGGTCGGGGTGGCGATGGGAAGCGAAAAAAGTTACGGGCTTGCCGGGGTTGGCGTTGAGAATCTTGTGGAGCGCATGGCTCGGGTCGCGATAGTAGTCGAAAACGAGAATCGCATCGTCGGTGGTGAGGGCAAAGCCGCTATGATCAAGATATGTTACTTTTGTCATGATATTATACGTTTTTAAGTTATAATATCATAACGCCCCGACGCCGGCGGAGGTTCAATAAAAGAGAACGACGAGCAGCTGGGCCACGATTACGCGCACGAACATCGAAACCGGATAGACGGTCGCATAGGCAACGGCGGGGTCGTCGGAATTGCAGGTGTCGTTGCTGAAATTCAGGGCCATAGGATTTGCCATCGCCCCGGCCAGCATGCCACACGATTCGCCGAAGCTGAGCTTCCAAAGGCGCATGGAAAGAACGGCCATCACAATGACGGGCACAACGGTTATTATGAAGCCGAGAAGAATCCACAGGGGGCCATCGCCCGACATGACGGTTTCCAGAAAGTCGGCACCGGAGCTCAGGCCGAGGCAGGCCAGGAAGAGCGACAAGCCGATGCCGCGGAGCATGAGGTTGGCGGAGCGGGTCGTGTAGGTCACCAGGTGGAACCGCGGGCCGAAAGCGCCGACCAGCAGGCCAACTATTATGGGACCGCCGGCAACGCCGAGGCAGACCTTGGTATCGACTCCGGGCAGATAGATCGGCACTGCGCCGAGAATCAGGCCGAGCACCATGCCGATAAATATGGCAGCCAGGTTGGGCTCGCGCAGGGTGGTCGTTGCGTTACCCAGCAGGCGCTCAACGTTTTCAATCGCCTTAGCCTCGCCAACGACCGTCAGGCGGTCGCCGAGCTGGAGAACCAGCTGCGGAGTTGCCAGCAGCTGAACGCCGGCGCGGAGCACCCGCGAAATGTTGATGCCATAGGAGTTGCGCAGCTTCAGCGAGCCGAGCTTCTTGCCGTTGATTTCCGGCTTGGTAACAACGACATGCTTGGAAATCAGCGAACTGTCAATAGCGTTCCAGTCAATGTCGGACTGATTATAGTCGGTTTCCTCGCGGGCACCGAAAAGAACGGTCAGCGCGGCGGCGTCCTCATCGTTGCTGATAACGAGCAGGCGGTCGCCGTTGCAGAGCAGAGTGTCGGAGGTCGGGATAATGACGCGGCCGTCGTGCCACAGGCGCGAGATAACGAACTTGTGGGGCGCAAACGACGCAACCTCGCGCACGGTTCGGTTAAACACCCCCGGGTTATGAATCTGATAGGCGGCGATGAAGGGATGGTTAACATCCTCATGGACCGACGCGCGCATATCAGCCGGACGGGTAAACAGCTTTCTAACAACGACAAAGGCAAGAATAACGCCAACAACGCCCAGCGGATAAGTAACCGCACAACTCAGCGCGGCGCCTGCCGACGGCAAGCCGAGCTGCGACAGGGTTTCCTGTGCGGCGCCGAGCGCGGGAGTATTGGTCGTTGCGCCGGAAAGGATGCCGACCATGTCGCTCATCGGAATGTTGAAGCCGATGGCGAGGCCGACGGCTACGAGAGTGCCGACGACCACTGTTGCCAGCCCGAGCAGGTTGAGCTTCACGCCGCCGGAGCGGAACGACGAAAAGAAGCCGGGGCCGACCTTCAGACCGAGCTCATAAACAAAGAGCACGAGACCGAAATTCTGGGCATAGAGCAACATCTGCGAGTCAATCGCCAGGCCGAGATGGCCGGCAAGAATACCGACGAAGAACACGAACGTTACTCCCAGCGACACGCCCCAGACCTTGATTTTGCCTAATCCAAGGCCGATGGCGATGATGACCGAAAGCACGATAACAGCCTGAAGAGGCGTGTGAGTGACGAATATTTCAGTTAACCAATTCATTTTTTCGGGTGCAAAGTTAAGCATTTACTCCGATTTCTCAATATTTTTTGTTAACTTTGCATGTTAAATTAAAGCCAATCGAGTGTTAAAGCACCTAATATATGCGATTATATGCCTGATTATCTGTTCTTTTGCCGTTGGCGCAGAAGAACCGGATTCGCTGACCGTTGCTCCGGCGGCCGACACTCTGATTGCTTTGCCGGCTGATTCGCTCGCAATCGCTGCCGCGCGTTCAAAGATCCGTCGCCAAAAGGTTGATTTGGACAATACGGTGGTGTTCAACTCGTCGGACTCGATGATTATTATCGGGCGTAATAGGACTTATATGTATGGTAAGAGCCATGTTACCTATGGCGACATTACGCTCGACGCGGCCGTTATCGATATTGACCTGAAAACCTCTGACGTCAACGCTACCGGCCAGCCCGACTCTCTTGGCAACACCATCGGCACGCCGACTTTCGCCCAGGGGGGCGACGGCTACGACGCTGAAACCATGAGCTATAACTTCAGGACGTCGCGCGGCTATATCACCAACGTCGTTACGCAGCAGGGCGAGGGCTATCTGGTTGGTCAGAAGTCTAAAAAGATGGAAAACGGCGAGTTCTACATCGAGCAGGGGCGCTACACGACCTGCGACGACCACGACGACCCCCACTTCCATTTCCAGATTACCAAAGGCAAGGTTAAGCCCGGAAGCAATATCGTTACCGGCCCGGCCTATCTCGTTCTGGCCGGCCTGCCGCTGCCGCTGGCGGTTCCGTTCGGCTATTTTCCGTTTACGAAAAAATATTCGTCGGGCATCATTTTCCCGACCTTTGGCGATGACTACCGCCGCGGCCTCTATCTCGACAACGGCGGCTATTATTTCGCCTTTAACGACAATATCGACCTCGCGCTGACCGGCCAGATTTACACCAAGGGCACCTGGGGCATCACGGGCCGCTCGGCCTATTCCAAGCGCTATAAGTTCGCCGGCAATGTTTCAATCAGCTATCTCAACACGGTTGATGGCGAAAAAGGGAGCGCCGACTACTCCAAGTCGACCAACTTCCAGGTAATATGGTATCACCAGCAGGATTCGAAGTTCAACCCCAACATGACGTTCAGCGCGTCGGTCAACTTCGCAACCAGCGGCTACTCGCGCAATAACGTGAACTCCTATTATAATTCATCGTTTACCGAGAACACCAAGAGCTCGACGGTTAACATGACCTATCGCTTTCCGGGTTCGAAATGGAGCCTCTCGGCGGGCATGAACATTACCCAGCGCTCGAGCGACGAAACGCTGAACGTTTCGCTGCCGAACCTGACGGTCAGCATGTCGCAGGTGGCGCCGTTCAAGCGCAAACGCGCCGTCGGCGCCGAGAAATGGTATGAACGCATAAAAATCTCCTATAACGGCCAGCTCCAGAACTCGCTGACGGCCAAGCAAAACGACTTTTTCCAAAAATCGCTCATCAAGGACTGGCGCAACGGCATGCGCCATTCGTTGCCCATCTCGGCAACGTTCCAGCTGTTCAAATACATTAATATTTCGCCCAACCTGCAGCTGAACGACCGCATGTACACATCGCGCGTCAACCGCCAGTGGGACCCCAACGCTGCCGCCGAGGTTATGGACACGACCTATAGCTTCTACAACGTTTTCGACTTCTCGGCCTCGGTCGGCCTCTCAACGAAGATCTACGGCTTCTGGCGCCCGCTGTTCAAAGGTCCGCTGAAAATGGTTCGCCACGTCATGACCCCGACCATCAGCCTCTCCGGCTCGCCCGACTTCGGCGCTCCCTTCTGGGGCTACTATGGCCGCTATAACCGAACCGAGGCCAATGGCCGCGAGCAGGAGGTGGTTTACTCGCGCTATCCCAACTCGGCCTTTGGCATTCCGGGGCGCGGCAAGTCGGGCATAGTAACCTTTTCGCTGGCCAACAATCTGGAGGCCAAGGTGAAATCGTCGAGAGACTCAGTCGAAGAGCGCAAAATCTCGCTCATCGAGAACCTCTCGCTCAACGAAAGCTATAACTTCGCCGCCGACTCGCTGAACTGGAGCAACCTCAACACGTCGATTCTTCTGCGCCTGGCCCGCAACTTCAACCTGAACCTGTCGGCGGTATGGGACGTCTACACCTACCGCCTCAACGAATACGGCACCCCCTATCGCTGCAACGTTACGCGCCTGAAGGCGGGCAAAGGGTTGGCGCGCCTGTCGTCGACCGGCACGAGCTTCTCCTATAACTTCAACAACTCGACCTTCACGAAACTCTTTGGCCGCGACAAGAACAAGGAAAGCCGCGACCCGGGCTCGGCCGCCGACGACTCGTCGACCAAAAAATCAAAGAAAAAAGAAGACTCCGGCAGCGGTCAGTTCGATAGCGACGGCTACCTGAAGATGCAATGTCCCTGGAACCTGTCGATCAACTACTCGGTCAGCTACGGCTACGGCGAGTTCGACAAAGAAAAGATGGAATATAAAGGGCGCCTGACCCATAATCTCAGCTTCTCCGGCTCAATAAAGCCCACTCCTAACTGGGATTTCAACTTTTCGGCCAGCTATGACTTCAAACTGAAAAAAATCGCCTACATGAACTGCAACATCAGCCGCGAGCTCCATGACTTCGTTATGACCGCGAGCTTCGTTCCGTTCGGCCCCTATAAGAGCTATAACTTCCACATAGCTTTCAAATCCTCGATGCTCTCCGACCTTAAATACGACAAACGTTCATCCTATTCCAACGGCATAGAATGGTATTGACCTATCACTCCCCCACCCCCTTTGAACTGGAATGCGGCGCGGTGCTCCCCGGCATCGACATCGCCTACCACACGTTTGGCCGCCTCAACGCCGACGCCTCTAACATCATTTGGGTTTGCCACGCGCTGACGGCCAATAGCGACGTTGCCGACTGGTGGCCCAACACGGTGGTTCCCGGCGGTTTTCTCGACCCGGAGCAATACTTCATCGTTTGTGCCAACGTTCTCGGCTCCCACTATGGCACCACCGGCCCGCTCTCGGCCGACCCCGCGACCGGCAGCCCGCGGTTCAACAGCTTCCCGGAAATCACCGTGCGCGACATAGTCGGCGCCCACCGGCTTCTGGCCGACCACCTGGGCATCCGGCGCGTGAAACTGCTGATCGGCTCCTCGCTGGGCGGATTCCAGTGCATGGAATGGGCGCTCATCGACCCCGACTTCGCCGAGCGGGTCGCCCTGGTCGCCACTTCGGCCCGTACGTCGCCCTGGGCCGCGGCGTTCAACGAAAGCCAGCGCATGGCAATCGAGGCCGACCCGACCTATGGCGAACCCCGACCCGACGCCGGGCGCCGCGGCCTGGAAGCCGCGCGCTCGATTGCGCTGCTGAGCTATCGCGGCGCCCCGGCCTACAATCTGACGCAGGCCGACCGAGGCGCCATGACCGACCCGCAGTCGCCCTTCCGCCGCCGCGTCCACTCCTATCAGCGCCACCAGGGCGAAAAGCTCTCGGCGCGCTTCAACGCCTACAGCTACCACCGGCTCAGCCGCGCCGTCGATGCCCACGACATTGCCCGCGACCGCGGCGACTCGGTCGAGCAAGTGCTCCGGACCTTCAAGCCCAAGGCGCTGGTCGTCGGAATTACCTCCGACATTCTCTTCACCCTGGCCGACGCCCGCCAGCTGGCCGACAATATTCCCGATGCGCGCCTGGAAACCATCAGCAGCGACTTTGGCCACGACGGATTTCTGGTTGAACACGCGCAGTTGAACACCATAATCTGTAACTTCCTGAAGCAATGAGCAATCGCAAGCACCTCAAAATCGGACTCTTCGGGTTCGGAACGGTTGGCAGCGCCCTGTTTGAGCTGATTAACACGACTCACCCCGAGGGAGTTGAAATCAAGCGCATCTGCGTTCGCAACCTCGCAAAAGCGCGCGGCGTCGATGCCGAGTTCACAAACGACCCCGACGATATTTTCAACGACCCGGAAATCAACATCATCGTTGAACTCATCGACGACGCCGAAGCCTCCTACGAAATAGTTACCCGCGCCCTGCGCGGCGGCCTGACCGCAGTTTCGGGCAACAAGAAGATGCTGGCCGAGCATCTTCCCGACCTGATTGCCCTGCAGGCCGAAACGGGCTCAACGCTGCTCTACGATGCCTCGGCCTGCGGCAGCATCCCGGTTATCCGCAACCTCGAGGAGTATTACGACAACGACCTGCTCATTTCGGTCAAAGGCATCCTCAACGGCTCGTCGAACTACATTCTGACCAAGGTGTTCAAAGAGAATATGGCCTACAATGCCGCCCTGCGCCTGGCCCAGGAAGCCGGATTCGCCGAAAGCAATCCGAGCCTCGACGTCGACGGCTGGGACTCGCTGTCGAAGCTGGTGATTCTCGCCGTTCATGCCTTCGGAACCTACGTTAGCCCGAAGCAAATCTTCACTTTCGGCATTTCGCAGCTCTCCGAGGCCGACATTCGCTTCGCAACCGAAAAGGGACGGCGCATAAAGCTCGTGGGCCACGTTGAAAAGCTCCCCGACGGACGCCTGTGCATGGCCGTGCTCCCCCAGCTGCTCTCGACCGACAAATATATATATGGTGTCGACGACGAATTCAACGGAGTGGTCATCAAAGGCCTCTGCTACGACAAGCAGTTCATGTTCGGCCGCGGCGCCGGCGGCTTCCCGACCGGCTCGGCGATTCTGAGCGACATAACGGCGTCGCAATACGACTACCGCTACGAATACAAGAAACTCCACTCGGCCAACACTCCCAAGTTCACCAACGACATTGCCTTCCGCATCTACTACCGCTACAATAACCCGAACGACCTGAACCTGATTCATTTCGAATCGATCAGCGAAAAGTATCAGTCAGATTCGTTCTGCTACGTTGTTGGCGTGACCACCCTGGCCGAGCTCCACCGCGTTGCCCCGCAGCTGAGGCAGCGGCCCGTGTTTCTCGCCGCCTATCCCCGAAGCTGAATCCTTCCCCCACACACATTGCTAACCAAAACTCCGTTTGAGACACTCTGACCGATGATTTCAACGACTAACCTCCGGGCCGAATGGCAGCCACATGGCGCCGTTATGCTTGCATGGCCCCACTCCGAAACCGATTGGGCCTACATGCTCAACGAAGTCCGCGACTGCTACCGCCGCATTGTCGACGCCCTTTTGCGCGCCGGCGAAAAAGTAATTATCCTCGCCCCCGAGGGCGAGGCTCCCGAGTTCAGCAGCAGCGACGTTGCGGTTATCAACGTTGCAACGAACGACACCTGGATTCGCGACTACGGACCGCTGACCCTCTCGTCGGGCACTCTGCTCGACTTCCGCTTCAACGCCTGGGGCCAGAAGTTCGCCTCCAACTTCGATAATCAGTCAACCGCCGCCCTGGTTGCCATGAAAGCCCTCGCCGCGCCGGTTGAGAATCACAAGGACTTCGTTCTCGAAGGCGGCTCGATCGAGTCCGACGGCAACGGAACCATTCTGACGACCACCTGCTGCCTGCTCGCCCCCAACCGCAACGAGCCGATGACGCGCGCCGACATCGAAGCGGAGCTGCTGCGCCGCCTCCATGCGCGCAAAATCCTCTGGCTCGACTGCCAACCGCTGCCCGGCGACGACACCGACGGCCACGTCGACACCCTGGCGCGCCTCGCCCCGGGCAACTCAATTTTCTACTGCCCCGGAGTTGACCCCGCCCAGCTCGCCGCGATGACCAATGCCGACGGCGAGCCTTTCAACCTCTTCGAGCTGCCGATGCCAGACCCCATAACCGACCCCGACGACGGATCGCTGCTCCCCGCAACCTACGCGAACTACCTCGTTACGGAGCGCGCCGTTCTGCTGCCGACCTACGGCCAACCGCTCAACGACCAACGCGCCGCCGACACGCTCCGCATCGTTTTCGCCGACCGCGAAATCATTCCCGTTGACTGCCGTGCCCTGATTCGCCAACACGGCTCGCTCCACTGCGCAACCATGCAAATCAAACCCTCAGCATTCTCGTTTCTATGACAACAGCCATCATTCAGCAACATAACTCGGCCGACACCGCCGACAACCAGCGCCGGCTCGCCGAAAAAATCCGCCTCGCAGCCCAAGGCGGCGCCCGACTCATCGTTCTCCAGGAGCTCCACCAGGGTCTCTACTTCTGCCAGACCGAAAACGTTGACCTCTGCGAGCTCGCCGAACCGATTCCCGGCCCCTCAACGGAGTTCTACGGCGCGCTGGCCGCCGAAACCGGCTGCGTTATCGTAACGTCGCTGTTTGAGCGCCGCGCTGCCGGCCTCTACCACAACACTGCCGTCGTTTTCGACGCCGACGGCTCCATTGCCGGCAAATATCGCAAGATGCACATTCCCGACGACCCCGCCTACTACGAAAAATTCTACTTCACCCCCGGCGACCTCGGCTTCGAGCCGATCCAAACGTCGCTGGGCAAGCTGGGCGTGCTCGTTTGCTGGGACCAATGGTATCCCGAGGCTGCGCGCCTGATGGCCCTGCGCGGCGCCGAAATCCTGATCTACCCGACCGCCATCGGCTATGCGGCAACCGACACCCCCGACGAGCAGGAACGCCAGCGCCAGGCCTGGATAACCGTTCAGCGCGGCCACGCCGTTGCCAACGGCCTGCCGGTCGTTGCCGTTAACCGCACCGGCTTCGAGCCCGACCCCTCGGGCGCAACCGACGGCATCCAATTCTGGGGCAGCAGCTTCGTTGCCGGTCCCCAGGGCGAAATCCTCTACCAGGCCCCCGTCGACGCCGAAGACATGGCCCTGGTCAACATTGACCTCTCCCGCTCCGAGCAGGTGCGCCGCTGGTGGCCCTTTCTCCGCGACCGCCGCATCGACGCCTATTCCGGCCTCACCAGCCGCTTCCTCGACTAAACCTCTGCCAATTAGTAATTAGTAATTAGTAATTAAGTACGACACTTATCCACGGCTCTTTCATTTAAGATTGCCTACCGGGAGTGAGGGCGTCTCGCCCTCACAACTGCGACTAATGTAGTGCTTCGCGTCGCTGTCGAGGGCGAGACGCCCTCGCTCCCGGCTTCCTCGACTAAACCTAACGAAAAAAATGCCGCATGGCTCGAGGGCTATGCGGCATTTTCGTGTGTAGATATATATAGTATTAGAGACGGACTTTCTTGCTCACGGAGTCGGTTGCCACCAGATAGATGCCGCCGGGCAGCTCAATCCGGCCTGCGGCGCCCGAGTATACCTGCGCGCCCGATGCGCTATAGACCCTGACGTTATCAGAACCCTTAACGACGATTGCGCCGTCAACGACCTCAATCTTAGTCGGAATGTCGCTGTTCTCGCGGATTTCCAGGAAGTTCGACCAGGTCGGGTGCGCCTTGT
>JAAVDE010000041.1 GCA_014801955.1 Bacteroides sp. | reverse complement strand
TCAACTTATGACCCTGAAGCATATAAATTATATAGTAACAGACTAAATAAACAATTTTCGCACGCATAACATAAAAAAATTCAAAAAATATTTGGATTTTAGCATAGAATACGTAGGAACTGTATTATTGCCCGTTCCTACTCATAGAGGCCTTCGCATTGCCCATCATCGTTGGAACGAGCAACTGCAGAAGCCCACGCTTATATGACTATTGTATGCCGCTCATGTTTGTCGGCATACGTATATAATCATGATAGTGGACATCTATCGTTGCTTTGTTCTTGACGATGATTAAGAAAGTTGCGAAGTTTCTATGAGTCAAGAATCAAGCGCCAATAAACGCCTTTCTTATGTATAAATTCCGTAGTTGATTTCCTTCTCTTAGGCAATCTTAAAAACGGACTATTTCGGGTGCAAATGTAATAAAAAAAACAATAATTTCAAATATAAATCATTAACTGAGGTAATTTTGTATGGAAATATGATGTCTTGGATCCGATCCTTGCAAAGAATGGTTATTGCCATTGGGTAAAAGACGGGGAATGCCAGAAAAAATTCGTACATTTGCAGTTAGAATTGAACAGAAAACCAAGAAACGCGGATGGCGGATTGGGAAATTATGGGGACCATAGGTGATTATTGGGATTTTTTGCGTAAATTTGCAGGCGTAAAAATAGAGAGAAAAATTGATGAACACTGACAAGTTTGACATGGTGGCGAAGACCTTCCAGGGTTTGGAAGAGGTGCTGGCCGAGGAGCTCCGCAATCTCGGAGCCGAGAACGTTGAACCCGGCCGACGCATGGTGTCGTTTCAGGGCGATAAGGCAATGATGTATAAGGCAAATCTATGTTGCCGCACGGCGTTGCGCATTTTGAAACCGTTTTATACGTTCAAGGCCTATGATGCCGATAAACTTTATGACCGCGTCAAAGAGTATGACTGGGCGCAGCTGCTCAGTCCCGAAAAGACTTTTGCAATTGAAGTTACGGTGAATTCGGATAATTTCACGAATTCGCGTTTCGTTACCTATAAGGTTAAGGATGCAATCGCCGACTGGTTTCGCGACCGCGATCCTCAGGGCCGCCGTCCGGGCGTCAGACTGACTGACGCCGACGTTGTTATCAACGTTCACATCTCCGGCTCGGAGGTTACGCTGAGCCTGGATTCGTCGGGCACCAGCCTGCACCGCCGCGGTTGGCGCGAGGCGCAGACCGAAGCTCCTATCAACGAGGTTTTGGCTGCCGGAATTATTTTGAAGAGCGGCTGGAGAGGCGAGTGTCCGTTTGTTGACCCGATGTGTGGGTCGGGCACTTTCCTGGTCGAAGCCGCGCTGATTGCGGCCAACATTGCGCCCGGCATTTTTCGCAAGGGTTTTGCCTTTGAGCAGTGGGCCGACTTTGACCGCGAGCTGTTTGAAACGATCTATAACGACGATTCGGCAGAGCGCGAAATCACCTGTCAGATTATTGGCGCGGATATTTCGCCGAAAGCCGTTGCGATTGCTCGCGAGAACCTGAAGAGTGCCGGCGTTGCAAAATATGTTGACCTTCAGCTGAAGCCGCTGAGCGCCTGGGCCGAGGCTCCGGCGGGAGGCGTGCTGGTTACCAATCCGCCCTATGGCGAGCGTCTGCGTCCGGCCGATATCGAGGGTCTCTATGACCTGCTGGGCAACAAGTTGAAACATGTGTTCACTGGGTATCATGCCTGGGTTATCGGTTATCGCGACGAGGATATGATGCACATTGGCTTGCGTCCGTCGTCGCGCGACACGCTCCTGAACGGTTCGCTCCAGTGCGAGCTGCGCGAATATATTATTTTCGACGGCGACCGCGCGAGCTTCCGAGCCGCCGGAGGCTCGACCGAGAGCCGCCGAACCGACCGCCCGTTCCGCAAGGCCCGTCCGTTTAACAAGGACGAGAAATTCGACCGCGGCGACCGCAAGTTCGGCCACGGCGACCGCAAGTTCGATCGAGGTGACCGCAAGTTCGACCGCGACCGCAAGTTTGACCGCAAGTTCGACCGCAACTTCGACCGCGAGGAACGCCCCGAGCAGCCCGAGTCGGAAAATCCGCTGGCAAAGCGCCGCAACATTAAGGCTCTGGAGGCCATTACCGGCAAGCAGCCTCGCATTTCGGCCCGCAAGGGCTGGCGTGGCCCCAAGGATGAACAATAATCCGGCGGCGCCTCAATAGCAGTTAAAGAAATTTCAAAAGATTAATCATTTTATATCCCCCCGTTTAAGTTATGACAATTCTGCTCCTCGGCAGCGGAGGCCGCGAATCGGCCCTGGCCTGGAAAATCAGCCAAAGCCCCAAGTGCTCACACCTTTTCATCGCCCCCGGCAACGGCGGCACCGGCGCCTATGGCACCAACGTGGCTCTGAGCCCGGTAGACTTTCCTGCAATCGAGGACTTTTGTCGCGAGCGCGGGGTTGAAATGATAGTTGTTGGCAACGAAGACCCGCTGGTTGCCGGCATTCGCGATTACTTCGCCGAGCGTATGCCCGAAATGTTGCTCGTCGGCCCCGGAAAGGTTGGCGCGGCGCTGGAGGGCAGCAAAGACTTTGCCAAGCAGTTCATGGCGCGCCACGGCATTCCGACGGCTGCCTACCGCTCGTTTACGGCTGAGACCGTCGACGACGGTTGCCGCTTCCTGGAAAGCCTGAAAGCCCCATACGTTCTGAAGGCCGACGGCCTGGCTGCCGGCAAGGGCGTTTTGATTATCTCCGAGCTGGAGGAAGCCAAGGCCTCGCTGCGCGAAATGCTCGGCGGAATGTTCGGCAAGGCTTCGGCAACGGTCGTTATCGAGGAGTTCCTGTCGGGCATCGAGTGCTCGGTGTTCGTTTTAACCGACGGCGCCGGCAACTATCGCATTCTGCCCGTTGCGAAAGACTATAAGCGCATCGGCGAGGGCGACACCGGCCTCAACACCGGCGGCATGGGCGCCGTCAGCCCCGTTCCGTTTGCCAACGCCGAGTTTATGGAAAAGGTTGAGCAGCGCATTGTTAAGCCGACCGTCAGCGGCCTAATCGCCGACGGCATCGACTATCGCGGCTTTATTTTCCTGGGCCTGATAAATGTTGAAGGCGAGCCGATGGTTATTGAATATAACGTTCGCATGGGCGACCCTGAAACCGAGGCCGTTATGCCTCGCGTCGCTTCGGACTTGCTGCCGCTGCTGGTTGCCGCCGCCAAAGGCAACCTCGGCGACCTGGAGCTGGCCGAGGACCCGCGCACTGCCGTGACCGTCATGGCCGTTAGCGGCGGCTATCCCGGCAGCTACGCCAAAGGAAAGGCAATCAGCGGCCTCGACGGAGCCGGCGAAAGCCTGCTCTTCCATGCCGGCACTGCTCTCAACGCCGACGGTCAACTTGTTACCTCCGGAGGTCGCGTCATTGCCGCAACCAGCTATGGCCCTGACATTGCCTCGGCTGCCGCCAAGTCATTCAAGGCCATCGAAGCTCTTGACTTCGAAGGCAAATATTATCGTCGCGACATTGCGCGCGACCTTCAGGCTCTCTGATTCCACGCCGGCTGAAAGATGCGCAGCGAGCGAGGGTCGTTGATTCAGAGCATTATCCTCGGGCCGATTGTCAGCGTTGTTTTTGCGCTGGTCGGCCTGGGAGTGATGGCGCTCTATCCGGGCGGCTGGCTCGACGGCCTGCTGTCGCTCGCCATCGCTGCGCTCGCCGTTTACCAAATCAAAGGGCGCGGCCTCTATAAAGGGCCTAATTTTCCGTTCGCCGGGCTGTTCATGGTGCTTCAGGCGGCGGTGCGTCCGTCGCTGACCTCCACCGTGCTGGCCGCGGTTGCATTGCCGGCGATGATTGGAGCCATGCTCTGCTTCCAGCAGCGCGGTCAAACGCGGCTGATTTTCCTGATGATGCTCGTTTGCGGCCTCGGCGCGCTCGGTGCCCGCTGCTTCTTGCTGCTGGCCGGAGCGCTGATGATTGCTCTGATCTGCCTGCGGGCATTCTCGATGCGCGGCTTCGTGGCCTCGGTCCTGGGGTTGCTGACGCCTCTGATTATCCTGGCCGGTTTCGGGGTCTATGACCCTCACCACCTGGCCGAGGTCTATGGCGGGCGGTGGTTCAGCGGCTTCTACCTGCCGGCGCTGATTGCTGCGGCCCCGGCGGCGGTGTTTGCGCTGGCAATGTTTCTGCAAAGCTATGGCTATCCGGCCAAGCAGCGCGCCCGCAACCTGGCGATGATGACCCTGACCGGCTGCTCGCTGCTGATGGCCATCGGCGACTCCGCCAACGGCTATGACTACCTGGCGCTCATAAACCTTTCGACCGCCTACTGGGTGAGCCACTTCGCCGCCACGCGCCGCTTCGGCTGGCCGGCGGTCCTGCTGATATTGATTCTCGCCGTCGTTTATGGATATTATAGTTGAAAATCATATTCCGTTCATTCAGGGGCGCCTCGAGGCCGCCGGCCATCGCGTCAGCTACCTGCCCCCCGAGGCGATTACGCCCGAAGCGGTTAGGGAGGCCGACGCATTGATTGTCAGAACCCGCACGCGCTGCGACCGGCGGCTGCTCGACGGCTCGCGCGTGGCCCACGTTGCAACCGCGACTATCGGCACCGACCATATTGACCTCGACTACTGCCGCAGCCGCGGAATCAAGGTCAGCAACGCCCCCGGCTGCAATGCGCCCGGAGTGGCGCAATATGTTCTGTCGACCATCGCTGCCCTGCGTCCGCAGGCACGCACCATCGGCATCGTCGGCGTTGGCCACGTCGGCTCAATCGTTAACCGCTGGGCGCTGGCCAACGGCTTCAAGACCCTGCTCTGCGACCCGCCGCTCGGCCTCACTACGCCGCTCGAAACCCTTGCCGAGCAGGCCGACGTTATTACTTTCCACACTCCTCTCGACGACTCCACGCGCCATATGGTCAATGCCGACTTTCTGGCTCGCTGCGCCCGCCACCCGCTGATTATCAATGCCGCCCGCGGAGCAATCGTCGACACCCCCGCGCTCGTCGACGCCATTCGCTCGGGCCGCGTCGATGCCGCCATAGACTGCTGGGAGGGGGAGCCGGAAATCTCGCGCCCGCTGCTGGAACTCGCCCGCGTTGCAACGCCCCACGTTGCCGGCTATTCGCTCCAGGGCAAACAGCGCGCAACCGCTATGGCGCTCCACGCCGTTGACCCGACCCTGGCCGTTGAGCTGCCGCCGGTTGCCGACGCTCCGACGCTCCGCGCAATAGTCGAGTCCTACGATCCGCTGGCCGACACTGCCGCGCTGCGCGCCAACCCCGGCGCGTTCGAAGCCCTGCGCAATGGCTATGCCTACCGCTCCGAGCCCGTATAAATCAATGTAAACAAGGGGAAACAAAAAAAGGGTAAGCTCCCCACATCGCACCTGCTACAACCCACTACCGTTGCTACCTTCCGGTCCTGGCGGGATTCATGGGGAGCTGGTCGTATAGGACTTACCCGACTGCAAAGTTACAACATTTTTCCGACATACGCAAATCTTTTTTGCCACTTCCCGGAAATGTCGTAACTTTGCAGGCAGATTATGACCAAGAATTTGATGTTTGATTTGGGCGGCGTGATAATGGATATTGACCGCACGCGCGCCGTCAGGGCGTTTGCCGAACTCGGTATGGCTAACGCCGATGCTTTTTTTGACCCTTATTGCCAGCGCGGATATTTTTTGCAGCTGGAGGAGGGCGCTATTTCGGCCGAGGAGTTTCGAAGCGCTGTTCGCCCGCTGTTCGGTCGCCCGGTAACCGATGAGGAAATTGACCGCGGCCTTGACCGCTTTCTGATCGGAATCCCGGCGGAGCGCCTGGAGCGCCTGAAGGCGCTGCGCGAGGCCGGCCACGGCGTTTATCTATTGAGCAACACGAATCCGATAATGTGGAACGGTTTTATTCTCAATGAGTTCCGCAAGCTCGGAGGGTCGATTGAAGATTATTTCGACGGAGTGATTGCGTCGTTCGACGTTAAGGTATGCAAGCCCGACGCCCGAATTTTCTACCTCGCGGCCGAGAAGTTCGGTATCCGCCCCGACGACACGACTTTCTACGACGACAGCGAGGCTAACTGCCGTGCCGCTCAGGCGCTTGGCTTCCATGCCGAAACCGTGACCGCCGAAAATTCATTCATGAAGCTGACCGAAAAGGAATGAAGGCGGCGGTAACCGGAACCTTCGATGGTGTTCATCTGGGCCATCGCTTTTTGCTCGACGCTCTGCGCAGCCGCGCGGCTGAGCGCGGGCTGGAGCCGATGGTGCTGACCTTTAATGAACATCCGCTGGCGCTGATGGCTCCCGACCGTGTGCCTCCCGAGCTGACGTCTGCGGCCCGGCGCCGGGCGTTGCTCGAGGCGGAGGGCGTTGAGGTTGAGATGCTTGAGTTCAACGAAGCTCTGCGCGCAATGACCGCCGAGGAGTTCCTGACCATGCTGAATCGACGCTACGGCGTTGAGCTGTTTTTGCTCGGCTTCAACAATCGCATCGGGTCGGACCGCGCGGGCGCTGAGTCGCTGGCAGGCCGGCGGATTGGCGGCGTGGAGGTCGTTGCGGCGACCGAGCATCCGGAGCTGCTTGTCAGCTCGTCGCGCATACGCCTGGCGCTGGCCGAGGGCAACGTTGAGGCCGCGGCCCGCATGTTGGGCAGGCCCTTTGCCGTTGAGGGAACGGTTGTTAGTGGCCGGCAGTTGGGGCGCACGATCGGCTTCCCGACGGCGAATGTCGAGCCGGCGCCCAATGCGGCGATTCCGGCCGTTGGCGTCTATGCCGGGCGCATGTTGGGTCATAAGGCGGTAATCAACGTGGGGCGCCGCCCGACTGTTGAAGGCCGCACCGACGCCCCGCTGAGCATCGAGGCTCATCTGCTCGATTTTTCGGGCGACCTCTATGGCCGCCATGTTGAACTGGAGTTCACGCGCCGGCTGCGCGGCGAGCAGAAATTCGCTTCGCTCGATGAACTCAAAAACGCTATCAATAAGGATGTTGAACTCACCCGAAATCTTTGACCGCGCCGAGATTCTGCTCGGAGCGGAGGTTATGGAACGCCTGGCGCAGACGCGCGTGATATTGTTTGGCGTCGGCGGCGTCGGCAGCTGGTGCGCCGAGGCGCTGGTGCGCACAGGAGTTGGCTCGCTGACGATTGTTGACATGGACGACGTTGCGCCGAGCAATGTTAACCGCCAGCTGCCGGCAACGACCGCAACCATCGGCGAGCCGAAGGTCGAGGCGATGCGTCGCCATTTGCTGGAGGTTAACCCGCAGGCCGAGATTACGGCGCTGCAGCGCCGCTTCACGGCGGAAAGCGCCGCGGACTTCGACCTCGGGAGCTATGATTTCGTTGTTGACGCAATCGACTCCGTGGCCGACAAGGCAGAGCTGATTTTGCTGGCAACGTCGCTCGGCTCGAAGCCAAAATTGGTCAGCTCGATGGGCGCGGCGCGCAAAACCGATCCGCTGCGCGTTCAGGTGCGCGAGTTTGCCGACGTCAAGGGCTGCCCGCTCGCGGCAGCGCTGCGCTCGCGCTTCAAGCGCATTGGCCGCTGGCCGCGCCGCAAGTTCAAGGCAGTGTTTTCCGACGAAGTGTTGCCCGCCCCGGCCTCAGGCCCAAACGGCTCGCTGATGCAGATAACCGCCGTTTGGGGCCTCGTTTTGGCCTCGCAGATAATCAATGCCGTTGCCCGCCGGCAGTGATTCTTTTTTAGGATTATACGGTTGGGAAGGGGGTGGGGAGCGTAACTTTGCGGGCGTTATGAAGAATGAATTTAAGAGTATGCAGCTGTGGGCGGCGGTGGCCGTTGCGGTTGTCGGGTGCGGCCTGTTGGTCGCCGGATTTTGTGTGGAGCCTCCGGGCCGGATTCATCAGTCCGTGCTGATTGGCTTCGGCGAGTGTATGACCTTTGCGGGGTCGCTCCTCGGAATTGACTACCGTTACAGGAAGTGAGGGGAGCGATGGAAAACGCACTGAATCTGATTAAGGAGTTCGAGGGCTTGCGCCTGGAGGCATATCGTTGCCCGTCGGGGGTGTGGACCATCGGCTGGGGTCATACCGCAAGCGTTCGCCCGGATATGAAAATTACTGTTGCCGAGGCCGAGAGGCTGCTTCGCGCCGACGCGGATATCGTTGACAGGGCGTTGCGCGGAGTTGAGCTGACGCCGCAGCAGCGCGCCGCCCTGGTGAGCTTCGGGTTTAACGTCGGGGTCGATGCCCTGAGGCGGTCAACGCTTTTGCGCAAAGTGCGGAGCAATGCTTCCGACCCGACTATCGAGGCTGAGTTCATGCGCTGGATCTATGGTGGCGGACGCGTTTTGCAGGGGCTCGTGCGCCGGCGTCGGCGCGAGGCCGAGGTTTATTTCAGCGAAGGGGGGCGGCAATGAGGTGCGCGGCGTGTGTTGGAGTAGCGCTGGCTTTGTGGGCTTGCTCATCGCCCAGCCATAGCGTCGGCGAGCGGGTGCGCTATGAGCGCCACGACTCCGTTCGGGCGCTTTTCGGCGAAGAGCTGACCGTCAGGCTCGACGACGTCAGGATTATTCCGCCCGATTCCGGCGGCTGCCGCATTGAGGCGCGGAGTGCAAGGGTTGAGCGGCGCCGGGAGGCGAAGGTCGAGGCCGTTGCGACCGATTCGGCAGCTATGGAGCGCCGAGAGCTGTCGGAGCCCGTACGCGCCGGTGGCGGCAGCGGTGCTTGGCGACCTCCGATATGGTGCTGGCTGCTGATTGCGGCTGGATGCTACATCCTGGGTGCCGCGCGGCGCAGTTAGCCGAGGGCTTCGAGCCCGCGCAGAAAATAGGGGCGGGTATATTCGGCAGGGCGGAGAATGGTCGGGCCGGCAGCGATGATGTCGATGTCGAGCTCGATTGCTCCGCGCTGTTTGCTTTGGGGAGTGCGGCCCTGCTGCCGCTCAAAGTCTTTGGCGGCGGCAGTGAGGTCGGTGACGCTCAGCTCCGAGTCGCCGCGGGCAACCATGTTGAGATAATCGGGAGCAACGCCGTTATGGGCCGGCGACGAGTAAATGTCCGAGCTTTCAACGTTGGCAAAATTCTGGGCGAGCCATTGGCGGGCGCGTTCCATGAACTGCTCGCGCCCGGGGGCATTGCTTCCGAAACTCAGCAGGTAGCGCATTACTCCAGGCCCTTGAGAGTTAGGGCAATGCGACCGCGCAGGGGGTCAACGTCCATTACTCGCGCGCGGATTGTCTGACCCATGCTGACTACCTCAAACGGCGAGTTGACGAAGCGTTCGCTCATTTGCGAAACGTGGAGCAGACCGTTTTCCTTGATTCCCAGGTCAACGAACGCGCCGAAATTGGTAATGTTGTTGACCTTGCCGGTCAGGGTCATTCCGGGGCGGATGTCGTTGATGGAGCTGATGTTTTCGTCGAACTCGGCGTTGGCTACCTCCTCGGCGGCGTCGCGGCGGGGCTTCGACAGCTCCTCGATTATGAGTTTCAGGGTCGGAACGCCGGTATCTTTATCGAGATATTTTGCGATTTCGATGTTGGAAGCCAGGGCGGGATTGTTGACCAGCTGGGCGGTTGAGGTTCGCAGGTCGCGGGCCATGCGCATCACCAGCTCGTAGCGCTCGGGGTGGATGGCAGTGTTGTCGAGCGGGTTTTCTGCGTCGGGGATGCGCAGGAAGCCCGCACATTGCTGAAAGGCCTTTTCGCCCATTCGCGAAACGTTCATCAGGTCGGTGCGGCGGCGGAAGGGGCCGTTTTCCTTGCGGTAGTCAACAATGTAGCGCGCCAGGGCGGGGCCGATGCCGCTGACGTAGCTGAGCAGGGCGGCCGACGCGGTGTTAACGTTGACGCCTACGGAGTTAACGCAGCTTTCAACCGTGAAGTCGAGCGATTCTTTCAGGCGCGTTTGGTCAACGTCGTGCTGATACTGGCCGACGCCGATGCTCTTGGGGTCGATTTTAACCAGCTCGGCCAGGGGGTCTTGCAGGCGGCGGCCGATGGAAATGGCGCCGCGAACGGTAATGTCTTTGTCGGGAAACTCCTCGCGGGCGATTTCGCTGGCCGAGTAGACCGAGGCGCCATCTTCGTTGACCATCGCAATCTGCACAGGGCGCGGCATGCGAACGTCGTTGAGGAAGCGCTGGGTTTCGCGGCCCGCAGTGCCCGAGCCGAGCGCAATGACGTCAATGTTGAAGGTGCTTATCATCGAGCAGATCAGATAGGCGGCGCCGTGGGGGTCGGAGAGATTGAAAATGTCGTCGGCCAGGAGGTTGCCCTGCTCGTCGAGGCAGGCGACCTTGCATCCGCTGCGGAAGCCGGGGTCGATGCCCATTACTCGCTTGCCAAAGAGCGGCGGAGTCATCAGCAGCTGCCGCAGGTTGTAGGCAAAATTATCGATGGCCGCGGAGTCGGCCTTTTCCTTGGCGGCGGCGGCGATTTCGTTTTCAATCGACGGGCGCAGCAGGCGGCGATAGGAATCGCGGATGGCCTGGCCGACCAGTTCCGCACACTCCGGATTGGCGCCCGGTTTGATAAAGAAGCGGCCGAGGCGCTCGATCATTTCGTCGTCGTTGATGGCGATGGAGACTTTCAGAATCCCGGCCTCTTCGCCGCGGCGCGCGCCCAGATAGCGGTGGGAGGGCACCAGGCGCAACGGCTGCGAATAATCATAGAACGAGGCGTAGAGCTCGTTCTCGTCGTTTGCGTTTTTAGCCTTCTTGGTCGAAAATTCTGCCGAGCGCTGGAATTTTGCGCGAATCAGGTTGCGCACCTTTTCGTTTTCGCTCATCCACTCGGCAATGATGTCGAGCGCGCCGGCAATCGCATCTGCAGCCGTTGGCACTTCAACCTTGTCAACGTATTTCTTTGTTGTTCGTTTGAGAATCAACGTTGTTTGCGCCATTATGATTTTTGCCAGCGGCTCGAGGCCGCGCTCGCGGGCCATTTCGGCGCGGGTGCGGCGCTTGGGCTTGAAGGGCAGGTAAATATCTTCGAGCGTTGCGGGGTCGAAAGTGTGTTCAATGCGGTCGGCCAGCTCGGGGGTCAGCGCTCCGGCGCCCCTGATTTGCTCAACAATGAATTCGCGGCGTTTCAGGAACTCGCGCAGTGCGGCCAGGCGGCGGCTGACTTGGTAGACCATCAGCTCGTCGAGATCGCCGGTAGCTTCCTTTCGGTAGCGGGCAATGAAAGGCACTGTTGCGCCGTCGTCGAGCAGTTTGATTGTTGCGTTGGCCTGTTTGCGGGTCAGATTCAGGTCTTCTGCAATTATCGAAGGCAGGTCGGTAGAAGGGATTCTCATGAGTTATTACTTAGTGAGAGTGAAGAGCGTTATTTCAGGGGTGGCGCCGATGCGCATCGGAAAGCCAACGGTGCCGGCGCCGATGTTGACGTAGAGGTGTCGCTGTCCGTCGGGGGCGGTGTAGAGCCCTCCCCAGCAGTCGGGGTAGCGGAACTGAGCCGGGCTGAACCGTCCGATTTGGAATTGCATCGCGTGGGTGTGGCCACTGAGAGTCAGGGCGTAGCGCAGCGAGTCGGTCGGGGCGACCAGGTCGGTCCAGTGGCGCGGATTGTGGGTCAGCAGGATTTTTGTGGCTGAGTCGCCCGAGGTCGGATAGGCCAGGTCGATGTTGCCGTATTGCGGAAATGGCGGGTCGCCCCAGTTTTCAACGCCGACAATGACGATTGAGTCGCCCGGCGCGTTGCCATAGATTACCTCCGACGAGTTCGTCAGCAATTCCCAGCCCATTGCAATCTGATGATCCATCAGCATTTCCATGTTTTCCTCCTTTTCGGTCTCGCTCGGCCATTGAACGTAGTCGCCATAGTCGTGGTTGCCGAGAATGGAAAAAACGCCGTCGGGAGCCTCGAGGCGCCCCAGCGGGGCAATGAACGGTTCGGCTTCCGAGGCCCGCTGGTTAACGAGGTCGCCGGTGAATACTATGATGTTGGGCTGCAGGGCGTTGATGGAGTCAACGAGTTGGGAAATAAAGGTGGTGTCGTTGCCAAACGTTCCCAGGTGGAGGTCTGAAATCTGAGCCACGCGGTAGCCGTTGAAACTGTCGGGCAGCGAGGCTATTTTAACGTTGACTTCGTTGATTTGAATATGTTTGCGGTTAACGAATGCCCCCCAGAGCATCGTTAGCGCAACGACCGCCGCCGCAGCTATGCCCGCGCGGCTCAGCCACCGCAGGCGCCGGCGCCGGAACAGGAGCGGAACCGAGGCCGCCAGGTCAAAGATAATGAACGTCAGCTTGGCGGCATAGACCGTCAGATAGCCGAACACCATCCACATTACTATGCCCAGGCCTGCGGAATCCGACGCCCTGCGCGCCGGAATAAAGAAGATTACCAGGGCGTAGAGTAGAAAAAATGCGCCCTGAAAGAGTTGGAACCTGGCCGGACCCGGTTGGTGGCAGCGGCGTTTGGCAATCAGGTAGAGATAAGTGTCGACAAGCAGCTGAAAAATCAGCGCCGAGGCGGCAAGAATCAAAGAAATTCGCATTAGGAATTCGACAGTGAAGCTATTTTGTTGCTCAATGGATTGGCATACATTGTTAACATCATTTCGCGCATGAACTGCATTTCATCGGCGGTGATGTCGGGGAGGTCTACTTTTGCCAGCTGCGTTGCCAGGCGTTCGTTAACGGCGGCAACGTCGGCCTCGCTATACTGGTCGGCAAAGCGATGCTCGCCGCTGAGCAGGTCGTGGGCAACGTAGTTTATCGGATATATCCGGTAGTTGCGGTGGATATGGTTGTCAACGATTTTACAAACGTGTTCACACGCTTCCGAGCGGTTCAACCCCGCCGGCAGAGCGTCGAGCTCGGGATTGATGCACTCGGTCAGAGCGAAATGAACGCGCCCTTTCTGCTGCATGATTCCGGTTTCCATGCTCAGCAGGTCGTCGTGTTCCGACTTTTTGAAGTTCGGGTCCCTGCGTTTGCAAAGGAACTCGCGCGCTTTCAGATAGTCGTTGGGGTCAAACTCATAGCTGATGCTGACCGGCAGCAGGCGAACCTCGCCGATACTTTCCAGCGGCGAGCCGGAGCCGCCGAGCGTCAGCATTTTGATCAGGCCCTCCTGGGTTCGGTCATTGCTGTCCTTGGCGCGCCCTTCGCGGTGGGCGATCCAGAGGCTCTGGCCCTTTTCGTTGATGCAATAGTGAATATAGGCGCTCAGGTGCTTGGCGGCCTCGAGGGCACCGCGTATGCCGTTGTCGCGCTTAACTATGAAACTCTTGTTGAGTCTTACCAGCTCGTCGATCCACGGAAGAATCAGCAGATTGTTGCCGATGGCCACTTCACACGTCTGTCGGCCGCCGCGCACCATTCCCAGGTTCAGAAACGACGCGTCCAGAACAATGTCGCGATGATTGGAAATCAAAACGTAGCTCTTGTCGGGCTCGTAATTCTCAATACCGGTCAGGGTAACGCCCTGAGTGGTTTTAGCTTCCAGATTTGCCAGGAAAGGGAGCATTATTCGATGCTGAAATTCCTGTTGCGTATGGCAATCAAGGAGTTTTTTTGAAAACTCGTGGTAATCAACGCCGGGAAGCACCCATTTAACGGCGTGTTCAAACTGCGGTTCGGCCACCAAACGCTCAATATGTTGGTGAAAATCGGGCCCGTCGTCGAACGGAGCAATATCGTTGAATTCTTGGTTGTTCATTTAGAGTATTAGCAAATGCAAGCGCAAAGTTACTAAAAAAAATGAAAACTTAAAAGCCCAATGCAAAATTGTGGGGTTAATATGTCGGTTAGGCCATCCATCTATCGGAGAATAGTCCATTGGCCGCCATTGTTTGGCCCGTCCCTGCGGATAAGACCTTTTGATTGCAGTTTCTTCAGGTGATATTTTATGCCATCTTCAGAAATCGAACCTATTATTGCGGCCAGTTCTTTTCGGCTCAGCCGGGGGTTTCCTTTCAGTTCAGCAATAATTCGGTCTTGTATTGGCAGAAGTTGGGTAGTAGTCGGGGTAGAGGAATGGGTAGTGTTCGGGGTAGTGCTCGGGGTAGTGCTCGGGGTAGTGTTTGGGGTAGTGATTACCCCGTCGTAGAGTTCAAGCATGGCGTCAATGTCTTGTTCTCGACCTTCGGTCCTGAGGGTCAGAACCGTGCGGTCAACTCCGTTGGAGTGCGTTTCTTCGATTGTTGCCGGGGTGTGGTAAACTTTCTCCCAAACGTTGCAGATTCCGCTGAGTCCGCTGCCTGCGCGTTCGCCAAATTCGATTAGGGAAAACATCTTTAGCATTATTCCATTGCGCGGGTCAGAGATGCCTCCGCCAACTGCTTCTGAAATTGAAATCCGGATTGTTCCGGGATTTGCGAATCTATAACCGTTGGCAGATTTTTGGATAACCAGGCCTTGTCGACCATAGAAGTCGGCATGAACAACGCTGTTGGTAATGGCCTCGCGCAGCAGCTTGTGGATAGGCGTGTCGTCAACGCGAGTATTTCCTTTCAGCACAAAAGGCACTTTCAGTCCTTGTTGCATGCGTTGCAAAGATTCTATTACGAAGTCGAACACATTACCGCTCCAGTCGCCCGATGTAGAAACTATCCGGTCTGTCCAACGAAGGGAGCCGACTGAACGGTTCTCTTGATAATCAAGGAAATAGTTTGGAAATTCGCGTGCTATCTCATATTCATGGCCGAACATCAGCAACCCGGCGGCAGTCGGGTGATATTTGCGGTCGTTGCCAATGCCGATGGCTCCGATTTTACGGAGAAAGATTTCGTCGTCTTCGTTGTTCCAGAGGTGGTTTGTGTGGGCCGAGCGGAAAAAGTTCCGATAGCGCCTGATGGTTTCGCTGCAGAAAACGTCAATATCCATCAGTTCAAGGACCTTTGCATCTTGTGTAACAAAAGCCGCATCGCGAAACATCAGTGCCATCTCTTCAACAGAGCAATGGTAGTCGCCTTCGTGGTTGCGGCGGAAGGTGCCTGATTTCGGATTAGATCCGATGTAGACCGGGCGGGCTGTTCTGTCGGCTCGAGGAACATCAACAACGAGAATATCTCTGCCATTGAGTTGCTCGATTTTTACCATACTGTCCGTTACGATATTTGCGCTGATTTTCTGTCGGTTGTTAACCATATTCCAAAAATCCTTGCGCAGTTTTTCCGCATCGATAGTTTCGGGTGTCAGACGTCCGTCTTTCTCTTCTTTGACTCCAAGCAGAATGATTCCGCCGTCGGTATTGGCGAATGCCGAGAAGGTTTCCCAAAATGAACCCGGGAATCCGCCTTTTGCCGATTTGGCTTCGAGTCGGTTATGTTCTCGGTAGACTCCGAGTTTGGAAATATCAAATTCTGCCATAGGAGGAGTGATGAAAAACTATTTGGGGGTGGGGAGGAGGCGGAAGGTCAGGCGGTGGAGGGGCGAGGGGCCGTTGGCGGCGATGGCTGCGCGGTGGGCGGCGGTGGGGTAGGCTTTGTTTTGTTCCCAGCCGTAGGCGGGATACAGGCGGGCGGCGTCGGCCATGAATTCGTCGCGATAGGTTTTTGCAAGGATGCTGGCGGCGGCAATGTTGGCGAACTTGGCGTCGCCTTTAACGATGGTTGTGAACGGAACGCCGAGGCGCCAGGGCGTGAATCGGTTGCCGTCGACTGCAATCAGTTGGGGCTCAACGCTGAGAGCGTCGAGCGCGCGGTGCATTGCAAGGATAGATGCGCGCAAAATGTTGATTTCGTCGATTTCCGCCGCAGAGCAGGAGCCAACGGCCCAGCTGACGGCCTCTCGCTGAATCACTTCGCGCACCTCGAGCCGCTGCCGGTGGCTGAGAGCCTTGGAGTCGTGGAGCAGCGGATGGGAGAATCCGGGCGGAAGAATGACGGCGGCGGCAAATACCGGACCGGCCAGACATCCGCGTCCGGCCTCGTCGCAGCCGGCTTCGAGCAGTTCGGTCTGGAAGGAGGTGGGCAGCAGCGGGGGATGGTTCATATGTTAACGCCGTAGCGGCGGAGCACAGAACGCAGCTTCGCCAGCAGCACGTTGGTGCGCAGCGGTTTGTCTATGACTAAGTCAGCGCCTGAATCATAGGCGTTTATGGGGTCGTCGGGCGAAATTACAACCATTGCCGGCAAACCCTGGCCAACCTCTCCGAGGGGGTTACCATCGACCATAACAACCGTGTAGCCGCTTTCGGCGTAGGGTTGCATACTTTGGCTGTCGACGCACTGCACTTCAATGCCTGTAGGAGCGAGCATTGCAGTGAGAACTGCGGGCAGAGAATGGTCGTCGGTGGCCACAAGTGCACGTTTATTCTTTTGCGTTTCGTTCATACGATGCAAAGTTACTAAACAAATCTCAAAAGCGGCAATTGCTTAACAGAATTGTAACCGATTTTTAGCAATTTTTTTGCGTCAGAGCAGCGAGGTGCTTGCCAGCACGAAGGCCGATATGCGCAAATCGGGACGCACGGCCCGCAGGGCCTCGGCGCAGGCATAGAGAGTGGCGCCGGTGGTGCAAATATCGTCGACCAGTAGCAGGTGATTAATGCCGCGGAGCGAGTCGGGGCGGGCGCTGAAAATTCCCTTCAGTGCTTCGAGCCGGCCCGTTGCGCTCAGGCGCGTTTGCGAGCTGTGGTGCCGGGCCCTGAGGGCGTCGATGACCGGCAGTCCCGGAGCCGATGCGGCGCCGGCGGCGATGTGGGCCGACTGGTTGTAGCCTCGGCGGCAGTGGCGCCAGAAGTTCAGCGGAACCGGCGCAACGGCGTCGATTGAATCGAAAAAGCCGGCGGCGAGGAGCGTTCGGGAATACTCGGCGGCCAGCTGTCGGCCAATTTCGGGGCGGCCATGATATTTCATGTCGTGGAGCAACCGCGCCTGCGGTGCCTCGCGGCGATAGGTGAAGTAGGCCGCGGCGCGCTCAAAGGCGATGATTCCCTGGAGCTTGTTAATCAGGTCGTTGGAGGTGGGTGACTTTTCGTGGCCGGTCAACGGGAGCTTCATCCGGCAACTCAGACACAGCGGCTTTTCGCCGCGCACCATAGTTGCCCCGCAGCATGGGCAGAGCGGCGGAAACAACACCGACAGCAGAGCCTCAGTCAGCGTTGCGCCAATATTCCTCATCGTCGACCATTTCGAGAATCAGATCCGGCTCATAGCCGCGCGACGCGGCGAATCGAACCAGCTTGGCGCGGTCGGCCGGCAGCAGCGGCTGCTCCATTGAGCGCGCCTTCGACCGCAGGGCGGCGGCGAGGTTCCGGCAGTAGGTCTCATCGTTGAGCTCGGTGTCGATTGCCTCTTCAATCAGCGAGTTGGGCAGGCGCTTGAGGCGCATTGCCCGGCGGATTTTCAGCAGACCCCAGCGGGCGTTGTTAATGCGGTCGCGGACGTAGGCATGGGCGAAGCGTCGGTCGTCGATATATCGCTCGGCTATCAGGCGGTCAATGATAGCGTCGGCCTCCTCCGGCGCGATTTGCCAGTCGCGCAGCTTTTGTTCGGCCTCGGTCGAACACATTTCTGTTGTCGCAGCCCTGTCGGCCAGGCGCTCAAAGGCCTGCCGGGGCGTTAGTTGCCGGGTCATAGATTGCAAAACGAAGTTTTCCGAATGAATCGCGAACGATTTCCGCGCCGCGATAGGCCGAAGCCTGCATCGGGTTGATTTCGAAGTAGAACGCCGAAGCCATGCCGGCGAAGTTTTTCAGAATCGCCGAGTAGAATCGCAGCGGGTCGGAATCGGGCACGAACAGGGCCAGCGCCGGCTCGTTGTTGAGCACCCGCGGCTCCATTTCGGCGCGTTCCGATTCGAGAACGTAGGGCGGGTTGCTGACAACGATGTCAAACCGCTCGCTCGGACGGTAGGTCAACACGTCGGCCTTAACGAAGTTGATCTTAACGCGCTGGTCGGCAGCATTTTTGCGGGCTATGGCCAGGGCTTCGTCCGAGATGTCGACCGCCGTTACGTCGGCGAACTTCAGCGTGCGCGCCAGGGCAATGGCGATTGCTCCGCTGCCGGTTCCGAGGTCAATGACGCGCAAGTCAGGTCGATTGCCATAGCGGTCGACTATCAGGTCGACCAGCTCGGCGGTTTCGGGGCGCGGAATCAAAACGCCGGGTGCAACGCTGAGGTCCATACCGTAGAAGCGGGCGTGGCCCAGCACATACTGCACCGGCTCTCCGGCGGCAACGCGCGCTGCTGCGGCCAAAATCTTTTGCTCAACAAAGTCGGGCAGCTCGCGCTCGGGGTTAACAACAACGTCGACCGGGCGCATCAGCGCCAGCTGTTCAAACAGCTCGCGTTCAACCCCGCGGGCGTCGTCGATTGCGCCCAGCGTTTTTCTGACCTCGCTGACCAGTTCGCTGATTTTCATTGTCAAAGGGAGTTAAAATGAATAACCGGACTTGACTTCGCGTCAAGACCGGCTATTACATTCTCTTGATTGCTCAGATTATTCAGCAACTACGGTGCTGTCAGCAGCAGCAGCAGCTACGGTGTCGGCAGCGATGCTGTCAACAGCTACTTCTTCAACAACTTCAACAGCTTCTTCTACTGCGGGAGCTTCGGTTTCTTCAACGGCAGCTTCTTTGTTGCCACAAGCTACGAGGGTGGAAGCGGCTGCTACGGCGAGCATGAGGATGTACTTTTTCATCTTTCTAAAATTTTATTATGAAACGATTAGTAAATATTGTCTTTGTTTGATGTGGTGTTCTAAAACCGGTGCAAAGTTATGCCAAATTTTTTAATCTTCAAACTTTTTTTAAGATTTTTTTTGGAAATTCTTCAAAAAAGGTGCTTTTTAACATATTTGGGGATAAAATGCCCGGTTTTGGAATCGAAAATGATTACTTCAGAGCTGCCTTAACAGCGTCGTTGGGAACCATTTCTTCTTTGAAGATGTAGGCGCCGGTTTTGGGCGAGCGTTCCATCTTGATTACTTTGCTAAAAGTGCGGCCTTCACCCTTCTGAAGTGAGGCGACGGTTTTCTTTGCCATTTCCTGTAGGTCTTAGGGGGGTGAATTACTTAATTTCTTTGTGAACGGTCACGCGCTTGAGGATGGGGTTGTATTTTTTCAGCTCAAGACGTTCGGTGGTGTTCTTGCGGTTCTTGGTGGTGATGTAGCGGGAAGTGCCGGGCATTCCGCTGGCTTTGTGTTCGGTGCACTCCAGGATTACTTGCACGCGGTTACCTTTTGCTTTCTTTGCCATGACTTAAAATCCAATGCATTTAATGTCGTTATCATTCAGATATCCCTTCTCGGCAGCCTGCAGCAGGGCGGCGTTCAGACCGAGTTTGTTGATGGTGCGAAGACCCTTGGCGGAAATGGTCAGGGAGATCCACATTTCCTGTTCGGGCCAGTAGAACTTCTTGGTGAAGAGGTTCACGTTGAATTTGCGCTTGGTGCGACGCTTCGAGTGCGAAACGTTGTTACCCGTCATGGCAGTTTTGCCAGTGATTTGACACATTTTTGACATGGCTGTAGGGTGTTGTATTCTAACTGGTTATATTATTATTTTAATTCTCGGAGTGGAGCTTTGCGGAGTCCCGGCCTTCGCTCATATCGCCGGCGAACGCATCACTTTTCGCCGGCTTTCCCGGAAGGGAAGCCGCTAAACCGACTGCAAAGTAACGAATTTTTCGCGACATGCGCAAATTTTTCTTAAATTTTGTGGTTATTTTTTGAGTTGCAGGCGGCCGGAGCTGAGGGCGTCGGCGCGCAGACGGCGGAGCAGGGCGGCGTCGAGAGCGGCGGAGTTTAGGGTTTCGAGGGTTTGGCGGATGCGCGGTTTGGCGGCTTCGTAGGGCATGGTTGCGCCTGCGGGGAGCAGGTCGCTGACGCTGAGAAGGTAGGTAAAGCCGTCGATTTCAACGTCGAGTTTATAGCCGGCGCGCAGAGCCGAGGGATCGACCGGGTGGGGGATTTTCGATATTATCCGCTCGAAGGGTATCCACTGGTCGCGGAAGTAGTCATAGTGAACGGCGGAGTTGAGGCCTACTTTTTCGAGGCGGTCAATGTCGTCGGCCTTCTGCGAGGCATAGAGCCGTCGAACCGTTGCCAGGGCGGGGTCTTTGCTTTCGAGCTTGATGTAGATGCCGCGGACGAGCGGGTCTGTCAGGCGCATTTCGTCGGGGTGGAGGTCATAGTAGGCGCGCATGGCCGAGTCGGTCGGGGCGAGGGTGGAGTCGGTGGCCACGGCCAGGCGGCGATATTCCCAGGCAATCAGGTTGCGGCGATAGTCGGCAACGCGGCGGTCAATGTCGTCGCGGTCGCGCAGGTGGCGCGACGCTTCGTGGTCGAGCAGCCGGTCGTTGACCCAGGCGTTGATCCATGCTTCGGCAAAGGCCGTGCTGTCGGCGCCGCCGAGGCCGGCGGGAATCGCGCGGCGCACTTGGTCGGCGGTCAGGATTTCGCCTCCGATGGCCGCAACGGCGTCGTCGCCCAGGGGTTGCTCCTTATGGCAGGCGGCCATCGCCGAGAGTGCCGCCAGGGCACCCGCAACGATGGCCGCGCGGTTGAGTTTGAAAATGACCGGGGTCATTTGGCTTTTTTCAGTACTTTTTTGTTGACCTTAACGGGGTAGGCCTTGCGGAGTTCGGCAACGAATTCTTCTTCGAGCGCCGCGGTCCAATCGTTGGTCACGCGGTTGCGCACGTCGGCAACCTCTTCGGGGCCGTTGATGAGGCCGCCCATATAGGTCGTGAAGTGGTTCCAGCGGTTTGAGAATTTAGGACGGATGCCGCCGAAGGCAATGAAGTCAACGACCTGGTTTTCGCCCTTGGGGAGCACTGCGCGCTCGATGCGCACTTCGCCGGGGAAGTTGGCGCGCAGCGAGTCGTTGAGCTGCTCGGGGGTGGGCTTGACGCGGGCCAGGTAGGCATCGATTTCGCCGATGATGGAATCGGTCAGCGAGTAGATGATATAGCCTTTCCAGCGGGGTTCGCTGAAAGCATATTTCTCGCGGTTGGCTTCGAAGTAGGCTTTGAGGCCTTCGGGGTCTTCGGCCGGGCGGTTCCAAACGTTCTTTTCCAGCGAGGAAACGAGCATGAGGCCGTCGCGATACTCGTTTGAAAGGTTGCGGAACTCGGGATATTTCTGCTCGAGGTGGGCGTCTTCGTAGGCGATGGTAACGGCGTTGAGGCGTGTGTCCATGCGGTTGGCGAGCTGAGTCGAGGCCTTGTCGTTGGGGTTGAGGCGATAGTTTGAGCCGAGGAATTCGCCAACCGTAACGGTTGAGTCGGCAACGAAAATCAGAGGCGTCGGGTCGGCGGCGCGCAGGGTCATCACCGAGTCGTAGCCCAGTTGGTCAACCTGTTGCAGCAGGGCGTCGAAAACGTTGCTGTCGAAGCGTGAGTTATACTCTTCGCGGAGCTGCTTGGCGCGGGCCAGGCGCGGACGGATGTTGCGCGAGTCGCGTTTCATCATGCCTTTAATCATTCCCTTGACTTCGGAAGGCGATGACTTGCGTTCCTCATATTTTTTTGCGATGTGCCAGCCGAAGCGGGTGCGGAACGGCTTGGAGTAGGCGTTGTTTTCGAGGCTGAAAACAACGTCGTCGAACTCCGGAACCATGCGGCCGCGGTTGAAGAAGCCGAGGTCGCCGCTTTTTGCCTTTGAGGGGCAGTCGGAGCAGGTTTTTGCGAGCACTTCGAACGAGTAGCCCTGTTCGAGCAGGTTATAGATGGAGTCGATGCGCTGCTTTGCCTCGGCGTCGTCGGCGCCCTGTTCAACCTGGGCCAGGATGTGGGCGGCGTGGATTTCGCCGATGTTGGGGCGTTCGTCAACGGGGCGCACGATATGGAGGCCATAGGGGGTCTGAGCCACCTCGCTCCACTGGTTCAGCGGGGTTTCGAAGGCGATTTCTTCGAACTCGTAGGGGAAGTCGCCGGCGTGGATGAAGCCATAGTGGCCGTGGTCAACGCGCGCCTGCGGGTCGATGGAATATTCGGCAACGATGGCCTCGAAGTCAGCGCCGCCGACCAGAGCTTGGCGCAGGGAGTCGGCCAGGGCGTTTTTGCCCAGGGGGAGCATCAGGTGGTCAACTTTGACCTCCTTGAGCGTGTGTTGATAGCCGGCTTCGAGCAACTGGTTATAGACCGTCGTGTCCGACATGTAGGGCTCGGCCAGCTCGCGGCGATAGTCGCGGAAGTCCTTGCGGAAGCCGGAGGTAGTGTCCTGGCGTTCGTCGCGGGCGCGTTCAACCTTCAGTTTGTAGTCAATGAAGCGCTGGAGGTATTGTTCGGGCGTTTCGTGGTCAACTTCGTTGCCGTCGTTCTTGTGGTAGTAATATTCGAATTCGCCGAGCGTAACGGGAGTGCCGTTAACGGTTAGCAGAACCGGGTCTTTGGGAGCCTTGGCGGCGAGGGTCAGCACGCCCAGGGCAATGAGAGAGGGAACAATGAATTTTTTCATTTTCTTCAGTTAGCGTTAGCTGAATAGTTGGGAGCTTCGGAGGTGATGGCAACGTCGTGGGGGTGGCTTTCGGCAACGCCTGCGTTGGTAATGCGGGTGAACTTGGCCGAGTGGAGCGCGTCGATGTTTTTGGCGCCGCAGTAGCCCATGCCGGAGCGGAGGCCGCCGAGCATCTGATAAACAACTTCGTAGAGCGAACCCTTATAGGGCACGCGGGCTGCAATGCCTTCGGGCACGAGCTTCTTGGCGTCGGAAACGTTGCCCTGGAAGTAGCGGTCCTTGGAGCCTTTTTCCATGGCTTCGAGCGAACCCATGCCGCGATAGGCCTTATATTTGCGGCCATTGTAGATAATGGTGTCGCCGGGGGTTTCGTCAACGCCGGCCAGCATGCCGCCGAGCATTACCGAGTAGGCGCCGGCGGCGAGAGCCTTAACGATGTCGCCGCTATAGCGGATGCCGCCGTCGGCAATCAGCGGAACGCCGGTGCCTTCGAGGGCTTTGGCAACGTCGTAGACCGCCGACAGCTGCGGAACGCCAACGCCGGCAATGACGCGGGTTGTGCAAATCGAGCCGGGGCCGATGCCGACCTTAACGCCGTCGGCGCCGTTGTCAACGAGGTAGCGGGCGGCCTCGCCGGTTGCGATGTTGCCAACAACGACGTCGATCTGCGGGAACTTTTCCTTTACCTCGCGCAGAACGCGAACAACGCCTGCCGAATGGCCGTGGGCCGTGTCGATAACGATGGCGTCGACGCCGGCTTCGACCAGGGCGGTTGCGCGCTCGATGCTGTCGGCGGTAACGCCGATGCCGGCGGCGACGCGAAGGCGGCCATATTTATCTTTGCAGGCCATCGGTTTATCCTTGGCCTTGGTGATGTCTTTATAGGTAACGAGTCCGAGCAGGCGACCGTCGGCGTCAACAACCGGGAGCTTCTCGATTTTGTGTTGCTGGAGAATGCGGGCGGCTTCTTCCAGGTCGGTCGACTGCGAGGTGGTAACGAGGTGGTCTTTTGTCATGACCTCGTCGATGGGGCGGTTGGCGTCGGTTTCAAAGCGCAGGTCGCGGTTGGTAACGATGCCAACGAGCTTGCGGTCTGTGTCAACGACGGGAATGCCGCCGATGTGGTATTCCTCCATGATTGCCAGGGCGTCGGCAACGGTCGCGCCGCGCTCAATGGTAACCGGATCGGTAATCATGCCGTTTTCGGCGCGCTTAACGGCGTGGACCTGGCGGGCCTGTTCGGCAATCGACATGTTTTTGTGGATTACGCCGATACCGCCTTCGCGGGCAATGGCGATTGCCAGGGGGGCTTCGGTAACGGTGTCCATCGCGGCTGAAATCAGCGGAACGTTGAGGGTAATGTTACGCGAAAACTTGGTTTCGAGGCTAACATCGCGGGGAAGAACTTCGGAGTAGGCGGGAATCAAAAGGACGTCATCGAAGGTCAGACCATCCATTTTCACTCGATCGGCAATAAACGACATATCTAAAATTGTTTTTTAGGGTGTAAAATTGCACGCAAAGTTATGAAAAAAATCCGAAATCCCCAAAAATAAATTCGGCGGAGTCAGCCGCCGCAATGCGGGCAGAGGCCCTTGATCATGTAGTTGACCGAGCGGGCGCTGAAGCCGGCGGGCATATTGACGGGCGGAACCGCTTCGGAGTCAAAGCAGTAGACCCGCTGGCATTTTTCGCAGTAAAAATGGGGGTGCTGGTCGTTGAGCGAGGAGTGGTCGTGGCTGTGGCAGAGCTCATATTTGGTGACTCCGCGGCCATCCTCGAGCAGGTGAACGATGTCGTTGTCGGCAAACACGGTCAGCGCGCGCAAAACGCTCGACCGCTCCAGGGTTTCCAGCGCGGTTTCCAGCTCAATCAGGCTCATCGGCGAGCGGGCTGCCTGCAGGGCCTTGAAAACCAAAACCCTGTTGGCCGTGGGTCGCACTCCGGCCCGTTCAAGAATATCGTCTACACTCATCGCTGAAAAATAAAATAAGAGAGAAAGAGGGGCGGTCAGGTTGTAAGCCGGGTTATGTCGTCGGAAGTCGTTATTGCTTTTAGGCAAACGGCCCCGCGGTCCGTCATTTATCTGACGCAGTCTACCCCCCGGCAGCGGGCGAGCAACCCTTAATTGCCGGTATACTTGACCTTGCAACCCATAAGGCGTGCGGCAGCCAATGTCGCCATCGGCCCCGGTGGGCTCTTACCCCACCTTTTCACCCTTGCCTGCGCGGCGCGTTGGTCGCGCGGGCGGTTATTTTCTGTCACGCTACTCTGCCGTTATTTATTCCGACAGCTATCCGTTAGATAATATGGTGCTCTATGTTGCCCGGACTTTCCTCGCGCCGAACCGGGCGGCGCGCGACGGACGGCCCGACGGCCCCTCTTTCTCTCTTAATATGTCTTAGAAATGAATCAGTGTTCCGTTAATAGTTGCGGGCAAAGATGACGCGGCGCTTCGAAGGCTTGCCGGTCAGCATGTCAACGCCCTCTTCCTCCGGTGCGTCGAGGGGGATGCAGCGGATGGTTGCCTTGGTCTCCTCCTTGATGCGCTCTTCGGTTTCGGGGGTGCCGTCCCAGTGGGCCAGGATAAAGCCGCCCTTTTCGATCTGAGCCTTGAAGTCCTCGTAGTTGTCGACCTTATAGGTCATTGCCTCGCGCTGCTTCAGAGCTTTTTGGAAAATATTGTCCTGAATTTCCTCGAGCAGGGCGGGGATGCGTTCGGTAATGCTGTCGAGGCTGTCGATTTCCTTTTCGAGAGTGTCGCGGCGCATAACCTCAACGGTGCCGTTCTCCAGGTCGCGGGCGCCGATAGCCAGGCGAACGGGCACGCCCTTGAGCTCATAGTCGGCAAACTTGAAGCCGGGGCGGCGGTTGTCGGCGTCGTCATATTTAACCGAAATGCCTTTGGCGCGCAGGGCTTCAACGATTGGCATAACCTTTTCGGTAACGGCCTGACGCTGCTCGTCGTTCTTGTAGATGGGAACGATAACAACCTGAATCGGAGCCAGGTGGGGCGGAAGGACCAGGCCGTTGTCGTCGGAGTGGGTCATGATCAGCGCGCCCATCAGACGGGTCGACACGCCCCAGGAGGTTGCCCAAACGTATTCCGGCTCGTTCTGCTTGTTAACGAACTTAACGTCAAACGCCTTGGCGAAATTCTGGCCCAGGAAGTGGGAAGTGCCGCTCTGAAGAGCCTTGCCGTCCTGCATCATCGCCTCGATGGTGTAGGTTTCAATGGCGCCGGCAAAGCGCTCGTTGGCGGTCTTAACGCCTGTAACGACCGGCACGGCCATATACTTTTCGGCAAACGTTTTGTAAACGTTCAGCATCTTAACGGCCTCCTCCTGAGCTTCGTCGGAGGTGGCGTGGGCGGTGTGGCCCTCCTGCCAGAGGAACTCGGCGGTGCGCAGGAACATGCGCGTGCGCATTTCCCAGCGCATAACGTTGGCCCACTGGTTAACTAGAATAGGCAGGTCGCGATATGAGGTAATCCAATTCTTATAGGTGTTCCAGATGATGGTTTCCGACGTGGGGCGGATAATCAGCTCCTCCTCCAGGCGCGCTTCCGGGTCAACAACAACGCCGCCGCCGTTGGGGTCGTTCATCAGTCGGTGGTGCGTAACGACCGCACACTCCTTTGCGAAGCCCTCAACGTGTTCGGCCTCGCGCGAAAGAAACGACTTGGGAATCAAAAGCGGGAAATAGGCGTTCTGGTGGCCGGTTTCCTTAAACATCTTGTCGAGCTGCTGCTGCATCTTCTCCCAGATGGCATAGCCATAGGGCTTGATGACCATGCAGCCGCGAACTGCACTTTGCTCGGCCAGGTCGGCTTTGACAACCAGGTCGTTATACCATTGCGAATAGTTTTCGCTGCGTTTAGTCAGGTGTTGGAGTTCTACTGCCATATTTTTTCGTGAAAAACTTTATTTTTGACTGCAAAGTTACGCAATTATTTGTTTTTAAGAAAATTTTCGTAACTTTGCGTACTAAAAAAATATTATGGGAAAAGTAAGAAGAACACTGAAACGCGTGCGGCTCCATCGTGAAGGTACTGACATCTTGTTAGTTACCCTTGCGTTCTTAGTGTCGTTCAACGTGCTCGTCTGGTGGATGTCGACTCCTGTCGGCATCGCAGTAACAGTCATATCCGCTATCCTCTACCTGCTGCTGGTTAACTTTTACCGCTCCCCGAAACGACATTTCACCGGGCGCCGCGAAAACGTTGTCGTTTCCTCCGTTGACGGCAAGGTGGTTGCCCTCGAGGAAACCTACGAAAGCGAATACCTCAAGTGTCGTTGCATTCAGCTCAGCGTTTTCATGAGCCCGATCGACGTTCACGCCAACTGGTTTCCCGTCGACGGCGAAGTTATCTACGTCAAGCACCACGACGGCCGCTTCATGTCGGCCTGGCTCCCGAAATCCTCGACCGAAAACGAGCGCTCAACCGTTGTTATCCGGACCGACGACGGCCAGCTCGTCCTCATGCGCCAGGTTGCCGGCGCTATGGCCCGCCGAATCGTTACCTACGCCGAGCCCGACACCGCCGCCAACATCGAAGACCACATGGGCTTCATCAAACTCGGCTCGCGAGTTGACCTCTACCTCCCCCTCGGAACCGAAATCTTTGCCAAAATCGGCGACCGAACCGTTGGCGGCATGACCATCGTTGGCCGCCTTAATCCATCAACCGACCCTCAACTCCTCAAAAATGAGTAACATAATCGTAAAATCGATTCCCAACGCCGTTACCTGCCTCAACATAACCTCCGGCTGCATAGCCCTTGCACTGGCATTTAGCGGAAACATCCAGTGGGCCTCCGTGGCCATCATCGCCGCCGCCGTTTTCGACTTCCTCGACGGCGCCGTTGCCCGCGCCCTCAAAGCCTACTCGCCCATCGGCGCCGAACTCGACTCGCTCTGCGACGTGGTCAGCTTCGGAGTTGCCCCGGCGGCCATCGTATACACCCTCCTCCCCGCTCCCGCCTGCTACTTCGCCCTCGCAATCCCCGTTTGCGGCGCCCTGCGCCTGGCCCGCTTCAACGTTGAAACCTCCAAGGTCGAAGGCTTCATCGGCCTCCCCATCCCCGCCAACGCCCTCTTTTGGATCGGCATGGCCGCCTTCTGGCAGAACTGCCCCCCGGCGGCTGAAAGCGCATGGACCTACGCCCTGATGGTCGTCCTCGTGGCCCTCGCGATGGTAGCCCCCGTTCACCTCCCCTCGCTCAAATTCCACGACTTCAAACTCGGTCGCGAAAACAACCCCCGCTACCTCACTATAATAATTACCGTAGCCCTCGTTGCCTGGTTAGGCATGGCAGGCTTTGCCGCCGCCATTGCCCTCTACTTCCTCTACGGTGCAATCTCCACCCTGGCCAACCGCCGCTGACCGATGGTTACGTTCATAGTCATCTGCATCCTCCTGATGGTGTGGGCCGCGATAATAGGCCCGTTCATCAAGCTCCTGCGCGTTTCGCGCAGCTGGCGCAAAGCCGCCGAAGAGCAAACCCGTGCGCGCCGCCGGCAACAACAGCGCCAACAGCAACCCCCGCGTCCCAAAAAGAAAATAGACCCCGGCGTTGGCGAATACGTTGAATTTACCGAAACCACCTCTACCCGCTCAACCACCTCCGCCGACGGCACCACCCGCACCACTACCACCGAAACCGAATCGCAAATCACCGACATAACCTGGGAAGACCTCCCCTAAAAATATATCCCCCCTCGCTTTGGGTAATGAGCGAGGGGGGAGGTTTTTTCGTGGGGGTGGGGGAAGGAATTAGTGGGCGGCGAGCCAGTTGGGGGCGGCGCCGGCGCTGACCGAGAGGCGGACGCGGCCTGAGTAGGCGCTTTCCATCAGGCTGACCACGAGGGTTTGGAGCCGGGGAAGTTCGTCGGGCAGAACGTTGAAAACGAGTTCGTCGTGGACTTGCATTATCATTTTTGAGCGGAGGCCGAGGGCGCGCATCTCGGCGGCTATGCGAACCATCGCTACCTTGATTATGTCGGCGGCGGAGCCTTGGAGCGGCGCGTTGATGGCGTTGCGTTCGGCGTAGCCGCGAACAACGGCGTTGCGCGACGCGATGTCGGGCAACATGCGGCGGCGACCCATAACGGTCGTGACGTAGCCGCGCTCGCGGGCGTGGTCAACCGTGTCCGTCATGTATTGCTTAACGCCGGGATAGGTTCGGAAATATCCGTCGATGAGCTGCTTGGCTTCGGGGCGGGGAATTTTCAGGCGTTCGCTCAGTCCGAAGGCTGAAATGCCGTAGATGATGCCGAAGTTGGCGGTTTTTGCGTTGCGTCGCTGGGTGTCGCTAACGTCGGCGAGGTTTTCGTGGTAGATTTTTGCCGCCGTTGCGCGATGAATGTCTTCGCCCTCGCGGAAGGCTTCGATCATTGCTTCGTCGCCGGAAATGTCGGCCATCAGCCGCAGTTCAATCTGAGAGTAGTCGGCGGCCAGGAGCAGGCAGCCGGGGTCGGCGATGAAGGCGCGGCGGATTTCGCGTCCTTCGTCGGTTCTGACGGGGATGTTTTGCAGGTTCGGGTTGGTTGACGACAGGCGGCCCGTGGCGGTTCCGGTCTGGTTGTAGGTCGTGTGGATTTTGCCGTCGCGCGGGTTGATGAGGGCGGGTAGGGCGTTGATGTAGGTTGCCAGAAGTTTGCGAAGGCCGCGAATCTGAAGAATCAGGTCAACCAGCGGGTGAGCCGACCGATATTTCTCGAGGGTTTCTTCGGTCGTTGAATAGCCGCCGGTTTTGGTTCGCTTGACCTTGGCGTCGAGGAGCAGTTCGCCAAACAGCACCTGACCGACCTGCGACGGCGAACTGATGTTGAACGACCGGCCTGCCATTTCATAGGCTTGCTGCTCCATTTGCTCTACGCGCTCGGAGAGCACGCGGCTGCGCTCGGCGAGTATCGACGGGTCGATGCGCACTCCGGTCCATTCCATTTCGGCGAGCACCGGGGCGAGGTCTTGTTCGAGCTGTTCGAGTTCGGGCGAGATTTCGGCCCGACGCAGGGCGGAGCGCAGAGGCTCGTAGAGCTGCAGGGCCATGTCGGCGCGCTGACACAGCAGGTTGACCTCCATTTCGGCGGGTATTTCCTTGAACTTGCGCGCAAGGGCCGGGTCGTCGGCATCTAACGTTTTGAGATTCAGGATTTCCTGAACAACGTCGGGGAGCCAATGGCGCATTTCGGGCTGGAGGAGATAGTGGGCCAGCGACGTGTCGTAGTGGCCGGCGTGCCATTCAACGCCGTGGCGGCGCAGAAGGAGCATGTCGCGCTTGAAATCGTGGGTAACGACCGTCAGCTCCCGTCGCTCCAGAACCGGGGCGAGCTCGCCGATGCGCGCGGCGGGAATAAAGGCTGCGCGCCCCGGCTCAACGGCGATTGCCGCGCCGCGCAGGTCGGCGGTCATCGCCTCCTCGCCGACCGCATAGAGCGCCAGGGCAATGCGTTCGGCGCGCAGGGCTTCGGCCAGCAGCGGCGCGGCGTCGGCCGAATAGTTGCCGAGCGGAATTTCGGCTGCCGGCTCCGGCTCGGCCATGTCAAACAGGCCGCCGAGGCTCGGTTCGACTGCCGGCGGCGTGTCGGCCTTCTTATTTTCGGCCGGGAGCTTGGCAATGAACGAGCGGAACTCCAGCTCCTCGTAGACTTTGCGCAGCTCGCCGAAGTTCGGCTCGCAGCGGCGCAGATCGGCAATGCGCAGGTCAATGTCGAGGCCGGTGCGGATGGTTGCGAGGTCTTTGCTCAGCAGAATCTGTTCGCGGTTATCTTCAACCTTGGTTTTCAGAGCGCCTTTGAGCTTGGACGTGTTTTCGAGCAGGCCCTCGACCGAGCCGAACTCCGAAATAAGCTTAACGGCGGTTTTCTCGCCGACGCCCGGACAGCCGGGAATGTTATCGCTGGCATCGCCTTCAAGCGCCAGCAGGTCAATTACCTGCGAGGGGCGGTCAATGCCGTAGCGTTCACAAACCTGCTGCGGGCCGCGCACCTCGAAGCCCTGGCCCTTCAGCGCGGGACGATATTGAAAAATCGAGTCGCTGACGAGCTGACCATAGTCTTTGTCGGGGGTCATCATGTAGACCGTGTAGCCTTCGGCGGCGGCGCGGGTGGCCAAAGTGCCGATAACGTCGTCGGCCTCATAGCCGGCTATTTCCACGACCGGGATGCACATCGCCTCCAGAACGCGCTTGATATAGGGGATGGCTACGGTAATGTCTTCGGGCTGCTTTTCGCGGCCTGCCTTGTAGTCGGCAAACATTTCGTGGCGGAAAGTGTGGCCGCCCGGCGGGTCGAAACACACGGCCAGGTGCGTTGGCTGTTCCTTTTTGATGAGGTCGTCGAGAGTGTTGATAAAGCCGAAAATGGCCGAGGTGTTCATGCCCGCCGACGTTACGCGCGGATTGCGAAACAGGGCATAGTAGGCGCGATAAATCAGCGCATATGCGTCGAGTAGAAAAAGTTTTTCCATTGGTTATTTAACGAGGATTTTCTGACCATTGGCCGTTACGACATAGCCGCGTTTTGCGGGGCGGCCGCCGAGGTCATACATGGGCATGGGGGCGCCGTCGCCGCCGTTGCCGTGGATTTCGTCAATGCCGTCGGGCAGCGAGAGCGGAAAGCTGCTGCCGGTATCGGCGGGGAGGTCTGAGGCGAGAATATAGGCCGCGTTGGCGGGAATAACGGTTGCGGCCTCGCAGCGACGGAAGCGGTTGTCGCTGCCGAGCAGATAGTATGGCTCCGTGGCGGTCAGCGCAACGCACGTTCCGCGCAGCAGATTGGCGCCCGGTTCGATCGGCTCGGCGGAAGCCTCGATGGTTAGCAGCAGCGGCGCGCCGGCAGTGGCGCCGGTAATGATTACGGGCGTGTGGCCCGCAATCAGGCGGTCACACGGAGCCATTTCGGCGCCTTTTTCGACGGCGGCGACGATTCGGTTGGCGATCACTCCGTCGGGCAGGCCAACGGTTCGGCCCGGCACGGTCAGCGCAAACACGGCTGCCGGGGCGGTCAGCTCAATGGCCGCCAGGGGCAGACCGAGCGTCATCTTTGCCGAGCCAACGGTTGTTGAGCCGGTTTTGACGGTGATTGCGGGAGTCTGGCCGCTATAATCTATGGTGTAGGTCGCGGCGGCAGGCTCGGCGGCGAGACTACGGCCTGCGGCGTAGGTTTCGGAATTGAAGTGCTTCAGGGCCGACTGCGTCGACGAGTGGCTCAGGGTCCAGAGCGTGTTGAACCCGTCGGCGTTGCCAAAGGAAATGCCGCCCTCAGTCAGCTCGTCGCCGCTGAGACGGGGGGTGGCGCCGAGCAGCCCGGCTGAGGCGCCGAGGGTGAACGGATAGGTTTGCATGGCTCCTTCGGCAACGGCCACGATGCGCCCCTTCGAGGTAGTAACGACCGGGCCGCTGCCGCTCTTATAGGCCTTCGAGCCGGCGGGAACGTTAAACTCCGCCAGCGAGCGGCAGCCGGCAAACGCATCGCCCGGAGCCTGCTCCGTAAGGCCGCCGCGCGTAAAAGTGACCGTGTAGTCAATGCCGGCGGGCAAGTTGGTTGCGAAGCGCGTAATGTTTTGCATCGTAGAGCTGTTGGCAATCGTTATTGACTGCGACTGACCGGCGCCGTTGCTAACCGTAACGGCCAGCTTCTTGGCCGAGGCGTCGTAGGCGGCCACTATCTTGAACGAGCCTATCAGACAAACGTCGCCGAAGGTCTTTTTGGTAGCGTCGTTGGCGTCCCACTTAACCGTCAGGAAGCCGTCTTTCGAAATGTAGAACTGGCTCCAGCCGTTGGTGTAGTCATTTGCCAGGCCGTTGGTGCCGTTGGCCCAGATGGCCGAGCCCCAGGCGTTGAAGGCCGCGCCGCTGTTGGTTCCGACAATCGTCATCGTGTAGTCGCGGTTGCCCTCGATAGTGCTTCCGAGCTGATAGATTTTATTTTCGGTGCCGTCGCCGGTGACTTTCGTTTCAAAGAGCTTGACCGAACCGTCGGCAACCATGCCGGCGGCGGGGAGGGTTACGCGGGTCAGCCGCTCAGTTGCTGCGAAGAGCCCCGGAGTGACCGACCCGACGGTAGGGTTTGCCGAATTCAGGTCCAGCTCCTCGCTGCCTTCGCCGGCGATGGCGGTCAGGGCGATGCTGCCGTTGCTCAGCGGCTCCCATTCGAACTGCCAGCCCGAAATCTCAATCGGCACCCGCTCGAACTCGGCGGTGATTTCAGCGTTGTCGAAAACGCGGAAGCTAACGCTGTTGCCGTCGGCGCTAACCCAATCGGCGGGGAGTTGGCGACCGTGGTTGTCGACCCAGCGGGCAACGCGGCAGCCGGCGGCGGGGAAGGCCGTTATGATAACCGTTTCGCCCGGATTATAGACCATAGACTCGTTTTCGGAGCGCATCGAACCCATCGAGGGGTCGTTGCTGCGGTAGGTAACGGTGCAGGCATGTTTCGGCGAGTCAACGACGTCGAGCAGCAACTCGTAGACCAGGCGGTTGGTGGTGCCGTCGGGGGTGAAACAGCCCGCGGCGGCGTTCCATGCCTGAGTGTTCCACGAAGAGTCGAAGCGCAGGCGAAGGTGGGTAGTGCCCCGGGCGGTTTCGTAGGGGAGCAGAACCTTGAACTCGCCGGCGGCAACGTCGGCGTTATTGTCGTTCTGATACTTGCCCAGGGTGCCGAGCAGTTCGCCGTTGCGCTCAACGTTGAACTTACCGTCGTTATTCAGGTCGCAATAGGCGCTCAAAAACAGGTAGCGCAAACCGCCGGCGTCGGTCCAGTTCAGGGTGAACTCGCCGCCCGGAGCCGCATAGATGCGCATCGGGATCTGAACGAACTGATAGTCGGGCACGGAGGCGGTTTCGTAGAGCGGGGTGGTTTCGCCGTTTTGCGTAACGCTCATGCTCTTAACGTATTGGCGATAGCTCTCGATGGTGGCTTTATCCTTGTATCCGTCGGTTGGCGGCACTCCCCATTTGTTAACGATGAAATGCGCCGTCAGCTCGATGTTTTCGCGGCCATAGTAGGTCAGCGGATTGTCGCCTCCGAGGTTATTGCCGGCGGCGTCGGTCCAGTGGCTGAAATCATAGATGCTCGTCGGGGTGGCGCGAACGGTGACGTAGTCTTTGGTCGTGACGCTCAGGGCGTCGGAGCCGTCAATGCTGACCGAACCCTGAGTCGGGTCGGCGGAGCTGACGCTGACGGTGCGCGGCTCGGTTATGTCAACGACGATTTGCAGCGTGAAGCCGGCAACGGTGCCGTCGGCCAGGGTTATGCGGCAGGTGCGCTCGCCGATCGGCGCGTCGGCCGGAATGGCAAACGAGCTGCCCGCAACGGTTTCGTCGCTCTCATAGCGGCCGTTTTTGCTGAAGTCGATGGCGATTTCGGCAACCTCGCCCGTTACTGCGGGCGTGTAAACCCTCTCGGGATTGCAGAGGTCAAACCATTTGCCGCGCAGGTCATTTTCGGTCATTGCCTTCAGATAGGCGGGCTCCTGGCCGGCTTTGGCCGACGTCAGCTCCGGTAAATAGCGGCCCAGCAGGCGCGTCGCAACCTCGGCTGTGTTGCCCGTGGGCTCGGTCGGGAATCGCTTGTTTGCGTTGGTGGCCCAGTTGTGTTCCCACTGGAACCAGCCCCCGGCGGGAGCCTGCATTCCGTTGTCGAACCATGTTTTCCAGCGCTGATAGTAGAAATCCTTGACCATTCCGCCCCACTGGCGATAGCTGTAGTCGCGCAGGCCGCCGTTTTCTGACGCCGCCTGCGGTCCCCAGGTGGTAATCAGAGTGCGGGCATTGTTGAGCTCCAGCCAGTTGCGGTCGGCGTCGGTCGTGGCGCCGACCTCGTCGGCCATCGAGCGGGCGCGCTCGGTCCAGTGGCCGAGCATGAAGTCGGGATGGGTGCAGAGCAGCTCATCGACACCGAGCATCAGCTCCAGAAAGGCGTCTTTCAGGCTGTTGAAGCGCTCGGTGTTGCCCGAGGCGTTGGCGCTGTTGAGCTCGGCCAGCAGCGATTTCGAATAGTCGGTAACGGCCTGACGCACCAGGTCGGTCAGGTCATAGTCATAGTTGTTGCCGCTCAGGCCCGAGCGCAGCAGCTTATAGGCCGCCGAGGCGGTTTTGTTCTGGTCATAGAAAATTTCGCTGCCGCCCCAGCTCGACACCTTGTTGATATTCAGTGCCGGGCGGCCACACATTACCGCCTCGTGGGGGCCCTGGAGGCCGGTCTGGCAGTCGAGCGCCGAAGTGCGCAGCAGCTCCCATGCCTGACGGGCATCGTCATTGTCGGCGCCATAGCGGCGGCGGGCATAGCCGGCAATCCACCCGGCGGCGTCGGGCTTCGATGCCAGCCAGGGGAGCTCAAACAGCAGGTCATACATAACCGGCGTTTGCTCAATGGCTTCCGGCGCGGCGCCTATGCCCTTGACCGAGCTGACCGTGCGAGCGTCGAAATAGCCGTCGATAATCTTTTGAACGCGGCCGAAAAAGCCGGTGCGACCGCCGAAGTTAAAAATCGTTGAATAAACGGTTTCGTGGCCTTTATAGCCGCGATAGTTCGGATTGCCGTCGCTATAAAGGTCGAGCACGATCAGTTCGCCGACCGGAATATTATCCAGGCAGGTGCGCTGCGCTCCGCTCCACTGCCAGCTCTGAATAACCCACTTGGCGTCGGGTTTGGCCGCATGGAGCGCCTCGTTCATTTTCCGATAGCCGTTGCCGGGGTTGGCCGGCGCGGCGCCCCCTTCGTGGTAGGGGTCGATAGAGTAATATTTGCTCTCGCCCATAACCTCCTTCAGGCGCTTATAGTAGTTGGCGGCGACCGATGCGAAGCCCGGGCCGGTTGAGTCAACGATGTAGGGGCGCGTGAACCCACACCAGTTGCCCTGGCCCGACGCGGCTATGCCGGTTTTCGATGCAAAGTTGCTCGGAACCATGCCTGCGAAGCCCGGAAGCACCGGCTCGATGCCCAGGTCGCGCATGCGGCTGCTGATTTTGCGTCCCAGCTCCGCCTGGCGTTCATACCACCAGTCGGGATTCGGGCCGCCCCAGCCCTGGAGGTTGTTCATGCCGAACCAGGCCATGAAGCAGGGGCCGCCGACAAAGTCGTTGGCCTCGGCCTTGGTGTAGCCATAGTCCTCCGTGAGCATTTTGCGCCACACCTCCTCCAGGCCGATGATTTGCAGCGGCATGTTGATGCCGCGCAGCGCCATCCAGTCGATTTCCTGCTGCCAGCGTTCCCAGGTCCAGGTGCTCATTGAGTAGCTGAACGTGCAGTAGTTCAGATAATAGCGATAGTCGGCCGAGGTGGTGTGTTCCTCCGTTCCCTGCGGCAGCGGCAGGGAGGTGAGCGTCGTTGTCGGGTAGTTCCACGACAGGTTAACGTTGGCCGTGTGGTTCAGATACCAGCCCAGGCCGGTGGTCACGGCCGACAGCGTCGTTCCCTTGACCCACGGCTTGCCGTTCTTGGTTGAGATGGCAAACATCTCCGCGCCCGACGCCGACTTATAGCCGTCGTCGACCGTGGTTTCGATTTTTGCCGACGTGCCCGCGCCGCCGATGCGGTCGAGCAAATCTTTGACGCTCTGCGGATTATCAACGGCTGCGGCGGCCATCAGCGCGCTCAGTGCGCTCAGCCCCGCAGTGATTATTCTGCTTAAATGATTCATAGCCTGATAATGAATGGTATTGACTTATTTAGCGCAAAGATACGGAAAAAAAGCGACTCCACCGCCTTTCTCGCCGAAAAAAACGGCGAACCCCGGCGTTGAATGCGTCGGGGCTCGCGGGTTAATACGATAGATGGGGCGGCGATTACTTCAGCTCGCTGATTGCGCGGTCGGCAATCTGCTGCGGGGTCAGGCCGCAGCGGGTCTGAAGCTCGGAGTAGTCGTAGCGGTTCAGGAACTCCTTGGGCAGGCCGAGGTTAACGACCTTTGCCGGCGCCTGGCCCAAATAGGAGGCGACCTTCTGGCCGAAGCCGCCGTCGATAATGCCGTCTTCGGCGGTGATGACGGCCTTGTAGCCCTTGAGGGAGTCGAGCGTGGCGGTGTCGAGCGCCGACAGCTCGCGCGGGTTAATCAAAGTTGCCTTGACGCCCTGTTTTTCCAGCAGGTCGGCGGCTTGAGCCATGATGCCGAACATCAGGCCTGCGCCGATGAGAGCAACCTCCGAACCCTGGCGCACAATCTGATAGGCCGGGCGCGAATAGTCAGTTGCCGGTTCAATCTGCGGATTCGAAACCGCAACGGCTCCCGGAGTGCGGATAACTACCGGCAGCTCCTTCTGGCCGATGGCCCAGTCGAGCATCGACTCGAACTCCTCGCGGCATGTCGGCGCCAGAACCAACAGGTCGGGAATGTTGGCCAGAAGCGCAATGTCGAAGAAGCCGAGGTGCGTTTCGTCGTTCATGCCAAACATCGAGCCGTAGAACACAACGAACGTTGCCGGCTGGCGGTTAAGGGCAATATCCTGGCTGAACTGGTCGTAGGCGCGCTGCAAAAAGCTACTGACGAAGCCTGCAACCGGGCGCATGCCCCCTTTGGCCAGGCCGCTGGCCAGGTCAACCGCCGCCTGCTCGGCAATGCCTACGTCAACGAATTGGCGACCGGCCTCCTTGCGGCGCGCGGGGGTGAAGCCCAAAACGCCCGGAGTGCCCGCCGTGATGGCAACGACGCCGGGGTTCGCCTTCATTTGGCGCAGCATCGTGTCGGCAAAGAGGTCGTCGTAGGTCTTGGGTGCCGTTTGCGGCAGCTCCTCGTGGAGCGGAGCGCCGGTTTTCAGGTCAAACGGGCCGCTATAGTGAAACTCCTCCTTGTTGGCTTCGGCGGCGGGCAGACCCATGCCTTTCATCGTGTTGATGTGAACCACTACCGGGCGCGTCGAATCCTTGACCGCGCGGAAGGCCTCGATGAGGCTGTGGAGGTCGTTGCCGTAGCGAACATAGTGGTAGTCATAGCCAAACGAGCGAAACAGGTTCGGCTCGCCTTGGCCGTTGGTTGAGCGGAGCAGCTCAAGGTTGGAGTAGATGCCGCCGTGGTTTTCGGCGATGCTCATCTGGTTGTCGTTGACCACCACGATGAAGTTCGAGCCGAGAGTGGCGCCGGTGTCGAGCCCCTCAAAGGCAACGCCGCCGCTGAGCGAGCCGTCGCCGATAACGGCAACGACGTTCTCCTTGTCGCCCTTCAGGTCGCGGGCCATTGCAAGGCCGGCGGCCAGGGCTACGGCCGACGAGGTGTGGCCCAGCGAGTAGAGGTCGTAGTCGCTCTCGGCGGGGTTGGTATAGCCGGTAACGTCGTCGTAGTGCGCCGGGTCGGTAAAGGCGTCCATGCGCCCGGTCAGCATTTTGTGGGGGTACGTCTGGTGAGAAACGTCGAAAACTATCTTGTCGGTCGGAGTATTGAAAACGTAGTGGAGCGCAATAACTGCCTCGACCATGCCGAGATTCGGACCGATGTGGCCGCCGTGGGCCGACAGTTTCTTCAAAAGCGACGAGCGCATCATCGCGGCCAGTCGCGTCAGCTGCTCAACGTCCATTTCGCGGATGTCGGCAGGGGTCTTGATGTCTTCTAAACTGAAATCTTTCATAATCTGATTGAATCAACATTTGAAATCTCTGCAAAGTTACGAAATTATATAAATTTAACCATAAAGATCAGGCCGAAATTATTAAAACCGGCGGTTTTTGCCCGAAGATATTGTTTTTTGCCAAAAAATGCTTAACTTTGTCGCTGTTAATCAATCCACCAACCATTCATTTCGTTATTTTTGCTATGCGCTCATTATTCGTTTCGCTTATTGCTCTGTTGCTGCCGCTCGTTTCGTTCGGCCAGGAAACCGCGATTGACTCGCTGACCGTTTATCATGCAACGACCGCGCGCCACTCCGGTCTGATTCCCCAGGAAATGATTTATCTCCACCTCGACAATAACTCCTACTATCGCGGTGACCGAATCTATTTCGCCTGCTACCTCGTAACCTCCGGCAAACTCAAACCCTCGAGCCTCAGCCGCACCGTCTACGTTGAGCTGCTCAACCCCGGCGGCAAGATTATTGACCGCTGCGTGCTCAACGCCGTCGATGGCCGCTGCAGCGGCTCTTTGCTGGCTAACGAAACTCCCTTCTATTCCGGCTACTACGAAATCCGCGCCTACACGCGCTATATGCTCAACTTCGGCCCCGAGGCAATCTATTCGCGGGTGGTGCCTATCTTCGCGGCGCCCAAAACCGAAGGCGACTGGGCCGAGCGAACAATCCTGAACCAGCAGTTCAAAAACGTTCCCATGCTCCGCCCCGCGAAGCTCAAGGCCGAAAAGGTTGACATGAAATTCTATCCCGAGGGCGGCCACCTCGTTGGCGGCCTCCCCGCCCGCGTGGCCTTTGAGCTGACCGCCTCCGGGCGCCCGCTCGTCGAGGCTCAGGGGCGCATCCTCGACCGCGCCGGCAACGAGGTCGCCACCTTCAGCAGCGGCCACATGGGGCGCGGAACCGTTGAGTTCACCCCCGCCGCCGCGGATCGCTATGTTGCCGAGCTGACCGTCGATGGCAAGCAGTATCGTCGCGACCTCCCCGCCGTTGAGCCCGAAGGCATTGCCCTGGCCGTCGACGCCCTGCAGAACCCTAACGGCATCGAAGTTACCCTCAGCCGCACCCCCGGCTGCCCGACGCAGACCGTGGGCGTCAGCCTGACCTGTCGCGGCGAGCTCTATGGCCGAACGATCGTTGACCTCACCGAGGAGCCATCGGCCACCTTCAGCATGTCGACCCTCAAAATGCCCTCGGGAGTTGCCCAGCTAACCATTTTCAACGCCGCCGGCCTGCCCGTGGCCGACCGCCTCTTCTTCCATAACCGGGGCGACTACATCGATGTTGACTACTCGTTCAACAAGGCTCAATACCAACCCTTCGAACCCGTGGACCTCAGCGTCAAGCTCGCCGACGCCAAGACCGGCGCCGCCGTGACGACCCCCTTCTCAATCTCCGTTACCGACGCAGACAACCATGCCGCCTACGGCTCCAACATCATGGCCGACCTGCTGCTGGCCTCCGAAATCCGCGGCTACCTCCATAATCCCGCCTACTATTTCGAGCCGGGCCACGAAGCCGACCTCGACAACCTGCTGATGGTTCAGGGCTGGCGCCGCTACTCCTGGAGCGAGCTCGCCGGCATGGAACCCGTGCGCCTCGACTCCATGCCCGAGCAGGCCATCGAGGTTCGCGGACGTATTCTCGAGCGCTACCGCAACAAGCCCAAGGCCAACATCTCGGTGTCGGCCATGCTCAGCCGCACGGACACTACCGGCGTTATGAAAACCTATACCTTCACGACCGACGCCGACGGTCGCTTCACCTTCCGCGACAGTCTCGCCGGCAACTGGCTGACCATCATCTCCTCCTCGAACAAGGACAAGGTCAGCAGCAACCGAATCTTTCTTGACCTGAGCGAACACCCCGCGCCGCGCCGCTATGAGCTGGGCGAGTCGGAGGTTGTTATCGACAGCGTTATCATTGCTCCGGGCGCCGACCTCGTCGCCGCCGACTCCGCCGCCTCCAACCTGGTGATTCCCGGCATGAAGACTCTCAACGAGGTCGAGGTCACCGCCGAATATACCGCCTCGCAGGAAATGGCCGGCTACATGGAAACCTCCTTTGCGGCCTACGACATCATGAAGGAGGTCAACTCCCTGCGCGACAAAGGCAAACGCCGCCTGCGAACGCTCAACGACGTGCTTCCTCAGATTGACAGCAAGTTCTACGTCGATAAAAACGACTCGCTCTGCTACGACGGCAAGCTCGCCCTGCTCTTCGCCGACCCCGACTTCGGGTCAAACAAGGCCGTGCTCGACGAAATCATGGGCGTTGACGACGTTATGACAACCTCCGACGGCGACATGTCCATGCACTCTCCCTATCTCGGAAAAATCCCCGCCGACTACGTTAAAAACATCTTTATCAACAATCGCGCCGATGCAATGGTTGCCTGCGCCGCCCGAATGGCTGACCGAACCGGCAAGTCGCGCTTCGACACTCTCAAGGATGCCTCCAAAACCTATGGCTGCGTGGTCTTTATCGAGTTTTATCCCGACCGCCGCTCAACGGTTCAAAACGGCGTTCGCCGCGACATTATCGAGGGCTACACCGTTCCGGCTGTTGAGTTTTACTCGCCCGACTACTCGACGGTGCCCCCCGTGGAACCCGACTATCGCCGCACCCTCTACTGGAATCCCGACCTGCGGCCCGACGCCACCGGCTCGGCCCGCATCCGGTTCTACAACAACTCCACGGCCCGCACCTTCAACGTCGACGCCACCGCCCTCACCCCCTCCGGCCGCCTCACCAAGTGAATTAGTAATGAGTAATTAGTAATTAGTAATTTTTCAATTAGTAATGAGTAATTAGCAATTAGCAATTCCTGAATCCAGCTTCTTCGCTCCCAATTACTAATTACTAATTCCTAATTACTAATTTTGAAGAAAAGTTTTTTAGTTTGGAGTTTTTTGCGTAACTTTGCGCCGTTAATCGCGCCGGCTCGCCGGTGCTATTGCCCTCAGGGTCTCGACGGCGCAAACGCCGCGAGATTATTTTTTTACTATTATTGAACAACCTTATTTAACATCTTATCATGGCTATAACTTACATGACCAAAGACGGATACAAGAAAAAAATGGAAGAAATCGCCTACATGGAATCCGTTGAACGTCCGAGAATCTCTGCCGCTATCGCCGAAGCCCGCGACAAGGGCGACCTCTCTGAAAACGCCGAATACGACGCCGCCAAGGAGGCTCAGGGCCTGCTCGAAATGAAAATCGCCCAGCTCAAGGACCTCGTGGCCAACGCGCGCATCATCGACGAAAGCAAACTCAACACCGACGAGGTGCAGATAATGAACCGCGTCAAAATCAAAAACCACGCCAACGGCGCCGTTGCCGAATATACCATCGTTGCCGACTCTGAGGCCAACCTCAAGGAGAAAAAAATCGGAACCTCAACCCCTATCGCCCAGGGCTTGCTCGGCCATAAGCTCGGCGACGTTGTTGACATCCGCGTGCCCGCCGGCATGATGAAGTTCGAAATCGTTGAAATTGCAATCTGATGGCCTCGATTTTTTCGCGAATCGCCGCAGGCGAGATTACTTCCTATAAGGTGGCCGAAGACGACCGCCACTTCGCCTTTCTCGACATCAACCCGATGGCGCCGGGCCATGTGCTCGTGATTCCCCGCCGCGAGGTCGACTACCTGTTTGACCTCGAGCCCGAGGAATATGGCGCGCTGATGGAATTTGCCCGCAAGGTGGCGCTGAAAGTCAAGAAAGCCATGCCCTGTCAGCGCGTCGGCGTTGCCGTGCTTGGAATGGAGGTGCCTCACGCCCATATCCACCTCGTTCCGCTTCAGACCGAGGCCGACATGGACTTCCGCGCCCCCAAGCGCCAAATCGCCCCCGAAGAGATGCAACGCATAGCCGAGGCTATTGCGAATGCCTAATCTCTACGACATACGCCGCCGCGGCACTCTGGCGTTCATGCTCGCCACAGTGGCCGTGGTGGCCGCTTTTTTATGGGTGTCGGACCGCCTGGTCAATGACCTGTCGGCCCAGGAGCGCGCGCGCATGCAAATCTGGGCCGACGCAACCCGCGAAATCGCCTCGGCCGATTCGTCGACTAACCTCGACTTTCTCCTCTCCATCATCAAGGGAAACTCTACCATTCCCGTCATTCTGGTCGACGACAGCGACAACATTCTCGACCACCTGAACTTCAACCTGCCCGAAAATAACGACACACTCCCCCCCTGGGAGCTCACGGCCGAAAACGAACGCTTCCTGCGCGAGCACCTGGCGTCGCTGAAAAAGTCTGAAAACGTAATAACAATCGTTATCGCCCCGGGCATTAACCAGCATCTCTACTACGAAGACTCCCTGCTGCTGCGCCGCCTCAGCTGGTACCCCTACGTTCAGCTGGCCGTCATGGCCGGCTTCATCTTCGTTGTTTACTATGCCGTTTCCGCAACCAAGCGCGCCGAGCAAAACAAGGTCTGGGTCGGCCTGTCGAAAGAAACCGCCCACCAGCTCGGAACTCCCATCTCCTCGCTGATGGCATGGGTCGAAATCCTTCCCGGCTACGGCGTTGATTCCGACGTGGTTGCCGAAATGAACAAAGACGTTAACCGCCTGAACGTCATTGCCTCGCGCTTCTCAAAAATCGGCTCGCCGCCGGTAATGGTCGCTGCCGATCTGAACTCGGTTGTTGAACACGCGGTCGACTACATGAGAACGCGCATCTCATCCGGCGTGAGGCTGACGCTGACAACCTCCGCCGAGCCGCTGCGCGTTGAGCTCTCGACCGACCTGCTCGCCTGGGTGCTCGAAAACCTGATTAAAAACGCCGTTGACGCAATGGAAGGCCACGGCTCCATTGAAATCACAACCTTTGTCGACGGCTCGGACGCCGTTGTTGAAGTAACCGACACCGGCAAGGGCATTGCCCGCAAGGATTTCAAAACTATTTTCAATCCCGGCTACACAACCAAGAAGCGCGGCTGGGGCCTCGGCCTGACCCTGGCCAAGCGGATAGTCGACGACTACCACCACGGCCACATCTTCGTCAAGGCCTCCGAGCCCAACCGCGCAACCACCTTCCGCCTCCAGTTCCCCCTGGCCTGACGGCAGGGGTTGTCAGAGGTTGATGGTCGTTCCTCTGTCGAGTTGCTGAACCTGAACTTTCGGCCCCCGGTGGAAGCGATAGACCACCCTCATCAGGAAATACGACGGCAGAACGTTGGTCGTCACAACAGTGCGGGCCTGCGCGTTGACCGTGTAGGTTATTGTTGCTCAGCTGATTAAGAATGTCGTAGCCGTCGATGATGAAGGTCAGCGAGCCGCTGAGAATCGACTTGGCCAGGCGGGCATTCCAAACGAAGTCGGTCGTGTTGGCGCGCGAATCGAGGAATCCGCGGCGGGTATAAACGGTCATGTCGGTTTGAACGCTCCACCCCTTGGGCAGCGAAAGCGTCGCCGTTGCTCCGTAGTTGTAGATTTGGGAGTTGAACGGAATGAAATTATCGCGCTCGCCGGTGTAGCGGTTGAATTTAACGTCGGCAAACGCACTGAGGTCCGCCACTCCCTTTCGCCAGCTGATTCTGAGGTTTTCTTCGGCCGTGTAGCGGTGAATGCTATACTGCGCGGTTTCGGCCGTCAGGTCGACGTCGCCGCTGTTGAACGACGTTGAGAAGTCCGAGGTGCGGTCCATGCGCAACTGTGTTTTTGACGAAATCGACCAGCGGCGGTCGCGGTCCAGATAGCTGAACAGCCGATAAGAAGCTATTATGTCGAAATTGCCGCCCGCATAGCGTGGCATCCAGAATGTTTCGCCTGTTTGCCGGTCGAAGGCGCTGGTCAGCACCAGCGAATTGGTCCGGCGGATATACCTGGCGTCAACGTCGTGTTGAATCCTGGGCTTTCTGAGATAGTAGGAGTAGCGCAGCGTCAGCTGTCCGCTGTTTTTAACCTCGTTATTGCCGATATAGTGCGTCAGGCCGTCGGACGGACGGTTAACGAACTGGTAGAGCGGACTGTCGGATAGCGACCAGTCTGCGCCGATGCTATGTTTCCACGACTGCCGCCGCTCAACTCCGAACGCAAGGCTCAGGCGGGGCAAAGCGGTGGTGCGATTTATATGCTGCTGCTCTCCGTTGGTGAAATACTCATAGCTGCTATGCTTGAACGTCACCGATGCGCCCGGAACCACGCTGAACCCATAGCGCGAATCCGGTTTGGGGAAATAGGCCATCGACTGGTTCATGAAGGCGTCGATGCGGTGTGAGGTTATGACCTCGCGGCTTTCATAGCCCTGCGAGGGGTCAATCACCGGTTGATAAACATCGGCCGGTGGAACCGAATCCAGAGGCCATTCAATGGCGTCGTAGTCATTCAGCGAACTCAGCAGGTAGGCCGACGAATGATGCTTGATTTCCTCGTGGTCAAACGTATAGTTGACGGGAATGAAAATACGCAGAAAATCCAAAAACGTCGTTAGCCCCGCCCAGGCCGAAACCGCCTTGCGGTCGTCGGGCCGATTGCGGTGATATAGATGAGACAGCAGCGGAGCCTGCTCCGGGTCGCCGAAGTTATAGCGGTAGCGCTGAAAGGAGTCGCCCCGGTTGCCGCTGTAATCCCCCGAGGCCCCGACGGTCAGCATCGAAGGCTGCGCACCGATGTCGAACACCTTTATGTTCGACGAAACGACCAGCTTTGCCCGATGAACCTTCTTGAACGACGCCGCTTCATTAACGCGGCGGTTAATCGCAGCCGAGTCGGCTTCCGTTTGCTCCTCGGCGCGCGACTTGAAGGAATCCTCGATGTTGCCCGCGGTCAGCCCCTCCATTTCGCGCCGGAACTGGCCGGAAACGCTGTTGCTGCTCCGGCGTTCGTTGCCGTAGCTATACGACGGCTTAATCTCCAGAATGGCCCGCGAGCCGAGCTTGGTAAAGAAATTATGTTGGGTGGCAACCGAGAAATCGCGGCGGTTTGCGTCGGCCCATGAGTAGTCGAAAATATTACCTGCCTGATAAAACGACTCCTGCTGGCTTTGGCGCCGGTCAATAACGTTGCGGTCCTTAACGTCGACGCTCCCCGACAGCTCCCACTGCCCGCGAAACTGCTTTGCATTATAGCTCAGGCCCCCGGCCTTGGTAGTCATCTCTCCGGGGCGGTTGTGAATATCCTCGACCGTGAAATCATCCTTGGCGCCGGGCATTTTGTCGTTCGACAGATTATTCATGTTCCCATAGGCGTTCAGCGCAACGAAGTCCGAATACCACATTCCAAACAATTTCCCCGTGTAGCGGTTCTTTGTTCCATATCCGGCCTCGGCGTTGAGCGTTCCGCCCATCGAATACTCGCGTTTCAGCCTAACGTCCATAACATAATTTGAATCGCCGGTGTTGCGACCCATAAGCTCCGAGATTCGTCCTCGCTTGTCGTAGACGGCAATATCCTTGATAGTATAAGCGGCTATATTCTCCAGCATCAGTTCGTTGCGGCCATTAAAAAGATTTCGGCCATTAATCAGCAACCGCTCCAGCCTGCGACCGTTGCAGTAAATAACGCCCCCGCTTCGCAGCTCAATGCCCGGCATTTTTGCCAGCAGAGCGTCGAGTGTGGCTCCCTCTCCCAACTTAAATGCGTCGGCATTATAAATCAACGTATCTCCCTTTTGATAAAACTCAATCTTCGTAGCCGAAACCGTTACCTCGTTGAGCATCTTCCCCGTTCCCTCAACTTCGGAATCATCAGCCTCCTCATCGCCGTAATCGTCGTAGGGTGTACGTTTATTATACTCTCGGGCGAGTGCCAATTCCTCCGGGGAAAGTTTCTTCGCCTCAATAACGGGGAAAACGACTACGTCTCCGAAATCGTCCGGGATATTGAATGGGTCAATTGAAACATGGTAATAGCGGGCAATAGTCGGCTTTTTTACTCCGGCAACATAGGTATATTTGCTGACCGGAAGTGTATGAACTCTATATCGCTCGCCTGCTTGAATTGGAGTACGCAGCCGGACCTGAGCAACTCCGTCAACACCGATAAGCGCATCGCCGACCTGTTCAGCCCGTTTGGTAATCGTGTCGGTATATCGAAAAATCGTAACTCTTGCCATTAACGGCTTTTTAGTTTCCGCATCAACAACATGAAGCTCAATAGTTCGGCTCTTTCTGGGCGAAGCTATGCCCGGCGTGAATGTGCAGATGACCAAGAGCACAACCATAAACATACGAAACGAATATCCGCAAAGTCCTTTAATCATAATACTCTTACTCATAATACGATAATGTTGAAAACGTGAAATGCCCAAAGTTAGGCATTTTTCTCGTGTCAGCCAAAATTTTAGGCGGGTTTGTGATGAAATTGTAATATCGGGAAAGTGAAACCGGGGGTAAACGCCGCTTGCGGGTGTTTACCTCCGGTTGTTGGGGTCGGTTCGGGAGGGGATTATTTGCCGGAGATGAGAGAGTTGAGGGTGTCGTAGAAGGCGGGGTCTTCGCCGATGGTCGTGTTGCGCACTTTGCCTGCGGGGTCGATGATGAGCTTGGTCGGGAAGCCGCGCAGCGAGTAGTCGGCAGAGATTTTTTTCAGGTTGTCGTCGTTGGCCCAGAGGTTAATCCAGGGGAGCTTATATTGGTCGAGGGCCTTGAGCCAGTTTTCTTTGGAGTCGCGGCAGGCAACGCCGACAAAGGCAACCTTGTCGCCCAGCTTGGCGTAGTTTTCTTTCATCTGGGGGAAGCCTTTGATGCACCAGCGGCACCATGAGCCCCAAAAGTCCAGAACTACCCATTTGCCCTTGAGGTCCGACAGGCTGATTTCCTTGCCTTGGGCGTCGGGCAGGGTGAAGTTAGGGGCGGCGGTTCCGTCGGGAATGCCGGGAGAGGGAGCCTGGGCGCAGGCTCCGAAGCTAACGGCGAGGGTTAGCAGCAACAGTGATAGCAGTTTCTTCATAATTATTTGCAATTAAATTGATTTCAGCGGATTATTCCTAAAAGATAAACGGAATTATGGCCTTTTGGTTCAGCGGGCCGAATTCGCGGTTATAGCGCGCGTTGATTTTCAGTGCGCGCGGGGCGAGGTTGGCAAAGGTCCAGAGCGCGAACACGGCGCCTGACCAGCTCCAGGTCAGGATTGCGAAGCCAACCCATTCCATCAGTTCGCCCAGGTAGTTGGCCGAGGTTACGAAGCGAAACATGCCTCCGCGCGGAAGGTAGTGGCGCGTGTCGCCCGGCTTGCGCAGGTTGCGGATAATGTGGTCGCTGTGGAGGTTGGTGGCCATGCCCCAGAAGAACACGATGGTTCCCAGGATGAACTGCCACGAACCGAGCCACGAAGCCGGATAGCGGTCCGGGGCGCTGACAAAGAAAATCCACCCGCCCTGCATCAGGGCGTTGAGCGAGTTGAAGAGCATGCCCATCAGCATAATTGCCAGAGGCATGCGGCTCTTGCCTTTCATCATCAGCGGAAAGATGAACGAGCGCTGGAAATAGTGCAGCTCGAAAATCAGAAACATTGCCAGCGGGGCGGCCTCGGTACGGCGCGGCGACGCCAGGCAGAGAATCAGCATGATGATGAACACCGGGGCTTCCATCAGCACCCAGCCGAGCTTATTGTTGACAGACGGGCCCCACTTGGGAGTGTAGGCAATACCATAGCCGGCCTCGATTTTCAGCAGGGCCAGAAACACGACGACTGCCGTCGCGGCCATAATCCAGAGAAATACCTGGAAATTATGTGGTTGAAAAAGAAAAAAATCCATAGCAACGGCAAAGTTACGCAAAATTCCCGAAACTTGAAAATGAACAGGCCGCATCTGAAAGAAAGATGCGGCCTGTTTTGATTTGGATAGGGTAGGGTTATTTAACGAGGGCTTTGACAACGTGGGAGCCAACGGTTACCAACACGACTGCGTCGGAGGCGGGCACTGCCGCGCTGAGGCTCGTGGTGCCGGAGGCGATGATGCGGCCTGCGATGTCGATAACGTTGATGGCCGTGCCTTCGGGAGCGTTAACGGTCAGAACGCGATTTTCGCACTTCATGGTGATTCCCGTGCCTTCGATTTCGGCAATAGATACGCGATGGAAGTTAGCGACATAAGGTTCCGAGGCTCGCGATTCACCATAGTTATAGAGTGCCGACACGCGGTAGTTGTAAATGCCGTTTTCGCCGGGATCGTGGAAAATACACTGGCTGTCGGTTGGCATGTCAGGAAGCAGTTTACCGTCGCAATATACGTTGTAGCCCGTCAGCTTGGTGTCGGAGGGCAGAACGCCTGCGGCCTTAAAGGTAATGTCGTCGATGAACAGGGCGTAGGAATCATAGGAATCGTGGAGAATACCGAAATACTTGGTGCCTTCGGGAACGGTTACCTTGAACTCGGTCCACTCTTCGGGAACGATGCCGTTTTCGGGATAGTTCTCGACTTCGTGGAGCTGGGTGAAGGACTTGACTTCGGTGTCGGTGTCGGAAACCCAAACGGAGAACGTTTCGTTCAGGCCGGAGGCCACAGTGAAGCCGCGGGCCCAGAAGGAGATGGTCTGAGCCTTGCCGGTCAGCTCGGGCGAGATGAGCAGATTGGCGTTCTGGCCGTTGTTTGACCAGGCAACCAGCATGGTGTTGCCGCTGTGGGTCGGGCAGTCGGCCAGATTCTCCTGGGGCATGCCTGAGGCCTCGGGCGAGAAGAGCTGATAGGCCATCGGCTGAGTGCGGTAGGGGTTGTTGACGTCGTCGAGGAACGTATAGTTTGCCTTGCCGTCGATGTCAACGAACTTGAATCCGGCGAAGTCGGAATAGGTGAAGGGTTCATAGTCGGAGTTTTCGAAGTCTTCGTTGATAACTTTGGGTTTGGTGAGCTCGATAAACTCAGGTTTTTCCCAGGCGAGATAAACGCCACGGACGAAGCCGTCGGAGGTCATGGCTTCATATATATCGGTAGGATAAGGCAGAGCCGGGAATTGGATGGTAACATCTTTTTCGATAGTGAATGCGGCGGTTTCGGCGTTGGTCATGGCCGAGGCAACGACATGGATGGCGTCGGGCGACAGCACCGAGGTGGCAATCGTGGCCTTGGCCGTTGCTATGGCGCCGGGCGCGAGGCTTTCGATTGCAATCGGCTCGAGCTCAAGGGTGTCGGCGCTGACTGCGATGCGGGCCGAGGTCAGGGCGTTGCGGCCGATGTTTTCAACGGTCAGGCAAACGGGCAGTTCCTCGCCTGACTTAACCGCGTCGGGGATGGCGGCCACCGAAACGCGCAGCGCTTCGTCTTTGAGGTCAATGACGCGCAGGTTATCGAAGGGCACGCTCCAGGTCTGGTCGTCGGTGTTGTGGATAGCGCGGACCATAACGCCGACCTGAATGTAGTTGGCCGACTTGTAGGGGGTGAGGTCGATGCGCGCAAGGGTCCAGTCGTCGGTCGGATTTTCCTTGAGGTCAATGGAGCTGATGGTTTCCATTTCGCCGCCGTCAACGCCGAGCTTGGCGTCGAGAACGCTGCCTTTGCCCTGATACCAGAACTCAAACACCGGGTTTTCGGCGCCTTCGAGGCTGATTTTGGCCGAGTAGAAGCCGTGGGAGGAGTTGACGTCGATAGGCATGAAGAGGAAGAAGCCGTTGTCGGCGTCGTGGGAGTTCAGATATTCGGGCTCAACGCCTTCGTCGGCGTCGGTGTTGGTCTGCAGCTCGTTGTCGCAGATGGTGCCGTTCATTACCTGGCCCTGGCTTTCGGGGTCAACGACCCACATCTGAGTGTAGTAGCCGTCGGCGAAACTTTCATGGAAAGGAAGGGCGTCGGGCCGGCCGATAACAACGATGTTGGAGCTGGCGTCGAGCGAGTAGTAGGTTTCGTCGATGCCGGCGGTTACCTGAAAGGCAACGAAATCCTGCTCCTCGGCGTCGGAGTAGTCGAAGGTCGCCGAGGTTTCGGTGGTGGTGATGAGGGCGGGGTCGTAATATGAGCCGAAGGCGTCGAAAACGTAGTAGACGGCTTTCGACGCATCGACATAGCCGCCCTTTTCGCCTACCTCGGAGATGGGCTCCCAGCTGAGCGTAACGGTTTTGAAATCATCGGAGAGAACGGCCTTTACGCCGGTAACCGGCCGGGGGTTATCCATGCCGAAGAACAGGTCGGTCACCAGGGCTGCCTCGCCGGCAACGTCGCCGAGATAGGCAACGGCTTCAACGCGGTTATAGGCGTTGTTGTAAACGTCGGTGGTCTCAATCGTGTATTCTCCGCCGGGAACCACTTCGGTCAGCTCCGTCTTGAACGCCCAGTTGGTGGTTATGATAACCTTTGAGAGCTGCGAGAGCGGTTCGCCGTTGGCGTTGACGGTCGGAGCGGTGTATTTAACCGTTGCTTTCAGCTCGCCCAGGGGGGCAGGCGTAACTTCGAGTGTGCCTGCTGCGGGCGGAACAATATCTTCGGCGCTCTCCTTGATTGCGAAGTTGCAGATTTTCAGATTGCCGGAGTTGGCGGTTTCGGAGGTGCAGTGGAAGCCGAAATAGTAGTAGCCCTCCTTGGCAACGGTGAAGTCGGTTTTCTTCTCGGCGAAATCGCGGGCGGTTATCGCGTGGGCCGGAACAACCGGGAGCGTCAGGGCTGCAGGCTCGGGTTCCGTGCCGTAGTAGATGCCGAGCATGTCTTCTTTGCCCGAGCTGAGGGTGAATCCTTCTTCATAGCTGAGAGTATAGTTCACGCCCGGGAGCAGATGAACCGGCAACGAAATGAGCCAGTCATTGTTTGCCTCCCCGTCGGTGGGCTTCATGCAAACGGAGTAGCCGGTGAAGGCGCCCGGCTTCCAGGTGCGGGTGTCGTTGTCGGCGTCAACGATGATGTAGTCGTTGACTTCGGTGTTCTTGCCCAGGGTGTGGGTGAACGGAACTTCAACGAACTTTTCGGGGGCAACGACCGGGTTCTCACACACTTGGATCGAGAAGTTGCAAACCTTCGGAGTGCCGGAGTTGGCCTTTTCGGAAGTGCAGTGGAAACCGAAATAGTAGTTGCCGGTTTCGGCAACGGAGAACTGAGTCTCCTTTTTGGTGAACACCTTGTTGGTATAGCCATAGGCGTGTTCGTCGATAACGGTGATGGTCATGCCTTCGGCCGAGCGTTCGGTGCCGGCGAAGAGGCCGAGCTTATCTTCGGTTTTGTTGAGGGTCATGTCCTCCTCGTAGGAAACGGTGTAGAACACGCCGGCCTCGAGGCGCACGGCGGGCGAAATCATCCAGTCGTCGGCTGCGTCAACGTCGGCTGAGTTCGGAGCCATGCAAACGGAGTAGGAGGTGAAGCCGCCCGGCTTCCAGGTGCGGCCATCGCCGTTGGCGTCGATGATGAGATAGTCGTTGACTTCGGTGTTCTTGCCCAGGGTGTGGGTGAACGGAACGGCGATGGCGGTTTCGGAATCGCCATCGGCTGCGCGGCGCACTGCGTTGCGCTGCTGCACTCGCGCGGTTTCGCGGTCGAGCGTCTTCATCTGACGGCCTGAGCCGATGCTGCGTTCCGGAAGCATGGCGCTGCCGGCCAGCATGGCCGAAGCCATCACTGCAAAGAGTAAAAATTTCTTCATTGCACAAAATGATTGGTTAATTATATGGAACTTTTAGATTATGTTTGGCTTAGATGTTCGGGTCGAAGCCGCAAATATAGATAATTTTCATGAAACGGCAGCAATTATTCCGTAAAAAAAATTATGATAGCGCCGTTGGTGTCGGAAAATTTTCGTAACTTTGGGGCTATGAAGATTGTACATGTTATTTTCCAGATGCTGACGGGCGGAGCGGAAACGATGCTCGTTGATATTGCCAACGAGCAGACCTCTCGCGGCCATGAGGTCGAAATCCTGATTGTTAACCGCGGCGAGGATGCCAACGTTGTCGGTGCGCTGCTGCCCGCGGTCAGGGTTGTTCGCTTTAACCGCAAGCAGGGGGCGGCGCCGCTGCTGCTGATGGCGCGCCTTAACCTCTATATGCTCCGCAGCCGGCCCGACATCGTGCATCTGCATCTCCATAAGCTGACCGGGTTGCTGAGGGTAATGAGGTCGCGCACGCTCTTCACCGTTCATGATCTGAACGTTCCGATGACATATGCCGCGCGCAGCAACATGGCGGCCATCTCCGACGCCGTTGCCGACGACGTTCGCTCGCGAGTTGCCGGAGCGAAAATCAGCGTGGTAACCAACGGCATAAACACCGAGGCCGTTCGCCCGCGGCCTGCCGGCGGCCTGCACTCGCCGGCGCGGATAGTTCAGGTGTCGCGCCTCGTTAGCGACAAGAAAGGTCAGGATATTCTGATTGAGGCCGTTGCCATTCTGCGCGGTCGGGGCTATGAGGTCGAGGCAACGTTTATCGGCGGGGGCAGGGACCTGAAAAAGCTGCGCCGGCTGGCCGAAGCGAAGGGCGTTGCCGACGCCGTCAGGTTCACCGGCAACATGCCTCGCGGCGAAATCTACGCGCAGCTGGCCGATTATGATTTGATGTGTCACCCGGCGCGCTTCGAGGGCTTCGGCCTGACGGTGGCCGAGGGCATGGCCGCGGGGCTGCCGCTGGTGGTGCCTCAGGGTGGGGGCCCGTGGGAGGTCGCCGATTGCGGGCGGCTGTGTGAAACGTTTGACAATGGCGACGCCCTCAGCTGTGCCGACGCCATTGCGCGGGTGTTGGACAACTACGACAAGGCGCTGAACCTTGCGGTCAGCGCCCGGGAGCATGTTGAGGCAAAATATTCCGTCAAGCGGATGGTAACGGACTATGAAGCCATTTATCGCCGCCTGCTCGGCGCCCGCAATTAGATTTCGTCGAGCGGGTCGTCGCTGCGCAGCAGGCGCGTGATGCTGAAGAAGGTCGAGGCTTTCTCCTCGTCGTCGCTATTGGCCGAAACCATTATCCATCCGCTGGCAAAGTTTTCTGTTTCGGCGGAGGTGTTGACTCGGTTAAAGGTAAAGGTTATGGTGTTTGGCGAGCTGACGCGTGCGGTCCAGTGGCCGGTTTGCGAGGTGCGTACCGCCGGGTCAAGTGCGAGCCCGGGGTCGTTGCTGTCGAAGTAGATGGCGTTGTGGCTCTTACACTTGATTTTGATTTCGCTCGCCTTGCTGTTGGCGGTGATGTAATATTGCTTGGCAACGGAACCGGGGTCGGGAGAATGATAGTCGATCTGAACGTTCTTGGAGTCGCTGACGCTTTCGGTTTCAAACTGCAAGGCGGCATCCTCCTCCGAGCAGCTGTTGAACAGGCCGGCGAGCAGGGGCAGCATAATGAATAGCAGACGTTTTTTCATGAGTAGTGTGTGGGGGTGGGGATGTGTGTTAAATTCTAAAATCAACGCTGCAAAGTTACGATTATTTTTTGAGATTGCAAAATCTCAAAAATCAGGCTGATACCTGCCGAGGAACTCGAGCGCCAGCGCGCGAGAGGTCGAGGTCGGGGAGTCATGGAGCAGACCGAGGATTTCGGAGGCGTTGACCCACTCGGCTCCGTCAACCTCGGCCGATAGGCGCAGCTGTTGGTCAGGCAGGGCGTGGGCAAAGAAGCCAATCATCAGCATCTCCTTTTTCGGAAACCAGCGGGTCATGCGCAATTCGAGCCGGTCGACCTCCAGGCCGGTTTCTTCGAGAATTTCGCGGCGCGCGGTCGTTTCCGCGTCCTCGCCGGGCTGAATATAGCCCGAAACGAGGTTGCGGAACTGAGTGGAGATATAGTTCTGGCGCAGCAGCAGAACCTGGCCGCTGTCGTTATAGACCAGGGCGATGGTCGCCGTTGGAAAGACTTCGAACCAGGGCTTGGCGCAGCGGTCACACCAGGCAACGGCACCTTCGTCGCCCAGCTCGCGGGCCGAGAGCCGCGAGCCGCAGTCGGGGCAGTAGGTAAACTTCATCGGCGGAGTGAGTTGCGGCGGATTGCCAGGTGGTAAAACAAAATGGCGAGCAGCAGGTAGGCACCCGTCTGAATCCAAAGGGCCGTGAACTCATGAGCCACCTGGCCGAGCGAGGCGCCCATTGAGTTGATGCGCACATAGCCGTTGACCGCATAGGTCGACGGAAAGAGCATGCCGACCCACTGCCAGAACCGCGGAATCGCCGCTCCCGGCCAGGAAATGCCGGAAATGAAGAGCAGCGGAACCGACATGAACACGAACAGAACGATGCAGTCCTCGCGGCGGTAGAGAAACGACGAGAAGGTGATGCCCATGAAGATGCAGGCCAGGATGTAGGGCACGATGAAGGCGATGTAGGTCACGAAGCGGCCTCGCGCCGGCAGCCCGAACAGGTAGTTCACCACCGTGAACATATAGGCGGCGATGATGATATAGATTGCGAAATAAACGATGGTCTTGCCGAACGTAACGGCCAGCGGATTGCCGAAAGCGCGCATCGGCGGCAGCGCGCGGCCATTGAAGCGCTCGCGGATTCCGCCGCCGACCATGCCGATTCCGAGCATCAGCGTTTGCTGGATAATGAGCATCATAACCGCCGGCATCAGGAAGGAGGCGAAGCCGCTCTGGGGATTATAGAGCGCAACGTAGTCATAGTCGACCGGCTGCGTTGCAATGGCTTCCTGGCGCGGGGTGGCGCCGGTGTAGAAGCGCTCGACTTTCAGCTCCTTGTTCAGGGCGAGCGAAACGTTGGTGGCGGCCAGCAGCGCCGACTTGTAGTAGAGCATGCCGGCCATGTCGGCATACACACCGATAACCGCCTGGCGCCCCTGGTCGAGCGTGCGGTCAAAGTCGGCGGGAATAACGACGAAGGCATAGATTTCGCCCAGCCGGTTCAGGTGCTCGGCCTCGGCGACGTCGGTACAGGAGGCAACGACCCGAACCTCGGGGGTGGCGTCGAGCATTCTGACGAACTGACGCGACAGCGCCGAGCCGGAGTCGTTGACAACGGCAACGGGAACGTCGCGAACGGTTTCGTTCGTGTAGATAAACGCATAGAGCAGCGGATAGAGCAGCGGAACGAAAAACACGAACAGCACTACGCCGTGGTCGCGCATTATGTTGCGGAACTCGATTGAGCAAACGCGAAATATGTTGTTGAACCGGGAAGTCATGGTTTATAGCGGGCGTGGCGGAAAGCATGGCGATAGAGCGGCAGGGTCAGCACCGGCAGCAGCAAAAAGCAGAGCAGGGCAACGACCGAGGGCCACGCATAGAGCAGCGGATAGCCATGCAGCGCCTGATTGACATAGAGAAGATAGTAATGGCGCAGCGGAAAGAGCCACGCGGCGGCCTGGAGAATCGGGTCCATGGCCATGGTCGGGAACGATAGGCCCGAAATCGAGAAGGAAACGATGCCCCACAGCGAGCACACACACATTGAGAAGCGCATGTTGCCCTGCAGCAGACCGTAGACGAACACTCCGAACGACTGCGCGGCCAGAATGCAGAGAACGCCGATGAGAAACATCATTCCGAGGCCGCCTCGACAGGGAAAGTGGAGATACTTGTAGAAAACAACGTCGCAGAGCAGCATCATCAGCGAGAACAGCAGAGCCTGCGGAATGAGCTTGCCGGCGAGAAACACCGTTGACGAGCCCCCGGCCAGGTCATTGTAGACCCGGCGCTGCTTGCCGCGTTTCCATTCGAGGCCAATGGTGTAGGGCGTGAAAATCAGAACCAGCAGCAGAATGCACCCCGGAACGATTATGTTGCTCAGATAAACCGAATAGTCGAGCACCGGGTTGCCCAGCGGGTGGGCTTCGATAACGATGGGGCGAACCGCGGCCATGGCGGCGTCGTCGGTCATGCCCTTGGCCAGAAAGGTCTGGCGCGACACGCCCATGCCGATCATTTCGGCGGCGGTTCTCATGTCGCGCATCAGCAGCGAACCGGCAATGAAGTAGGATTCGTTCGTGTAGAACCCGATTTTGGGCCGGCGCTGGCCCAGGGCCTGCTCCGTAGTTCCTTCGGGAATATGGAAAAAGGCGTAGATTTCGCCGCGCTGCATGGCGTCGCGAGCCTCGCTGAAGCTGTGGTAGCGGTGGCGCAGGTCGGTGTTTTCCATGGCGTCGAGCGTGCGGACCAGAGTGCGGGTCGTCGACGTGTCGTCTTCGTCAACAATCCCCGCCGGCAGGTCGGTCGGCAGTCCCGCGCCCATCAGCGACAGAAAGAAAATCAGCAGCAGAATCGGCGCGATGAACATAACGACCAGCATCAGCGGACGATGGGAGAAGAAATACAACTCCCTCATCCACAGTGTCCACAGCCTCGCAAAAACGTTTTTGCGCTTCATTGCCGTTGTCAGTCAGCGTTCAGAATTGCCGACATTCCGGGGCGAACGCCCGGCAGCGGGTCGGAGTCAACCGGAACGGCTTTCAGTTCAAAGGTCTTGAGGTCGTAGCGGTCGAGCGCCTTGGTCGCTTTCCAAACGGCGTAGCTGCCAACTTCCTTTACGCGCGCAATGCGCACCTTAACGTTCTTGTCGAAGGCAGGAACGTAGACCTCGGTCTCCGTGCCGGCGGTCAGGCCCGGCAGGCGGTCTTCGCGAACGTTGAAAACGAACCACATGTCGTTGATCATCGCAACGTTGAGCAGCGGAGCGCCCGAGCCGACGAGCTCGCCCACGCGGGGATAGATTTCAGTAACGATGCCGCTCTCCGACGCCGTCAGAACCGTTTCGGCCAAATAGGAGTTGACCTCGCTGATGGCAGCCTCGGCGCGCGCAACCTGGGCGCCGGCGGCTTCCTTGTCTTCGGCCTGGGCGCCTTTGACTGCAAGATCATATTGGCTCTTGGCGGCCTTTTCGCTGGCAACCATAGCCTGATATTGCGCATAGGCTTCGTCGCGCTTCTGCTCGGGGAGCACGCCCTGTTCAAACAGGCGGTTGACGCGGTTATAGCTCTTTTCGGCAACCTCCACTCCCGCTTTGGCCTTTTGCCAGAGCTGGAAGGCGCCCTCTATTTGCTCGCTGCGCGCGCCCTTCTGGGCTTTGTGTTGCAGGGCTTCGGCGGCGCGGCGGGCGGCGTCGGCCTGCGCCAGCTTGGCTTCGATGTCGGGGGCTTCGAGGATAACGAGGGTATCGCCGGCGCAAACCGTGTCGCCCTCTTCGACTCTGATTTCGAGAACTCGGCCCGGAATCTTGCTCGAAACGCGATAGGTCGCGGTTTCAACCTGGCCCTGAATCAGTTCGGGCAGGCTGCTCATGCGCAGGCCTGCGATAATGACGGCAATGATGACTACGACAACAATCGCTGCGGCTACCAGAACCAGCGAAAGATTCGATTTTTTTCGTTTATCCATATTATAAACAATGCTTTAACGTTATTTTTGAATCATTTGATGAGGCCCAGTGCGCTCTGCAGGTGAACGTGGGCGAGTTTCAGGTCAATCTGAGCGGCAATCAGCTCGGAGCGCGCGCTGAGCCAGGCGGTTTGCGCCTCGTTAACGTTGATAACGGGAATAACCCCCTCGTTCATGCCCAGGGTTGCCATGCGAAGGTTCTCGTCGGCAACGGTGCGGGCGCTCTCGCAGGCAACCAGCCGGCTGCGCGACTCTTCGAGCGTGTTGCGGCTCTGGGCGATCTGCAGTTGTATTTTCTCGGTGGTTTCTTCGAGTTTCAGGCGTGCGACCTGAGTGTTGGCCCGCGCGGCCTTCACCTTATATACCCGGTCGCCCCAGGTCAGAATCGGAACCTTAACGACCACGCCGACGTTCCATAAGCCCCTGAACTTATTCTCGAAGCCGTTAAACAGCCCCGGAGTTATCCACGAATAGCCGCCGGTCAGTGCGACCGTGGGCATCGTTTCCGACAGCGCCAGGCGCTCCTTCTGGTGAAACACCTCGGCCGAGCGGCCAAGAGCCCGCAGCTCCGGGCGGTTTTGGCGCCAGGATTCGTCGGAGGCATAACTGTTTGTCTCCGCCATGATATTGTCGAGCATATTCTCGTCGGCCAGGGTCAGCTGCGTGCTCTCCTCCAGGCCTATCAGCTGGCAGAGGAGCATTTTCAGCAGGCTCAGGCCATTGTTGACCTGAATGACCGCAACCTCGGCCTGGTTGGCCTTGATTTTCACGCTCAAACCGTCGGCGCGCGTTGCAACGCCCTCCTGAATCATTGCGTTAACGTTGGCGTCGAGCTCGTTGACCAGTTTCAGATAGCTCTCGGCAAGCTCCTTTTTGGCCGTAAGGGCAACGATCTGCCAATACGTTTCGTCGACCTCGACCAGGGCCTGGCGGCGCGCCATCTCCATTTTGTCGTCGGCGGCCTGCTCGGCCAGCTTCGCAATCTTGTTATAGGCAATGATTTTGCCGCCCATGTAGATCGGCTGGGTCAGCTGCAGGGTGATGGCCGCAGCGTTGCGGGTGTCGGTCGTCAGAGCGTCGACCAGACTCTGGCCAACGCCGTTGAGCTGCGTTTGCAGCCCCTTGACGGCGGCTCCCATCGGCGCCTGCAACCCCTGGAGCAGCGGTGCCAGCTGAGGGTTGGCGGCCAGCGCGGCCCCTAACTGCTGGGCCGATGCCGAAATGCCGTCGCCGATGTGGGGCAGCGTTTGCTTCTGCTCATCGTTGAGCAGCGAAATCTCATCGGACGTGAACATATAGCCGCCCGCCGCCGAGATCTTCGGCAGATAATTCGTAAACGCCGACTTGCGCTGATAATATGCGGCCTGCTTCTCGGCCGACGCCATTCGGATAGCCTTATTGTTTTCCAATGCCATTTGCCGACACTGCTCCAGCGTCAGCACCTCGGCCCGGGCTGACCCGACTGCGAGCAACCCGGCAACAAACGTGATGAATATCCTTTTCATAATTCACAATTTTTTTCCGCCGCAAAGTTAGCAATTTCCGCCAACATACATTTATCCCGTTGGGAATCCATTTTTGTCAAAATGGTAACAAAAAGCGCCTGTCGGACGATGACAGGCGCTTTTTTGGAGTTTATTGGGGTAATTGGGATTAATCGGGGATGGGGTGGTATTGCACGAAGGCTTCCATGGCTTCGTAGTCGGCCAGGCCCAGGGAGCTGTAGAGCGCTGCGGTTGCGCGGTTGCGCTCCTCGGCGCGCTGCCAGAAGAGGCGGTCGTCGTCGCCCAGGAAGGGTGCGTTTTCCATCTGGCTCTGGTGCTTGAGAATGGAGTTGCGCTTGAAGCGGAGCTCTTCGGGCGAAATTGGCACTGCCATTTCAATATGGTCGATTTCCCATTCGGCCCATGCGCCGCGATACATCCAGATGCGGCAGTCCTTCATCCACTCCTCGTCCTTACATTCGTCAACGACGGCCAGAACGGCGTCGGTGCAGACGCGGTGGGTTCCGTGGGGGTCGGCCAGGTCGCCGGCAACGAAAATCTGGTGGGGTTTGATGTCGGTAATCAGCTTGCGAACGATTTCAATGTCTTTCTCCGTCAGGTCGCCCTTTTTAATGGCGCCGGTCTCATAGAAGGGGAGGCGGAGGAAGTGAACGTTTTCGGGCTTCACGCCGACCCACTTGCAGGCGGTGCGGGCCTCGGCCTGGCGAATCATGGTCTTGATGGTGCGGATGTCGTCGGAGTCCATGTCGCCGGCGTGCTTGTTGGCGAGGAAATCGTGGATTTCCTTGGATTTCTGCTTGAAGTTCTCGTTGTCGAAGCCAAAGAGCGGGGCAATGTAGTCGTTGAGCATGATGTAGCGCATCATGTCTTCGTCGCCGACGGCGATGTTGCCCGAGGTTTCGTAGGCAACGTGAACGTCGTGGCCCTGGTCAACGAGGCGCTTCAGGGTGCCGCCCATAGAGATTACGTCGTCGTCGGGGTGGGGCGAGAAAACGATTACGCGCTTCGGATAGGGAGTGGCGCGCTCGGGGCGATAGGTGTCGTCGGCGTTGGGTTTGCCTCCGGGCCAGCCGGTAATGGTGTGCTGGAGCTCGTTGAACACCTTGATGTTCACGTTATAGCCGGAGCCATAGATTGCCAGCAGCTCGCCCAGGCCGTGGTCATTATAGTCCTGGTTGGTGAGTTTGAGAATCGGTTTGCCGGTCTGCTCGCAGAGCCAAACGATTGCGCGGCGAATCAGCTTGTCGTTCCACTCGCAGTTGGTAACGAGCCAGGGGTGGGAAATGCGGGTCAGGCCTTCGGCGGCATTGATGTCGAGCACCAGCGTTGTGCGCGAATGGGTCTGGAGCAGCGAGGCGGGCACCGACGCGGTAACCTCGCCCTCAACGGCCTTTGCAACGATGGCCGAGCGGTTCTCGCCCCAGGCCATTGCAATGATGCGGCGCGAGGCCAGGATGTCGCTCATGCCCAGGGTCAGACCCGTCGTGGGAGCGTTGTTGACCTTATAGGTGTTTGAAACGTTCTGGCGCTGCTCGGCGCTGAGCAGGACCAGTCGGCAAACGCTCGACGCCGTTGAGCCGGGCTCGTTCAGCCCCAGAGCGCCGTGGGCGCCGATTTGGCAGAGGCAAAGGTCAAGGCCGCCGGCGTTTTCAATCCGCGCTTCGTAGTCGCGACACATTGCTCCGACCTGCTGGCGCGGACACGAGGTATTGAACGTGTGGATATTCTCCGGAAGAATGTCAACCAGGTCAAGGAAATTCTCCTTCAGAAGCGTCATGGTCGAAGTTGACTCGCCATCCTCGCTATAGAAATCGCAGAGGTTGAAAACAACCGTGTTTTTGAAACTCACCTTGCCGGCCTGGTGGAGCTTTACCAGCTCGGCATAAACGCCGCTGACGCTATTGCCGGCGCCCAGAGCCATAACGAATTTGCCGCGTTTGGCCTCGGCGCGCTCCATTGCGTGAACAACATGTTCGGCAATGCCCTCGGCACCCTCGGCCGACGTTTCATAAATGCGGGTATCGATTTTCTCCTCGCGCGTCAGGGCAGCGAGTTCGATTTCATCTTCCGGCGCATAATAGCGGCTGGGAATTGAATCAAGTTTAATTTTAGAGCTAAGATTAGTTCTCATGGGTCTATTTTAGGTTATGATTATTCTTCGCGATTGCAAAGTTACTAAAAAACTTTTTAATCTAAACAGCGCCGAAATGAAATTTCCAGCCAATTTAAGAATTTTTATGCGTTATGTCAGAGAGTTTGGCCGGCGGTGTGGGATTGGAATTGCGGGGCGTACTGGCTTTGGGCTTGGGCGGGAGCGAGGGTGAAGGTGCCGTCGGCGGTGACGTAGAAGGTTTCGGTCAGGATGGTTTTGCCTTTGGGCAGTCGCGTGAGGTACCAGTTGACGCAGCTTGCCAGCGGTTCGCGATAAACGGAGGTGACCCCGGTCCATCGCATTGCCGGCAGTTGGTCAACGGCTTCGAAGGCGGCACAAAGCGGCTGGGTCACGAGGACGTAGTCAATGCTCTGCGAAGCTTCGAGAGTGAGCGTAACGGTCACCTTTTCGCCCGGGGCCATCGTGCCGCTGATGCTTCTGGTTAGCTTGAGATCCTCGCCGGCAAAAGGCTCGACGTTGGCGATGGAGTCAACCGAGGCGGAGAAAACGCCGCCCCAGGCCGGATAGTGACCCTTCGAGATTTCAACGAGGCCGCCCTCGGGGAGATCCAGGCGGAACTCGCCGGTGAAGCGCTCGGGGGCAACGTCGGTCGGTTGGCCGTTGACCTGAACGCTCAGCGAGTTGGCCGCGGGAATGAGCCAGGTGTCGCCGCTGTTGAGAATGGCGGCCACCAGGGCGCTGACGTCGGCTCCGCGACCCCAGTCGGCGCTCTGCTTGCGGCGCAGATAGCTGTTGCGGATGGTTTCAACGTCGGAGCATCCGGGTTCTATGGAGGCGAAAGCATTGAGCAGGTTGGCGTCGAGCGGCGTCTGATTCCAGGCTTCGTGTTGGCGCAGCGATTCGAGCAGCCGGCGGGCCGTTGACTGATAGCCGTTTTCGTTGAGAATGATGGCTGCGGGAGCCAGCGATGCCAGCGGCAGGTCGCGCCAGTGGCCAACGAGCTGCTGAACGGTGGCGGCGGCAGCGCGGCGCGCCGGGGCCGACTGGCGAACCTCGGGGAAGCGGCTGCGGACCATGACGTAGGCCGGGAACGTGGCCTTTTTGTTGCGGGCATATTCCTTGGCGACCTCGCGGTCGAGATACTCAACGGCGTTGGTTGTCAGGCGCGAGAGTTGCTTGCTGTCGGGCAGGTAGCCGAGGCGTTTGAGGTCGGCAATTGTCGAGAGCACGCGCAGGGTAATCCATTCCGACGGCTCCGAGTTGCCCTCGACCCAGGCCAGGCCGCCGTTGCGGCTGAGCTTCGAAAGGATTGCTATGGCCTCGTTGATGGTTTTGTCAATCAGTCGATTGTTGAAGAGCAGCAACAGGCGGGCGCGTTGGTCGGTCTGGCTCTGGGCGGCGTTGACAAAGGGCGTTGACGACAGCAGGGCGAGCTTCAGGTCGTCGTTGCGCATCAGGCGCGAAACCAGCATTGAGTCGCCGGCCTCCCAGCTATGGAGCGCGCGGGCGATTTCGGGATGGGCGCGGAGCAGGCCACGGGCCGTTGCCACGCTAAAGAGGGCGTTGGCCGCAGTCAGGGCGCTGCGGCTCTCGGGCGCCGCCAGGGCGGGGAGCGCGGCAACGCACTCCCAGGTGGCGTTGGCCGTGAAGGTCAGCGTGCCGCCCCGGGGAACGTTAACGGTCGCCTCGACCGAATCGGAGGGGAGAAACAGCGGAGTGCCGGTGGTTACGGTCATTTCCGACGGCAGAATGGCGATGAGCGACTGCTCGCCGTCGGTGAAGCGCCCAGCGGTGGCGCGCACTCTGACGCCGACAACCGCCGTGGAGGCGGGAGCAGTGAACATGCGCGAAACCAGCGCCGACGATTGCGCGGCTATGGTGTCAAAAAACTCGCTGCGGGCAATAATCGAGTCGTTGGCCGGATTGAAGACTTCTATGGTCGAAACTGTTGCGGCAACTGAATCGGTTGCGTTCTGAATCATGGCTTTCAGCTCGATTTCGTCGCCCTGACGCATGAAGCGCGGCAGCCCCGGCTGAACCATTATCGGCTTCGAGGCAATAATGTCGGCTCCGAACAGGCCGCTGAGCAGATTGCGGTTATAGGCCAGCGCCTTAACACCCCAGGTTGTGTTGGCGTCAGGTGCGGTGAAGGTCACTTCTACCGAGCCGTCGGCGCCGGTTGTCAGCTCCGGCTGCCAGAGCGCCACCGGCACCTCAGGCAGGCGGTATGCATCGGACTCGGGCTCGGACTGAGCGCCGCCGTTAACCTCCACTGCCGACTCCTCCAGGTCGGCTTCGCCGCCATCGGCGGCCGACTCGGCAACGGCAGTGTCGGCTGCCGCCATGTCGTTCATGGCCATTGCGCCGGTCGCTGCGGCTTTCATCATCATTTTGGAGGAGCCGTAGCTGCGAAACAACATAACCTCTTCCCGTGGCCACGATTGGCCCCACAGGTTAAAGCCCGGTCGCGTGCCGGTTATCGGCGACGCGAAAGAGTAGGGCATGCTGTTGAAAGTGCCGTCGAAATAGCTCGGAGCATTGTTGAAATGGAGGTTACGGCCCCAAACGGGCGGCGGAGTGAACGACCACTGCAGCGGGCGCAGGGCGTCGAGCGCGCGCGAATAAACGTTGAGCATAACCGCGGCCTGCTGTGCCCGGCCCAGGTTGTTGTCAACGCGAATCGTCCAGCGCTCCGATTCGCCGGGAATCATTTTGTTGCGCAGCGACTCAACGGCCACTGTCAGCGAGCGGGGAGCGTCGGGGCGGCTGATGCTGACGATGCGTTCGATAAAGCGGTAGTTGCGCAGGGTGAGGAACGTCAGCGTTGCCTCATCGACGGAGTCGGGCAGAGTAATGTCAACGAAGAAGTTACCCTGCTGCGGCTCCAGCCAGCGCTGCTCCAGAATAGTGTCGGGCGTCCATTTTACCATTAATATATGGCTGTCGGCAAACGACGTGCCAACCAGCAGCTTATCGCCCGGAGCAGCCGAGCTGCGGGGAATGAACAGGCCGCTTTCGGTCGGCGGCATCGGGTCTGACTGCCGGTAAACGCAGATTTCAAACTGACTCGGGTGGGCGCCCTCGGCCTCAACGTTGAGGTCATATGCCCCCGACGGAATATTGGACCAGGCCGAATCGGGCACCAGGGTGTCGCTCTTGGCTGTCAGCGTTATTTTCAGCGGCAGGTCAACTGCGGCGCCGGCGGCGTTGCGAAGGGTGAAGCGCGGCGGCGTGGCGGCGTTGACATACTGCCCGGCCTCGCCGTCGATGAAGTAGCGGAAAAAGGGAATGAATGCCTGCGCGTCGTGGCTCTCGCCGGCGGCGGAAGTGGCGGTCACGCCGGCGCTGAGGTTAACCCCGGCGGGAACGGAGAGGCGGGCGGCGAACCGGCCCGAGGCATCGGTGCTGACAGTGTCGGTCGCAACTGTTGAACCAAAGGCGTTTCGGAAGTTGCGGAACCACACCCATATCGGCATTTCGCGAACCGACAGGGCAATCTGCGCGTCGGCCAGCGGAAAGCCGTTATAGCCGATGGCGCTGCCCGTCAGCTCAACCGTCGTTGAGTCGAGGCGCTCGGCGCGGAGCTCAACGTCGAAGGTGGGTGCCTTGTAGTCGGCAACCATGACGGAGCTCGAGGCGAAGTCGCCTACGGAAATGGTGAAATAGCCCGTCAGCCCGTCGGCCGGAATGGCAAACGCGCCGTTGATGCGGCCCATATCGTCGGACCGAAGTTTCAGCGAGTCTACGGGCTGATAGTTGGCGTTGCGCAAGATAACGCCAACGGCCATCGGCTCAGACAGCGCGCGTCGGGTTCCGCTAACGGTCATCAGCGTTGCGGCGAAGCGCAGCGAGTCGCCCGGATGGTAGATTGCGCGGTCGGTAACAATGTTGGCAAACCGGCGTTCGCGCTTCGAGGGCTCATAGCCTTCGCCGCTGTAGATGGCGGGTGAATAGGCGTCTTTGCCGCGCGTGCCCTTGAGCTGGTTGTTGCCGGCGGGAGTGATGGTAACGTTTTGCTGCAGGGCGCCGTTGAGAACGTCGAGAGCCATAACCGGCTCCTTTTGGCGGCCAAACGCCGCGCGCGAGAGCAGAAAGTCCGTAACAATCACGCGGCTCGATGATTTGCTCTTTGCCGGCAGCTTGTCGAAGCGGGGCGAAAGGCGATATTCGCCGTATTGGTCGAGGCGGAGGCTAACAACAGTGTCGACTTGAAAAACTCCTTTGCCGCTGAATGTCAGCTCAATAGGCTTTAGCGTGCGCGGCGTCGGCTTCAGCATCTCAACTGCTATGGTGGCCTTGTTGAGACAGATGGCCGACACCTTGATTTTCAGCTCGTCGTTGAGACCAACGATTGAGTTGCTTTGCGTTTCCAGCTGAGGGCGAAGCAGATAGTCGATTGCGCGGCGCGTTTCGTCGTCGGGGGCGGCAATCGCCGCCAGCAGCTCATAGGCTTCGGCGCGCTCGCTAAGGGTTGACGCCGCGCGGGCCATTGCCAGCATCGGATATAGCCCCGCAGGTTCCGAGGCAAAGCGCTCGTAGAGCCGGCGCAGGGCTTCGTAGCCATGAGTGCGCTGCAACTCGAGGTAAATCAGCGGATAAGGGCGGTCGGCGTCGAACTCCAGCGCCCGGTCGATAATCGAGTCGGGGAGCGACGGCTGCGAACCGATGGCGAAATCATAGAGCGTCGGAAAAAACAGCTCGTCGGCGTTGACCACCAGGCGCCACTCGCGCGTCGGCGCCAGCTTCAGGTCGCTGCCGTAGCGGCAAATGGCATCGATGGCCAGCGAGTCGCCGCCTTTGTCGAAGCCGGCGCGTGCCAGCTGAATCATGGCGCGCGTGGTTGGCGCGTCGGTGCGCTTCTCAACTTCGGCCATGAAGTCGAGGACCTTTGCCGTTTGGTCGGGGTTTACCGCAACCTCGGCCAGCGAATAGTCGAGCAGGGCGCGCACTATTTCCGGGCCGTTATTTTTCTTTTCGGCAGCCTTGAGCCGCGCCTTCGCGTCGGTGCTTACTGTTTTCGGAAAAGCAAAATCGGGTTTTGAAGGCGTTGCTCCAAAACCCGCTAATGCTGTCAGACTGATCAGTAAGCCAATAAAGACTTTCTTATTCATTCCGGTTTACTTTTTTTCTTACCATGAGGCTTCGGGGGCGGACACTGTTCCATCAGTTTGCGTTGAAAACCAAATTCCGCACCTCGGAGTTTGAACATCTGGCGGCGCGTCAACACCTTTCGTAGCGCCGGCTCATATTTCGCCTCGATTTCGGCGATTTCCGAGCCCAGACGATATTGGGCGCTGATGGCGGCGTCGTAGTCGGCATCGGTTGCCGCGTCGGCCTTTTTGCGCACGTTGCGCTCGGCCATTCTTACCTTCTGCTCGGCAGCCATGCGTTCGGCTTCCTTGGCGTCGTAGGCCTTGAAAAACTCCGCGCGCTGCGCCTCGGTCAGGTCAAGCTCCTTAATCATATAGTCATGTTTCAGAGCCCGGAGCTTCTTCATCCACTCCTTGCGTTCGCCGTTTTTCGGGCCTTTGGGCTCCTGGGCATAGGCGCCCATTGGCAGCAGCATTGCCGCAATCAGTAATATTCTTGCAAGTTTCTTCATAGACTTTCCGGGAGTGACACGCCGGCCTCATAAAGGTCGTCGTAGAGGTCAATATCGTTCATTGAAATATAGTCGTCGACATAGGCCAGCGTCTGGTCGTTGACAACGTCGGCGAACTCCGGCAGCGACTGGCTGCTGAATCCGCTGGTCAGGCTGAAAATGTTCATCATCAGGTAGATACCCGCAAACATTGCCGCCATGTAGACGTATGGCCTGATAATCTGCCATTTCGACCGGGTGGCGACGGGCGCCGGAGCGGTTTCGGGCAGATTGGCCATCATTCGGCGCTGAAAGTCGTCGAAATAGCCTTCGGGCACTGTCATGCCGTTGCTCTTGGGGAATTTTATGTTGTCAGTGTTTGCCATAATCACTGTTTTAGACTTGCGGCTGAGCCAAAGGTTTAACGAGATTTAAGAAATTGTTCTATTTTTTTTACGGCGAAATGGTAGGTAGCCTTCAGGGCCCCGACCGTTGTGCCCGTGATTTCGGCGATTTGGTCATATTTCATATCGTCGAAATACTTCATGTTGAAAACCATCTGTTGCTTCGTTGGCAGCGACTCGATTGCGCGGCGGAAAAGCTCGTGGGCCTCGTCGCCGTCGAAATACTCGTCGGCCTCCAGCTGAGAGGCGCCGCCATGCTCGTCGTCGTCGAGGCTCGACGTCTGGTGGCGCTTCCGGCGGTCCAGGTGGCTGAGCGCCTCGTTCAGGGCGATTTTATGGAGCCAGGTCGACAGCTTTGCGTCGCCCCGGAAATCATCCATCGCCGACCATGCCTTCATAAAGGTGTTTTGCAGCAGGTCGTTCGCGTCGTCGTGGTCATTTACCAGGCGGCGAATCTGCCAATAGAGCGGCTCGCTGAACTGCTTGAGCAGTTCGGCGAAAGCGTCGCGACGCGTTTGCGGGTCGCGCAGTCGTTCTTCGAGCGGGCGGTTATCCATCTTGTCGGCAAAGTTACGAAAAATCCCCGAAAAACAAAACCCTTATTTCTCTAATGTTTATTTCTATATCTTCTATTCATTCTATCAAATCTTCTGTCAAATTCGTCTGCTATCACTATGGATAATGCCAAAATATGTAATTCCGGGTCTTCAACTTCTACGCCTATATGCTTAAAATATTCCTCTGCAAACGTTTGTCCTACAAACCAGGGGTACATTACTTCATCTAAAAAATACCTTTCGTTTGGTTCAATAAAGTCAATCAGCTTATCGATCAGAGCGTTTAATTCTTTTCGCGACCATTTCTTTTTATAGCTCGAATACAGGGCGTCAATAATCTTGATCTTCTCTATAATCAAATCAAGATTCTTCTTGGAGTAATATGAGTCGATATAGATGTCCGGCCAATTACCAAATTCGCCGGAATTGCTACGCACATAAAAACCATCTTTGTAAAAATCATCTTTGAATTTGAGCTTAACCGGCTCGCTTTTTTTATCATCATCTCCATATATAGATATTTGATACCCAACACGATGATAGTTTATGAAAATTACATTCCTGAATGTGCCATACCTTGAGCGAACAAGTCTATGGCGCAATTTGCGCACAATACCTAACTCCTTGCTAAGCAACTTTGTCATATAATACCCGCAGTTAATCTGTCTGTCAACATAATAATCCTCAATTTGGATATATCGATCTGCATTCAGTGAAAGAAACACATAACTCAGAACAAAGGCTTCCAAATTGGAATTAATGTCGGAAACTTTGCATATATTTGTTCCTTTGACATACTCGCGTACTAATAATTCAGCAGCCTCGGTTGGTTTCATGTAATCCAAATCGTATTTGTTATCAATTTGATCAAGAAACTGTAGTAAATTCTCACGTATCTCCTTATATTTGGCGATAATAGTATCTACTGCTGAAGTAAAATCCCGTACTAATGCCTTGTGGTAAGACTCAGAAGCAATATACAGATTAAATATTCCAAGCGTATGGAATGTAGCTATAAAATTACGGGAGTCCGGACATTTTGATTTGTCGAACAGCGATACATAATATCTCATGCCGCCACGGGTAAAAGTATTTTCTTGTATAATCGCTTTCTTTAACGAGTTATAGACTGATTCGTCGGCAAAATAAATATCTTCTTTCATAATCTTTGTGTAATTTGTGAGTGCGAGTGCAAAGATAGAAATAGCTTTCGCCAAAATGAGGCGTAGGCTCCGAGATATTCTTTTGTACTTGGCGATTGATAAAATATAGTTACGGGAGAGCTTTCGCAAGCTCCCCCGTACTTATGTTTCCAAATAGGTACAATATTTAAGGTAAAAAAGATTGAATGATTTCTTGTGAGTGCAAAGTTGGTGATTTTCGGTCAACTGTGCAAGTTTTTTGATATGTTAGAAAACATAAAACAATCATTTTTACTGAATTTACTCGTTTTCTTCGTCTTCGGCAGGCGCTTTAGGCAGAGCGAAGTGCAGCCATATATAGCCAACGACGCCGGAAATAATCGAGCCGACAACGATACCGAGCTTGGCATGGTTGAGCAGGTCGGCCTGCGAGGCGTCGGGGAAACTCAGCGTTGCGATGAAGAGCGAAACCGTGAAGCCGATGCCGCCGAGCATGCTGACGGCAGCGAAGCTGTTCCAGGTAGAGCGTGCGGGCATGGGCGCGAGCTTGAGTTTGATGCAGAGCCAGCTGAAGGAGAAAATGCCGAGGAATTTGCCGAAGAAGAGGCCGCAGATAATGGCCAGCGAAACTCCCTCAAATACCGACGCCGGGTCCATGTTGAGCAGGAAGATGCCGGCATTGGCAAACGCAAAGAGCGGAACGATAAAGTAGTTGACCAGCGGGTGGAGCGAGTCTTCCAGCTCCTGGAGCGGCGAAATCACCTTGTCGGAGCTCGATTCAACCTCCTTGAGCCAGTTCATCTGCTCGGCCGAGAGGATTGATTTTCGGTTCAGCTCTTCGTCGTCCTCGCAATGGAAGTGGCCGATGGCGGTTCGGATTTTCTGGATGTACTTGACGGGAGCGTAGACCGGCTTGGCAGGCACGCAGAAGGCAACGAGCACGCCGGCGATGGTCGGGTGGATGCCCGAGTTCAGGAACAGGAACCACACCGCAACGCCCAGCAGCAGGTAGAACGCCTTGGTCTGAATCTGGAACAGGCCGCCCAGATAGAGAATCGCCAGGAGAATGGCGGCGTAGACGAGCAGCTGCAGGTAGAGGTCGCCGGAGTAGAAGGCGGCGATAACGATAATGCCTCCCAGGTCATCGACAACGGCCAGAGTGGTCAAAAAGACCTTCAGCGAAATGGGAACGCGCGCGCCGAGCATGGTCAGCACGCCCAGCGAAAAGGCGATATCGGTTGCCATCGGAATGGCCGAACCGCCCGAAAAGTCAGTGCCTTTGGCCAGCGAAAAGAAAATAACGACCGGCACTATCATGCCGCCGCAGGCGCCGATAATCGGCAGCAGTGCCTGGCGAAACGAGGCCAGCTCGCCAACGAGCACCTCGCGCTTGATTTCCAGGCCGATCGAAAAGAAGAACACGGCCATCAGGGCGTCGTTGATAAACGCCAGCAGGTCCATCGAGTGGCCGCTGTGGGAGAACAGGTTGAAGTTGCCGATCTGCAGGCGCACCTCCTGCGTCCAGAACTGCTGATACGTTTGGTTGATGCCCGGAATGTTGGCAACGATGAGCGCCAGAACAGTAGCGAGAATCAGCAGGTTGCCGCCGGTTGCATGAGAGGCGATTGCCTTGCGTGCGGCGAAAAACACGCGGTGGGGCATGTTGTTGATTTCGGGGCCTGCGGGCTGCTGCGGGCCTTCTTCGCAATCAATGTCTTTCATTGTTGAACGTTTTTTAGGGTAATTGAATTTCGGTTAGTCGAGTTTCAGAACCGCCAGGAAAGCCTTTTGCGGCACCTCGACGGAGCCGATCTGCTTCATGCGCTTCTTGCCCTTTTTCTGCTTTTCGAGCAGCTTGCGCTTACGCGAAATGTCGCCGCCGTAGCATTTGGCGGTAACGTCCTTGCGCACGGCCTTGATGGTTTCGCGGGCAATGATTTTGGCGCCGATGGCGGCCTGGATGGCGATGTCGAACTGCTGGCGCGGAATCAGCTCCTTGAGCTTTTCACACATGCGCCGGCCGAAGCTGACCGAGTTATCGACGTGGGTCAGCGTTGACAGGGCGTCGACGCTCTCGCCGTTCAGCAGAATGTCGAGCTTGACCAGGCGGCTGGGGCGGAAGTCGTGGAGGTGGTAGTCAAACGACGCGTAGCCCTTGGAAATCGATTTCAGCTTATCGTAGAAGTCAATAACGATTTCGCCCAGAGGCATGTCGAAAATCATTTCCATTCGGTTGCCGGAAATATATTCCTGCTTGACCAGCTCGCCGCGCTTGCCCAGACACAGGGTCATTATCGGGCCGATAAACTCAGCCGCGGTGATAACGCTGGCGCGGATATAGGGCTCTTCAATGCGGTCAATCAGAGTGGGGTCGGGCAGGCCGGCGGGGTTATGGACCTCGGTCATGTTCCCTTTTTTGTCGTAGACGCGATAGCTAACGTTGGGCACCGTCGTTATGACGTTCATATCAAACTCGCGGTCGAGGCGCTCCTGAACGATTTCCATATGGAGCAGCCCCAGGAAGCCGCAGCGGAAGCCGAAACCCAGCGCAACCGAGCTTTCGGGCTGGAAGGTCAGCGAGGCGTCGTTGAGCTGCAATTTTTCGAGCGACGAGCGGAGGTTTTCGAAGTCTTCGGTCTCGATCGGGTAGACGCCGGCAAAAACCATCGGCTTCACTTCTTCGAAGCCGTCGATGGCCTCGGCGCAGGGGCGGTCAACGTGGGTTATCGTGTCGCCCACCTTAACTTCCTTCGACGTTTTGATGCCAGAGATGATATAGCCTACGTTGCCGGCCGAGATTTCCTTGCGCGGCTCCATGTCGAGGCGCAGAATGCCGATTTCGTCGGCGTGATACTCCTTGCCGGTTGCAACGAATTTAACGAAGTCGCCGGTGCGCAGAGTGCCGTTAACGACCTTGAAATAGGCGATGATGCCGCGGAAGGGGTTAAACACCGAGTCGAAAATCAGCGCCTGCAGCGGAGCTTCAGGATCGCCCTTCGGAGCGGGGATGCGCTCAATGATGGCCTTCAGGATTTCGGGCACGCCCATGCCCGTTTTGCCCGACGCGCGAATAATGTCGTCGGGGTCGCAGCCGAGCAGGTCAACTATCTGGTCCTCTACCTCCTCGGGCTTGGCCGAGTCGAGGTCACACTTGTTCAGCACCGGAATAATCTCCAGGTCGTTGTCGATTGCCATATAGAGGTTCGAAATCGTTTGGGCCTGGATGCCCTGGCTGGCGTCGACAATCAGCAGCGCGCCCTCGCAGGCGGCGATGGAGCGGCTGACCTCATAGGAGAAGTCAACGTGTCCGGGAGTGTCGATCAGGTTCAGAACATACTTTTGGCCGTCGAGCTCATAGTCCATCTGAATGGCGTGGCTCTTGATCGTGATGCCGCGCTCGCGTTCCAGGTCCATGTCGTCGAGCACCTGGGCCTCCATGTCCTTTTGGCTGACGGTGTGGGTATATTCAAGAAGTCGGTCGGCCAGGGTTGACTTACCGTGGTCGATATGGGCGATAATGCAGAAATTACGGATATTCTTCATCAAGATTTCTTTTTACTCGGCAAAGTTACGAATTTTAATTGAAATTCTTACTCTTTTCAAATATTTCGGATATTCAGCAGGCCGGGGGGAGCTGCGTCGCCGTCGTAAATAACGGTTGAGGCAACGACGTCGGGCAGCAGCTGCTCCAGATATTTCATGTTTGAAGTGAAGGTGCTTTGGAACGTTTTTGACGCCTTAACTTCATAGAGGTGAAGCCCGTCGGGCATTTCTTGAACGATGTCGATTTCCTTGCCCGTGCGTTCGCGATAGAAATAGAGGTTTGGCTGCTTGTCGGCGTTGAATCGGTTTTTCATAAACTCCGAAACAACGAGGTTTTCGAAGATTGAGCCTCGTAGCGGGTGATTTTCCAGCTGGCTCCATTCTTCGATTCCGAGGAGGAAACAGAGAAGGCCTGTGTCGTAGAAATACAGTTTATTCGATTTGGTCAGCCGCTTGTTGATATTAGCGAAATATGGCGGGAGCGTATAGACGATGTATGAGGCTTTCAGCAGCGAAATCCAGTTGTCGACGGTCGGTGCGCTGACGCCGGCTTCCGTGCCGATTGCGGCGCGGTTTATTTCGGTGCCACACCGGCCCGCGCAGAGCTTGATGAATCGTTGGAACCGGTCGAGCAGCTGAATCTGAGCCATTCCGCGGATGTCGCGTTCAATGTATGTTGAATAGTAGTTTTTATAGAACATACGGGGCGGCACGCCGTTAGCTATCGTTCCCGGATAGAAGCCGCGCTGCATGAGTTCCGCAGTTGGAATGTTGAGCTGGCGGTCGTTCAGCTCTTCGAACGAGAAGGGCAGGAGCGTAAACAGGGCGGCGCGGCCGGCCAGCGACTGCATGCTGGAGTGGAGCAGCGAAAAATTGTTGCTGCCCGTTAGGATATAGTGCAGTGATGGATTGGCGTCGACTCTTGCCTGGATGGCCGACAGAATCTCGGGCACGCGCTGCACCTCGTCGATAATCGCGCTGTTGCCGAGCGTATCCAGAAAAGTGTTGATGTCGTCGTTGGCCCGGGCGCGAGTCGAGGCATCCTCGAGATTGGTGAAGCTATAATCGGGCCAGAGGTGCTTCGCAAGGGTAGTCTTACCGGTCTGTCGGGGCCCGGTAATTATGATTACGGAGTAGTATTTGGCCGCTTCGAGGATTGCGGGAGCGATTTTTCGGTCAATAAAGTTGCTCACAAACAGGTTATTAATATTAAACTTTGCAAATCGAAAGTCTGACTTTCGATTTGCAAAGTTATGAATAATTTACTTAAATCCAAAATGAAACGGAGTGAAATCAGTAGTCGCGGTCGTCGGGGGTGACGGGGCGCGAGGTCATGCGGCGCCAAACGTAGGCGATATAGGCGGCAACGACCGGAATTATGAGCGACGCGTAGGCCATCGCCTCCAGGGTGAAGGGCGAGGAGGAGCTGTTGGCCAGGGTCAGGCTCGACTGCATGTCGGCCAGCGACGGATAGTAGCTGGTGGAGTTATAGCCCATTACCCAGAAGAGCGACATGATGACCAGAATCGTGCCGGCGCCGATGAGCAGCATCGCATGGTCGAACTTGGGGCGGATAACCACGCCGACAATCGCCGTGAGCACCAGAATAACGCCGACAATCAGCGCCAGCGCCGCCCACCACATGTCAACGAAGTTATTCAAATAGCCGTTGGCAACCAGGTGAATCGTGCCGTCGGCATCGGCAACGTAGGCCGGCGCCATCAGCAGCAGTGCGAGAAACACCAGAAACAGCGGCACGAAAAGAACCGAGTTGACCAGCACCTGGCGCGTCAGCCGCCGGCGCAGGGTTGCGTCGCCGGCGGTGTTTTCCAGCAGGAACATGGCGCCTTCGATGCGCGCAAGCAGAAGAACCACCAGCCCGAGCAGCAAACACTTCGGGTTGGCCAGCGCCTCGAGGCCGTTGCTCGGGTTGGCCCAGGTTGAAATAACCGGGTTGGCCGGGTCGAGAATATTTTGGCGGTCAATGGTAAATTCGGCGCCGAAAATCATCGTTGCAACCGCAACGCCGAGCAGAAAGCAGCCGAAAATGCCGTTGAGAAACAAAAGGAAGTCATAAACGCGAACGCCATAGAGGTTACCGCGCTTGCGGCGGAACTCATAGCTGAACGCCTGAACAACGAACGAGAACAGAATCAGCATCCACAGCCAGTAGGCGCCGCCGAAGCTCGTTGAGTAAAACAGCGGAAACGAGGCGAAGAATGCACCGCCGAAAACGACCAGCGTTGTGAACGTCAGTTCCCATTTGCGCCCCAGGGCGTTGACAATCATCGAGCGGTCGCCCTCGCGGCGAACGCCGAGGAGCATTGACTGACCGCCCTGAACGAAGAGCATGAAAACGAGTGCGGCGGCCAATACGGAGATTAGGAACCACCAGTAGTTTTGAAGAAACATTATTTTTCGGTGTTAACTTTGGTGAAGAGAATGGTGATTTCTGCGAAGAGCAGCAGGGTGAACACTGCGGCAAAGAGCCAGAAGGTCAGCTGAACCGACGATGCCGAGAGGGCCGAAATGGCGGCGCGGGTGGGCAGAATGTCCTGAATGACCCAGGGCTGACGGCCGACTTCGGCGCAAACCCAGCCGGCCTGGGAGCAACACCAGGCGGCAACAATCGAGAGCATTCCGATCCATGAGGCCCAGAGCGTTTGCAGCCAGCGGTCGGCGCGATAGGCCAGCAGCAGCGCAACGACGAAGAACGCCATCAGGTAGCCGCCCAGAATAACCATCAGGTGGAAGGCATAGAAGGTCATCGCAACCGGCGGAATCAGCTCGGCGGGATTGTCGTAGTAGCCATAGCCGAAATAGGGGTAGTCGGCGCGCAGGGCCTCCAGGTCGGCCTCGGAGTGCGTTGCCGAGTAGTTGGCCAGCGCCCGGCGGGCGGCGGCGCCGCGGGCCATGCGCTCTTCGTAGCTGACCGTGTTGACCGGCTTGCCGTCAATTTCGTCGTGGCCGTCGATAATGTCGTAGATGCCCGGAATGTAGGCATTGAAGTCGCCGCGTGCCATCCACGACAGCGCCCCGGGCAAACCGATTTTGAAGATATAGGGGTCGGCGTCGTTGTCGAACTGCTTTTCCGGGTTCAGCAAACCGACGGCAACCAGCTCCGTGGAGTTGCCGCCATGCCAGAGGCCCTCCATTGCGGCGAGCTTCATCGGCTGAGTGCGGCTAACGTCAACGGCCGACGAGTGGCCCGACATAAAGGTTATCAGCAATCCGGCCAGACCGACCCACGACCCGATCTTAACCGCCGGCAGCGCAAAGGCCGTTTGGCGGCGGCGACGCATCATGTAGCAGCTGACGCCGACAACGAACACGCCTCCCAGCGCCCACGACGACGTTACCGCATGGAGCAGCTTGTTCATCGCAACCGGGCTCAGCGCAACCTCCCAGAAAGAGGTCATTTCGTTGCGCATGGTGTCGGGATTAAAGGTCATGCCCACAGGATATTGCATCCAGGCGTTGGCAACCAGAATCCACAGCGCCGAAATCATGGCGCCGATGGCCGTCAGCCACGTCGAGGTCAGGTGAAACTTCTTGCCGACGCGGTCGCGGCCCAGGACCATAACGACGACAAACGTCGATTCAAGGAAAAAGGCAAACAGGCCTTCGATGGCCAGCGGAGCCCCGAAAATGTCGCCTACGAACCAGGAGTAGTTGCTCCAGTTCGTGCCGAACTCAAACTCGAGAATAATGCCGGTGGCAACGCCGCAAACAAAGTTGACGGCAAAAATCTTGGTCCAGAAGCGCGTTAGCTTGCCGAGCTGTTCCGAGCCGGAACGGTAGGCCAGGGTTTCCATGATTGCAACAATCACGGAGAGTCCCAGCGTCAGCGGAACGAACAGCCAGTGATACATGGCGGTCAGGGCAAATTGCCATCTCGACCACTCAACAACGGAAATAAGGTCAGACATTTGGTTTGATTATGAGTTGTTTTTTATGGTTTTAATTGTCGGAATTAATCAGCGAGGAGCGAACGGCGTCGGCCCGCTCGGCGTCGGTCGAATACTCCGTTTGAAGGCGGTTCGGAAAGAACAACACCTTAAATAATATGAGAAGTATCGAAATCTTCAGCACCAGAACGAGCCAGAGGCGTCGGCCCGTCGGCGAGGCAACGGAGCGGCGCAGCGCATAAGCATAAAATGACGAGATGCGATGAATCAGCGACATTTCAGTTTTATTCACTTTTTTTGTGTTATAACAATATAACGGCCACCCCTGTTCAAATATTTTAACCAAAAGAAGATTAATTTTTTTAATTCGCGTTAAAATGTTTGGCAGTTAGTGATTTACCTGCTATTTTTGCACTCAAAAATTATTCACGCATACATGACTATGACCAATCTTAAAGTACTCGCTTTTTGCGCCGCCATGTCGGTGGCTCTCAGCAGCTGCGCCCAGCCGCTGCCAACTACTGAAACCGAAACCGCAACCGCAACGTCGTCGGCTTATCCCGATTTTACCCGTGCCGCCGAAAGCACCATCAACGGAGTCGTGTCCATTAAAAGCTACGCAACCCCGCGCGCCTCGCAATATCAGCAACAGCAGGGAGGCTACGACCCCTTCCTCGACTTCTTTTTCGGCACTCCCCGCGGGCGTCAGCAACCCCAGCAGCAACAGCCCCGCCGCGAACAGCAGCTCGGCCTCGGCTCCGGCGTGATTCTCTCCGACGATGGCTACATCGCAACCAACCACCATGTTATTCAGGGCGCCGAACGCCTCGAAGTTACCCTCAACGATAACTCAACCTACGAAGCAACCGTTGTTGGCTCCGACGAGTCAACCGACCTTGCACTGCTGAAAATCGAAGCCAAGGACCTCCCGGTAATCCCGATGGGCAACAGCGACGATCTCAAGGTGGGCGAATGGGTCATTGCCGTCGGCAACCCCTTCGGCCTCACCTCAACCGTGACCGCCGGCATCGTTTCCGCAAAGGCCCGCGGCATCGGCTCGTCGCAGCGCGGCGCAATGACCATCGACAGCTACATCCAAACCGACGCTGCCGTTAACTCCGGCAACTCCGGCGGCGCCCTGGTCAACACCCGCGGCGAACTCGTCGGCATCAACGCCGCCATCTACTCCCAGACCGGCAACTACGCCGGCTACTCCTTTGCCATCCCCGCCAGCATCGTGACCAAGGTCGTTGCCGACCTCCGCCAGTATGGAACCGTTCAGCGCGCCGTGCTCGGAATCCGCTTCGGCGAACTGACCCCCGAACTGGCCAAGGAAAAGGGCATCAAAGACGTCAATGACGGCATCTACGTCGGCGAAGTCCTTGAACGCTCCGCAGCCTTCGAAGCCGGACTCAAGGAGGGTGACATAATCGTTGCGGCCGACAATACCCCCGTCCACACTTCCGCCCAGTTCCAGGAACACATGGCTCGCCTGCGCCCCGGCGACGTTGTTAAACTCGCCTACCTGCGCGACGGCAAGCAGCACATCGCTTCCGCAACCCTCCGTAACCCTGCCGGCACAACCGCCGTTGCCCAGCGAGGCGACTTCACCGAACTCGGCTGCACCTTTGCCGCCGTTGAACCCGACGAACTCCGCCGCCTCGGCCTCAACGCCGCAATCCGCGTCTCCGCACTGACCGACGGCAAATTCCGCGACGCCGGAATCCCCCAGGGCTTCATCATTCTCGAAGTCAACGGTCGCCGCATCGCCTCGGTCGAAGCCCTCGAAAAACTCTACGACGCCATCATCTCCGGCTCCGACTCCGACAAAGTCCTCTTCATCACCGGCCTCTATCCCACCGGCAAAAAGGCCTTCTTCGCCATCGACCTCACCAACTAACCGCTCCTCTCTTCCCATCTTCCCTTCCCCCGCCCGCGACGCCGCCGCCTCCCTCCCTGGGAGCGACGGCGTCTTGCCGTCGTCACTCCGCGACCAAAAAATTGCTGGAAATCGGGAAATTTTGCGTAACTTTGCAGTCTGAAATGAATTTAATTAGAGAAGAGAGATAGAATGATAGCTGTTAATAATCTGGGCATGCAGTTTGGCAAACGCGTGCTGTTTCAAGACGTGAACATGAAGTTTACCCCTGGCAACTGCTACGGGATCATCGGCGCTAACGGTGCCGGCAAGTCAACGCTGATGCGCATTTTGTCGGATCAGCTGTCGCCCACCCACGGCACTGTTACTCAGGGCCCCGGCGAGCGCATGAGCGTTCTGGAACAGGACCACTTTAAGTTCGACGACTGCACGGTGCTGGAAACCGTTATGCGCGGCCACACTGTTCTTTGGGACATCATGCAGGAAAAGGATGCGCTCTATGCAAAGCCTGACTTCAGCGATGCCGACGGCGTTCGTGCCGCCGAGCTCGAGGAGAAGTTTGCCGAACTCGAGGGCTGGAACGCCGAGAGCGACGCCGCCGCCCTGCTGTCGGGTCTCGGAATCAAGGAGGAGAAGCACCAGATGCTGATGCGTGACCTCAGCGGTAATGAAAAGGTGCGCGTGCTGCTGGCCAAGGCCCTGTTTGGCAATCCCGACAACCTGCTGCTCGACGAACCGACCAACGACCTTGACCTCGAAACTGTCAGCTGGCTGGAAGATTACCTGTCGAAGTTCGAGAACACGGTGCTCGTCGTTAGCCACGACCGCCACTTCCTCGACTCCGTTTGCACCCACACCCTCGATATCGACTATAACAAAATGTCGCTCTTTGCCGGCAACTATTCGTTCTGGTATGAGTCATCGCAGCTGGCTCTGCGTCAGCAGCAGCAACAGAACAAAAAAGCCGAGGAGAAGCGCAAGGAGCTGCTGGAGTTCATTCAGCGCTTCTCGGCCAACGTTGCCAAGTCGAAGCAAACAACCTCGCGCAAAAAGATGCTCGAAAAGCTCAACGTTGAGGAAATCCAGCCTTCGTCGCGCCGCTATCCGGGAATCATTTTCACTCCCTCGCGCGAGCCGGGCAATAAGATTCTGGAAGTCAAGGGTCTGACGGCGTCGGTCGACGGCGAACTGCTCTTCAAGGACGTTAATTTCCAGATCGAGAAGGGCGACAAGGTCTGCTTCCTCTCTCACGACCCCCGCGCAATGACCGCGCTGTTTGAAATCATCAATGGCCGTCGAAAGGCCGATGCCGGCCAGTATGAATGGGGCCAGACCATCACGACCGCCTATCTGCCGCTCGACAACTCCGAGTTCTTCAATACCGACATGAACCTCGTTGACTGGCTCTGTCAGTTCTCCAACGATTCGTCGGAGATTTATCTGAAAGGCTTCCTGGGCAAGATGCTCTTCTCGGGCGAGGAGGTGCTGAAAAAGGCCTCGGTGCTCTCCGGTGGCGAAAAAATGCGCTGCATGATCGCACGCATGATGCTGCGCGACGCCAACACCATGATTCTCGACTCGCCGACCAACCACCTCGACCTCGAATCGATCCAGGCGTTTAACAACACCCTCCAGGCCTTCAAGGGCAACATTCTGATGTCGAGCCATGACCACGAGTTCATCCAAACCGTTTGCAACCGCATCATCGAGCTCACCCCCAACGGCATCATCGACAAGATGACCGAATATGACGACTATATCACCGACGAGCGCGTTCAGGCCGCTCGCGAGCGTCTCTATGCCGGACAGTAGTCTCAGCGCCGCTCTCTCCCTTCTGCCGCCGGGCGTCGAAGCCGTTGAGGCTCAGCCAATCGGCGGTTCGGGCAGCAACCGCCGTTACTGGCGGCTGCTGCTGAGCGGCGGCTCCACTATGATTGCCACAGTCGGCACCAACCTGCGCGAAAACGAGGCGTTTATCTACCTGGCCGAGAGATTGAGCCGCGCCGGGGTCAGAGTGCCGCAGGTCGTGGGCGTTTCCGCCGACCGCATGGCCTACCTGCAAACCGACGTTGGCAGCCGCGCGCTGTTTGAATGTCTCGACCGTCGCGACCTGATTGCCAAGTCGATGCGCCTGCTCGTCGACGCCCAAACCGCGCCTAATATCGACTATTCCCGCTGCTTCCCAGTGGCCGAAATGAGCCGCCGGGCCGTTATGTGGGATCTCAACTACTTCAAATTCTGTTTTCTGAAAACCTGTCCCGGCCTCGAATATGACGAGTCGGGTCTCGAAGATGACTTCGAAGCCCTGGCCGAGATTATTACCAATGCCGAACCCCGCGGATTCATGGTGCGCGACTTTCAGAGCCGCAACGTTATGATTGGCGCCGACGACGAGCCCTATCTCATTGACTTCCAGGGTGGACGCCTCGGTCCGGCGCACTACGACGTTGCCTCCTTCCTTTGGCAAGCCCGCGCACGCTTCGCCCCCGAGCTGCGCGCGGAGATGGTCAGCCTCTACTGCCGCGAGCGCCGGATTGACCCGGAGCGCTTCAGCAGCGACTTGCGCTACTTCGTCGTCTTCCGCCTGATGCAAGCCCTCGGCGCCTACGGCTTCCGGGGTCGCTTCGAGCGCAAAGACCACTTTCTGAAATCCATTGCCCCTGCAATCGCCTCCCTCCGCACCGAAATCACCAACATTTCCGGCCTCCCGACCCTCGCCTCCATCATCGCCAACCCCCGCTTCAGCTAACGAAATTACGACTTTCGTACGAAAAATGTGATTCGACGCACAATTTTCGTACGAATATTGTGTATTTGCCAAACATTTTGTATCTTTGCTGCCACTATGAAGCGATATGCCATCAATGAACTTATTCGGTGGAAAGATTCCCGTCGGCGCAAACCGCTGATTATCGAGGGTGCGCGTCAGGTCGGAAAAACCTGGCTCGTTAAGGAGTTTGCCGCCAAGCATTATAAAAAACTCGCCTATATTAACTTTGAGCGGCAGCCGTATCTCCGAAAATTATTCCTTCAGGACTACGACGTTAACCGCATCCTGGAGGCAATCAGTATTGCTGCACATGCCGATATAACGGCCGGCGAAACGCTGATTTTTCTCGATGAGATTCAGGAGGCTGAAAACGGCCTGACTGCACTGAAGTATTTCAACGAGGATTGTCCTGAACAGCATGTCGTTGCTGCCGGAAGTCTGCTCGGACTTGAGTTGCACCGTGATTCATCCTTCCCGGTAGGTAAGGTTCAATTTCTTCAGTTGCGTCCAATGAGCTTTCTGGAATTTCTGGAGGCTATCGGCGAGGAGCGTCTGGCCGATTTGGTTATCAACAAGGAATTTGAAAAGTTGGCAATATTCTCTCCGCAACTCAGAGACTTGTTGCGCAAATATTACTATGTTGGCGGAATGCCGGAGGCCGTATTGACCTATTCCGAGGGTGGAGGCTTGAGCGAAGTCCGCGAGGTTCAGGAAGAGATTCTGAGGAGCTATGATTTTGACTTTTCTAAGCACGCTCCGGCAGAAATCGTGCCGCGCATAAGAATGTTGTGGAGCTCGCTTCCGGCGCAGCTTAGCCGCGAAAACCGAAAATTCATCTATGGATTGGTCAAAAGCGGTGCTCGCGCGCGTGAATTTGAAGTCGCTCTGCAGTGGTTGGTAGACACCGGTCTGATTTATCGGGTCATGAATGTTTCGGCGCCACGCATTCCGCTGAAAAGCTATGAAGAAACCGGTGCCTTTAAGATTTTCTGCGTTGATGTCGGACTTTTGGCTGCCATGTCGCAACTCGACGCATCGGCTGTCATCGAAGGCAACCGGGTTTTCTCCGAGTTCAAAGGCGCCTTAACTGAGCAATATGTTTTGCAGGAGCTGATTTTGCACCATCAGCCCTTCTATTACTCAAAGGCAAATTCGCAGTTGGAAATTGATTTTCTGATTCAACTCGACGGCAGCGTGGTTCCAATAGAAGTGAAAGCCGAAGAGAATCTGAAAGCCAAGAGTTTGCGCCGGTTTGTTGAGGAAAACGCTTCGGAGCGGGCTTACAGAATCTCTATGTCGGATTTTCGGGAAGAATCCTGGATGCTTAATCTGCCTCTGTTTGCCGTTGAGGCATTATAATTATTAGTTGATTTGGATGGGGTGGGGGAGATGGGCGGCGAAGATGCTGCGGGCGGTTTGGAGCTGCTCGGGGGTGTTGAGCGGAGTGCCTTCGAGTTGGTAGGGGAGATTCATGGCGGCGTATTTGTGGACCCCGAGTTTGTGGTAGGGGAGGATTTCTACGCGCTGAATGTTGTCGTAGTCAGCGAAATGCCGTGCCCAGGCCTCGAGGTCGGCGGGGTCGTCGCTAACTCCCGGCACGAGAACGTAGCGCAGCCACATCGGCTTGTGCCACTGGCGCAGCAGGCGCGCGGTCTCCAGGGTGTTGGTGTTGCTCAGGCCGGTCAGCGCGCGGTGGCGCTCGGGATTTATCTGCTTAACGTCTAACAGAACCAGGTCGGTCAGCTCCAGCAGCCGGTCAACGTCGGGGTTGCGAAGGGTGCCGTTCGTGTCGAGGCAAATGTGGATACCCGCCTCATGTAGCCGCTCGAACAGCGGAATCAGCTCGCGGGCTTGCATCGTCGGCTCGCCGCCGCTGAACGTGATGCCGCCGCGCTTGCCGAAAAACGGCTTCTGGTCAACGGCCATCTGCAGAATATGGTCGAGCGAAGTCTCCTCCGCCTCGCCGATGCGGTCAATCGTGTCGGGATTAGCGCAATATAGACATCTGAACGGGCAGCCCTGCAGAAAGACCACCAGTCGCAGTCCGGGGCCATCGAAGGTCCCCATTGATTCATAAGAGTGTACGCGGATCATCTGAATGAAATTATTAATTGAGTAAAGAAAGGGGCGCTCCGCGTGATGACGGGGCGCTCCTTTTTTAGGTGTTTTCGCTGTTTTTACATCGATTCGTGGAACGAGCGGGAGATTACTTCCAGCTGGTGTTCGCGTGAGAGCTTGATGAAGTTCACCGCATAGCCGCTGACGCGGATGGTGAGCTGCGGATAGAGTTCGGGGTGCTCCATAGCGTCCATGAGCAGCTCGCGGTTGAGAACGTTGACGTTCAGGTGGTGGGCACCTTTGGTGAAGTAGCCGTCCATCATGCCAACGAGGTTTTCAATGCGTTCTTCGTCGTTGGGACCCAGCGATTTGGGAATGATGGAGAAGGTGTTGGAGATGCCGTCCTGGCTGTCGCGGTAGCGGAGTTTGGCAACCGAGCTGAGCGAGGCGATGGCGCCGTGGGTGTCGCGGCCGTGCATGGGGTTTGCGCCGGGAGCGAAGGCAACGCCTTTTGCGCGACCGTCGGGGGTAGCGCCGGTCTTTTTGCCATACATAACGTTGGAGGTGATGGTCAGCAGCGACAGGGTCGGGCGGGCATTTTTGTAGACGGGGAGTTTTTTCAGCTCTTCCGAGAAGTAGTAGACCAGGTCAACGCCCAGGTGGTCAACGCGGTCGTCGTTGTTGCCGAAGCAGGGGAACGAGCCTTCGATGTCGAAGCCTTCGGTCAGGCCGATTTCGTTGCGGCGGGCGGTTACCTTTGCGTGTTTGATGGCCGACAGAGAGTCGATTGCAATCGACAGGCCTGCAACGCCATAGGCCAGGTTGATGCGCGGGTTGGTGTCGATGAGCGCCATCTGAGCCTTTTCGTAGTAGTACTTGTCGTGCATGTAGTGGATAATGTTTTGCGTTTCGTTGTAGACGCGAGCAATTTCCTTCAGAACGAGCTTGTAGTTGTGCATAACCTCTTCGAAGTTAAGAACGTCGGAGGTCAGTGCCGGAATGCCTTTGACCATAACGGTGCCGGTGTTTTCGCAGCGGCCGCCGTTGATTGCCAGCAGCAGGGCTTTCGCAAGGTTGGCGCGGGCGCCGAAGAACTGAATCTGCTTGCCGATAGCCTGGTAGCTGACGCAGCAGGCAATGCCGTAGTCGTCACATTCGCGCACTTCGCGCATGAGGGTGTCGTTCTCATACTGAATCGACGAAGTGTCGATCGAAACCTTGGCGCAGAACTCCTTGAAGCCTTCGGGGAGTTCGGGGCTCCAGAGAACGGTCATGTTCGGTTCGGGCGACGGGCCGAGGTTATAGAGCGTCTGCAGGAAGCGGAACGAGGTTTTCGTAACCTTGGTGCGGCCGTCGTTGAAGCGTCCGCCGATGCTTTCGGTAACCCAGGTGGGGTCGCCGGCGAAGATGTCGTTGTAGCTTGCCATGCGCAGGTGGCGAACCATGCGGAGTTTGATAACGAACTGGTCAATCAGCTCCTGGGCAAAGGTTTCGTCGATGATGCCGTGGTCGAGGTCATACTGGATGAACACGTCGAGGAACGAGCTTACGTTGCCGAGCGACATTGCGGCGCCATCCTGCTCCTTGACTGCGGCGAGATAGGCCATGTAGACCCACTGAACGGCTTCCTGGGCCGAAGCGGCGGGGCGGCTGAGGTCGAGGCCGTAGATTTCGCCGAGCTGGCGGATTTCGTCGAGGGCGCGGATCTGTTCGGCAACTTCCTCGCGCAGGCGAACGCGTGCTTCGTCCATCGGGCCGGTCAGCTGAGCCAGGTCCTGGCGTTTGGCTTCAATGAGGCGGTCGGTGCCATAGAGGGCCAGGCGGCGGTAGTCGCCGATAATGCGGCCGCGGGCATAGTTGTCGGGCAGACCGGTCAGGAAGCCCAGCGAGCGGAAGCGGCGGATTTCCTCGGTGTAGACGTCGAAAACGCCGTCGTTGTGGGTTTTGCGGTAGTGGGCGAAGATTTCGCGGATTTTCTCAGGGAGTTCAATGCCGTTTTCCTTGCAGGCTTTTTCAACGACCTTGATGCCGCCGAAGGGCTTGATTGCGCGGCGCAGTAGCTCATCGGTCTGAAGGCCAACGATGAGTTCGTCGTCTTTCAGGATGTAGCCGGGGCCGTGGCTGGTGATAGTCGAAACCTTGCTGGCGTCGATAGAGCGAACGCCACCGTTTTCGCGTTCTTCCTTGAGTGCTTCGAGGCATTTGTTCCAAACGCGCTTGGTGCGCTCGGTCGGGCCCTGAAGGAAGGAGGCGTCGCCGGTGTAGGGGGTGATGTTGCAGCTAACGAAGTTGCCGGCATCGATTTTCGATGTCCAAAGTCCGTCGGTAAACTTTTCGGTAGGAGTCATTTAGTAGATTGATTATAATTAATGATTGGTAGGTTCATATCAGAGGGCGAGCAGGGCGTCGAGGGTTTCGCGCAGCTTTTCGATGCTCTGCGCGCCAACCAGGCGCAGCTCGGTCTTTTTGCCGTTCTTGAAGGTGAGGATCGTGGGGATGCTCATGATGCGATACTGCTGGGTGAGATCCGATTCCTCGTCAATGTTGTATTTGCCAACGACTACGCGGCCTTCATATTCCTTTGCAACGGCGTCGATGGTCGGAGCCATGCCCATGCAGGGGCCGCACCAGGTTGCCCAGAAGTCAATCATAACGGGCTGACCCGAAGCGATGATGTCGTGGATGTTTTCGTCGGTGAATGTCATAATGTGGAGTTGGTTTATTGTGTTAAACTATTGTTTGATAATCGAATATTGAATATTTTCGCTCTCGAGCATCTCAATCAGCTGCTTGTTGACCGGAATGGTCTGCTGCGCCGTCAGGCTGACTCCGCGGTTGAGCTTGGGGTCATAGAGGTTGAGGCGCAGTTCGCCGTGGTCGGTGGTCGACGAGCGGGCGTGTTCGCGCAGCATGTCAACGAAGTTCTGGTTAAACGTCGTTGTTGACATCGACAGCGCAATGCCCTTGACCACGCGGTTTTTCAAATCGTCGAGGCGCGTGATGGCAACGATGTTGAAGCGCGGCTCGTCGTTGGCGAAGCGGCGCTGATACTTGCCGATAACGCGGATGAACTGCCCCGAAGTGCAGTAGCCGTTGAACTGCGAGTAGGTCTGGCCGAACAGGCGCAGCTCAACCGAGCCGGTCAGGTCTTCGAGTGTCAGAATGCCCCACGGGCCATTCTTGCCCGGACGCGTTTCGAACTTCGAGGCCATGCCGCCGAGGTTGATTTCGCGGCCTTCCTCAATAACGAAGTCGTCGGAAGTGAAGTCCTTGATGGAGGTGGTTGCATAGCGCAGCTCCATGTAGAACGGGTCCAGCGGATGGGCCGACAGAAAGCGCCCCACCAGGTCGCGCTCCTTCGACAGCAGCTCGGACTGGACCCACGCAACTGCGGGCTTGATTGCCGGGCGCCCCGAAGTGTCGAGCGCCGGGTCGGTCAGGTCGTCAAACAGCGATGCCTCCTGCTGCTGGCGGTCACGCTGATAGAGCTGACCGTAGCGGACCAGCTGCTCCGCAAAGGTCTCGTCCTTGGTGTTGACCTCGAAAAAGTCCTCGCGCTTGATTTCGCTGCTGAAGCAGTCGAAAGCCCCCGCCATTGCAAAGTTTTCAATCGTGCGGCGGTTAATGCCGGCGCTGATGGGCACTCGCTCGATGAAATCATGGATGCCCTTGAACGGACCGTTGGCCTTGCGCTCCTCGATGATAGCGTTAACGATGCCTTCGCCGATGCCCTTGATGGCCGCCAGGCCGTAGCGGATGTCGCCGGCGGTGTTAACGCCGAAGTTGGCAAACGATTCGTTAACGTCGGGTCCTTTGACCTTGATTCTCATGCGCGTACACTCGTCGATGAACCCCGAGAGCTTGTCGCCCATGTTGCGGCTGAGCACCGCCGCCATGTATTCCGCCGGGAAGTTCGCTTTCAGATAGGCCGTTTGGAACGCCACCCACGAGTAGCAGGTCGCGTGGCTCTTGTTGAACGCATAGGAGGCGAACTTTTCCCAGTCTTTCCATATTTTTTCGAGCACCTCCGGCTTGTGGCCGTTGGCCTGACCGCCTTCGAGGAACTTGCCCTTGAGGTGGTTCATCTTGTCAATGAGCTTCTTACCCATTGCCTTGCGCAGAGTGTCGCTCTCGCCGCGCGTGAAGTTGGCCAGCAGGCGCGACAGCAGCATGACCTGTTCCTGATAAACCGTTACTCCATATGTGTCCTTCAGATATTTCTCCATTTCGGGAATATCATAGGTAATGGGGCTGCGCCCGTGCTTGCGGTTAATGAAGTCGGGAATATAGTCCATCGGGCCCGGGCGATACAGGGCGTTCATCGCAATGAGGTCCTCAAACGTTGTTGGCTGCAGCTCGCGCAGATACTTCTGCATGCCGGCCGATTCGAACTGGAAGGTGCCGACCGTTCGCCCTTCGCTGTAGAGCCTATACGTTGCCGGGTCGGTTATGTCAATGGTTGCGATGTCCAGGTCAATGCCGCGCGTGTTTTTTATGTTCGCAAGGGCGTCCTTTATGATGCTCAGGGTTTTCAGCCCCAGGAAGTCCATCTTAATCAGGCCGGTGTCTTCAATAACCGAGCCCTCATATTGGGTCACGAGCATTTTCTGGTTCGAGTCCTTGTCGTAGGCGATGCTCAGCGGAACCCAGTCGCTGACGGCGTCGCGACAGATAATGACGCCGCAGGCATGAACCCCGGTGTTGCGAACGTTGCCCTCCAGCTGCAGGGCATATTTCAGCGTGTTGCGCACTATCTGGTTCGGGCTCTGGAGCTCGGGGGCGAACTCCGGAACGTGTTCATAGCAGTTCTTCAGCGTGCATTTCAGCTCCTTGCCGTTAACCTCGGGCATTCGCTTCGGAACCAGGTTGGCCAGGCGGTTGCTCTCGGACAGCGGCAGCTGCTCAACGCGCGCAACGTCCTTGATGGCGCTCTTGGCGGCCATGGTGCCGTAGGTTATGATGCGGGCAACCTTTTCGGCGCCATATTTCTCGGTAACGTAGGCCAGAACGTCGCTGCGGCCGTCGTCGTCGAAGTCAATGTCAATATCGGGCAACGAAATGCGGTCGGGGTTCAGGAAGCGTTCAAACAGCAGGTCATACTTGATAGGGTCGATCTGCGTAATATCCAGGCAGTAGGCAACCGCGCTGCCGGCAGCCGATCCGCGGCCGGGGCCGATGCTGACCCCGCGCTTGCGCCCGGCGGCAATGAAGTCCTGAACAATAAGGAAATAGCCCGGAAAGCCCATGTTCTTAATGGTGTCGAGCTCAAAGTCGATGCGCTCGATCTGCTCCTCGGTCAGCGTTTCGCCCCAGCGGCGATGTGCGCCGACGTAGGTCAGGTGGCGCAGGTAGTCATCGTTGTCCGTAAAGCCTTCGGGCAGCGGAAAGTTGGGCAGAATCGGCTTGTGGTCGATCGAATAGGTCTCTACTTTTTGGAGAATCTCAACCGTGTTGCTCAGTGCCTCCGGAACGTCGGCAAACAGCTTGTTCATCTCCTCGGTCGTTTTCATCCACTCCTGCTTGGTGTAGAGCATACGGGTCGGGTCGGTCAGGAACCGGTTGGTCGAAACGCAAACCAGGCGGTCGTGGGCCTCGGCGTCGTCTTCGTTAACGAAGTGAACGTCGTTGGTCGCAACCAGCTTGATGTCGAATTTCCGTGCAAACTCAATCAGGAAGGAATTAACGTGTTGCTCCTCGCCGAAAACCTCGTGGTTGGCGTTGGGAACGGTTGCCTTGTGGCGCTGCAGCTCCAGGTAATAATCGTCGCCGAAAGTTTCCTTATACCATTGCACCTGGCGCTCGGCTTCGTCGATGCGCCCGGCGCGGATCAGGCGGGGAATTTCGCCGCCCAGGCAGGCCGAGCAGATAATCAGCCCCTCGCGGTGGGCGGCCAGTTCGGCCTTGTCGGTTCGCGGATGGTGATAGAAGCCGTCGGTCCACGCGCGCGAAACTATTTTTATCAGGTTATGATACCCCTTTTCGTTCTTGGCCAGGGCAATCAGGTGGCGCCCCTTGTCGGTTTTGTCGCTGCGCTCCTCCAGCGAACCGTTTGCAACATAGAGCTCGCAGCCGAAAATCGGCTTGAACGGCTCCAGCCCTTCGTCCTTGCGCTTGGAGTTGACTTTATTAACGTAGTTGAAATATTCCTTTATGCCGAACATATTGCCGTGGTCGGTAATTGCCAGGCCGGGCATACCGTCGGCTATGGCTTTGTCGACCAACCCCTTGATAGAGGCCTGGCCGTCGAGCACGGAGTACTGCGTGTGGACGTGGAGATGAACGAACGGTTCCATAACTATCCACAAAGTTACGGATTATTTTCCGTCCGCGCAAATTTTACGCCCGTTCGCCGCTGTCCGCCGCTTTCCGTTCGCCGCTTTCGCCACGACTCTTTCATTTAAGATTAAGATAACGACATGATCTCCCTTCCCCGGTTCAGTTCGAATCGGGTAAATTTTCATAGTTGTATTTCAGGTAGTTATAGTTTTCTTAAATCTTAAATTTTTCCATTTTTTGGGCTAAAAAGCGAATGAGTCGGGTAAAGCTCATCGAGACATATCTCATCAGTTCTGCCATACCTTTTTGCTTATCGGCTTTCTTCTTGCGCCGTCCTCTCCACACGGAAAATAAGGAACAGACAATTCTTTGAACGGTATCAAGATTGCGGGCAGCTCTTGCTGACTTCCGTTTAATCTTGTCTTGTAAAAGATTGACGTCAAGTCTCCAATGCATACTCTCTATAGACCAGTGGTTCCGAACTACTGCCCCCAGTCTTGGTATGGTCGCAGGCCGGCTACTCGTATAAAGCCGTTTTTCAGGAGTACATACACCTGTAGACTTTTTTTATTGTAAGTAATTCATATTCAATGATTGTCATATTTCCTCCCCATTTTTCATTGTCAGTGATTACTTCAAGGCCATCATAGATGTTGTAGGTTCTGGTTTCGATTCTTCCATGGCCGAGTTCAGGCCCCTCGGTATATGAATGCAACGGCGTATGTTGCTTGAGCCTGTCCTCTACCCCATACCGCAGCGAGCGTTGATTAGCTTTGAGTTCTATTATAAAATCTCCTCCCTTCATCCTTATTTTTTCAATGATATCCTTCTGCATTGACATGGCGTCTGCGGTGACAATCTTTCCGGATATGTCGATTTTGTCGATTAGCATTGGGACAGCCTTTATCTCATTGCTCTTTTCCTGACATGCTTGAGTTGCGATTGTAATGCCGGTGTTGAACGAATATGCTGATACAATGTCCGGATTACGCCCGTTTTCTTTAACAGTACCACGCTCTGGATTGCCGTCCACACAGATTATTTCCCTGTCACGGCATGCATTAAGCAGTTCTTCATGGAACTTCGCAGTAAACTCCTGCATTCTGTCTTCACAGATGCGGCAAAATTCATCAGATAATCAAGTATACTGCCCTTTTGTATGGATTTATTTTGTAACTTTGCGCTGTGATTGAGCATATCATACTCAATCGAACGGACTTGGTTAAGTGGTCTTGTCTTATTCATAACTGTTTGATATTCACCCTTTAAGTTACGAATAATTCTCCACTTAACCAAATTTTTATAGTACTTATTTTGCTTACTTTCAAATATTTAACGTTGTCTATACACCTCATGCCCCACCCGCTATAAAATAGCATAATTTTTGAGTATGCTTGCCGATCTTAAATGAAAGAGCCGTGCCACCTAAGCACATTTCAAGTATCAGTTAACATACTTTAACAATCGGGGGGGGTACTTTGTGGGAATTTGCGTAACTTTGCAAAAATATCTAACATTCATTAATTTCATTTATGAAACACATTTTCACATTCATCGCATTTCTAATGATGCTTACCTTGTTTACCGGCTGCAGTAGTAGCGGATCAGAGGAGACAGAAATCGACTACATTGCCGTAAAGATTGATAACAACGGTAACTGGAGCTTTCTTGCTCCCAACGGCACATTAAAATACGAAAACGAATTCAAAAACGAACCAACTTCAATCCACGAAGGCTACTTTTCAGTTTATGAAGGCGAAGGATACACTCTCTATAAGGCGGACAAAAAGCCTGTCGCCATCGCTAATTGCGAAAATCTCAAAGACGTTGGTTATATATCCGATGGCCTTATCCCGGTAGTCCGAAAAAACTCTCGCATTACAATCGTTGACGAAAACGGCAAAGATAAATTCACACTTGACCCAATTAACGGCAAAGAAATCATCGCTTCATCCCCGGGATATGTCAATGGTTTACTTGGAATTACCACAGAAGAAAACCTTTATGGAATTATCGATACCAAAGGTGAAGTCGTAATCAAGCCAGAATATGATGGAGCCATATACACTTCACTGTCAGAAGGCTTAATCATTGTTATCAAAGACAATAACATCTCTGTGATTGACGAAAAAGGAAACCTCAAATTCAAAATAAAAGACGGATGGGAGGTCAAATCCGCCTTTATAAACGGAACATTAATTGCAATCGATACAAACGACCACTGGGGGTTCTTCAATACAAAAGGTGAATTTACTAAGTGTCCGTCAAAAGTAAAAGAAATAACCGACTTCAACGATAAATTTTACGTATTTTCCAATGGTGACAACTACGGCGTAATGAGTCGCAAAGACGATGAAGTAATTATTCGTCCAAAATATGACGCCATCAAAATATATCACAACCAATTTATCTGTGGAAACGGCGACGATTACGAAATACTAAACACTTCTGGTGAAAAAATTTTAGAACTGGACGACTACCGCTACATAATACCGGTGGCCGGCTTTGGACTCATCGCACGCGATAAGAATACCTATACGTATTTAGACGATAAAGGAAAAACACGAAAAGACTGCGAGTTCAATGACCTCAACTTCAACGTGGATAGAGGCCAACTTTATAGCGACTACTTTAGCGTAGAGTCTATGGCACAGGTTGTAACCGCAAAACTCACAACTGAAGCTTACGGTAACGTCAAACCCGGAATGTCGCCGAGAGCATTTCTCTCTGACCCAAAAGACTATCAGTATGACAATACAGTAAAACTTTCGGATTTAAGTGGTTCAGGTTACAGATTTGAATATACTACAAAAGTTGAATTTAATGGATATATCGCAGGTTATAACTATGATTACGGATATAATCGCAATTACTATTGGAACGATGTACATGTCCGTGGGCTCGACATTACAATCGACGCACAAACCGAACTCGGGCCTGATGCTATAAAGGCATTAACTTCCGCAGTTGAGGCAAAAGGCTATAAGCTTTACGCAGACGCTTATAAAAACAAATGTGGAGCAACAATACTTACCTCAAGTAATCTGACCGTAGTCATTGGCGGAGACGGCGATAATAAAATTTACTTTGCTATACTTCCCCAATTAAACACTGGAGAACTTTCTAACCTCAAAAGAATCATGCAAAATTCTGTCGAAGCAAGTTCCAGCGTCAATAATATAGACTATGACGAAGTAGTCGAGAATACAGACTATGACGAAGTAGTCGAGGTGGTTGTAGTTGATTAGTAGTCGAAGGATGGTAAATCCACTCTCAGAATAATCCAAGTATAAAAACTTAGCGAGGGGTGACTGTCTCAGTCACTCCTCGTCAAATAATAAACCAATCATTATCTTTTGTGTGCTTTCGATATTATAACGCTCCCGGCACGGCTCTTTCATTTAAGATTGGTCTGCATACTCAAAGATTGTACTATTTTATATAGGGAAGAATGTAGTTCTTAGATAAGGATAATTATTTGATTATAAGCAAAATAAGTGCTATAAAAATTTGGTTAAGTGGAGAATTGTTCGTAACTTAAAAGGTGAAAATCAAACAGTTATGAATAAAACGAAACCACTTAACCAAGTCCGTTCGATTGAGGATGCGATGCTCAATCACAGTACAAATGTACAAAATAAATCCATACAAAAAGGCAGTATACTTGATCATCTGATGAATTTTGCCGCATCAGTGCCGGATTTTCGCAGATGCAACAAAGGAAACATCCGCCACCGGCTCAAAGACATCATCATTCTGATGATACTCGGACGGACCTGTGGGCATATCTGACGTGCCGATATCACGGCTCTTTCATTAACCTTAAAAAGCACTTTTCATTCCGCCTAAGCCCAAGAAGCGTAAGCCTGAGGTTTGTGTTTTAACAGAGACGCGAAGCTGGGAGCGAGGGCGTCTCGCCCTCGGCTGCGTCGCGAAGTCACATATTAGCCGCAGATGCGAGGGCGAGACGCCCTCACTCCCAGTAGGCAACTTAAATGAAAGAGCCGTGCGTGTTAGCAATCGTTTTGTTTTTTAATTAAAATATGCGTAACTTTGCGCCCGTTATCATAACCATCAGTCACGTTTCAACTCATTATGCTGCTACGACGCGCGTTAATCATTTTTGCGGTTATTTTTGCATGGGTCCTTCCCGTGCTCGGCCAGATTATTTCTCGCGATGACTCTATCGCACGCTTCGACGCCGACTCGCTCAGGCGTGCTTTCGACAGCGGCCCCTATTTCTCGTTCTATAAAGATAACTATTTCATCGTCGGAACCTCGCTCGGCTACAAGCCGACCGCCTATAACTCCAACGTGAAGTTCCAGATTTCGATTCAGCAGAAACTGACAAAGTCAACCCTCCCCTGGAACACATATATCTATCTCTTCTACACCCAGAAGTGCTTCTGGGACGTGTTTCGCAACTCAATGCCGATGACTGACCTGAATTTCAATCCCGGCATAGGCGTTGCAAAGCCGTTTTTCTCAACCGTTACGGGGCGCTACGTCGGAAAGGCCTTCCTGGTCCTTGAACACGAAAGCAACGGCCGCGACGGCGAAGCCTCGCGCTCGTGGAATAAAATCAGCTTCGGCGGCAATATCTACGTTGACAAAAACCTGATGGTGTCGGCCAAATTCTGGATTCCTATCGTTGACGGCGGCTATAACCGCGACATTCTGCGCTACTCCGGCATCTACCAGATGTCTGTTGACTACATGACCGACAACCGCCGCTTCGGCGCTTCGCTCCTGCTGGTCAAGCGCAAGGACTGGAACCCGTTTAATTTCAACACGCAGCTCGACATTAAATTCCGCATCTTCCCCAAGGATAACCAATACCTGTTTCTGCAATATTACAACGGCTACGGCGAAGGCCTCCTCGCTTACAAGGAGTTTCACTCCCAGATTCGTGTCGGTATCTGCCTGAGTCCCACCTTCTTCGGTGAGTATTGATTGAATGTCGGTTAAAAAATTGTTGCAAAAACGTACAATTTTTGCTCGCTCGGCGCGCTTTGTCTAACTTTGCAGCCGAAAATGAGCAACAAAAGAAAAATCATACTATCCGTTCTGTGCCTGCTGCTGGTCGTGGCGGGAGCATATGCCTACTCGGTTTGGCAACTTAGCCGCCTGAATACTTCGTTCTACTTCATGGACACCCCCGGCAATCTGATCGGCTCGTTCAGCGTGGGCGAAAGCAACGTTATTCACCAGCCCAGCGGCAACGAGGTTACTTTTGCCCTCGGCTCGCGCCACTCGTTTATTGCCCACGACGACGCCGTCCGGCTCAAAGAACTCGGCTACCCGGTTGAGTTCAGCAACACTCTTATCCTGACAACGGCGCCTACCGGTCAATATCACATCTTTACAAAAAAGGTCAAGCTCGACGTGACCTTCATCAATCCCTCGCTCCCTGACTCAACCTTCGTTATCCACGACGTTGAGCTCCTCGTGCGCCCCGACGGCACCCGCAACGTTATCGGAATGGATATCCTCTCCAAAATGGTAATCGAGCGCCTCTGGCCCGAAAATATTGTTAACCTCTACAAGGAGGTTCCCCCGAGCTACTACGAAGTCTCGCCCATCAAATTCCACGACTCCACTCTCGGCAATTATGTGCGCCTCAATGGCCGCGCGTCCATTCCTCTGAGCGTCAACGACGAAGAACCGCGCGACTACTACCTCGTAACAGCCGACAAGATGTGGAACTACGAAATCGTGCAGCCGAAAAAGAACCGCCTGCTGGCAACGACCCCCGTTGAGTGGGACTCAATCAAGGGTGTCTACGTTCAGGGCCGCTGCCGCGTTAACTTCGGCAACCGCCTGCGCTACTCCAGCGTGGTTTATAGCGACGACGTTCACTCCGCCCGCTACGTCATCAACCCGCTGCGCTTCTTCGACCAGGACTTCGTGCTCGACATGCCGGGCCGGCGACTCATGATTCACCGAACCCGCGAATGACAATCATGCTCTGCGCCGGCGAAGCATCCGGCGACCTCCATGCTTCTGAACTCATCCGTGCAATCCGGGCTCAAAGGCCGGATTGCCGCTTTGTTTTTCTCGGCGGGGATCTGATGGCCGAAGCCGCCGGGTGCAAGCCCGTCATTCACTATCAGCAGATGGCCTACATGGGCTTCGCCGACGTCGTTGCCCACCTGCCGCAGGTTACCCGCAACCTCAACGTTGCCTACTCGCTGCTGCGCCGCCAACGGCCCGATGCCCTCGTGCTCGTCGACTACCCGTCGTTCAACCTCCGCCTCGGAGCCGAAGCCTGCCGCCTCGGAATCCCGGTCTACTACTATATCGCCCCGAAAGTATGGGCCTGGAAAGAACATCGAACCAAAACCATTGCCCGCCAATGTCGCCGCGTGTTTGGCATCTTTCCCTTCGAGCCTGCCTTTTTTCAATCCCACGGCTATGACCGCTGCGTCTACGTCGGCAACCCCTCGGTCGAAGAAATCGACCGCCGCCTGGCCGCCGCCCCTTCGCCCGACGAATTTCGCCGGCTCCACGGCCTCCCCGACAAACCGATAATTGCCATCGTGCCCGGCTCGCGCGTCGGCGAAATCCGCCGCAACCTGCCGATTATGCTCGAAGCCGTGCGCGTGCTCCGCTCCAAGTTCCAGGCCGTGATTGCCGGCGCTCCCGGAATTGACCGGTCGCTCTACGACTGCGGCTCCACCCCCGTAGTATTCGACGCAACGACCGAGCTCATGCACGCCGCCGCCGGTGCCATCGTAACCTCCGGCACCGCCTCCCTCGAAGCCGCCCTTGCCGCCGTGCCCCAGGTCGTCTGCTATCGCCACACAGGCTCCCGGATGCTCTACGCCGTTATGTCGCGCGTGCTGAAAATCCCCTACGTCAGCCTCCCCAACCTCATTGCCCGCCGACAGGTCGTTCCCGAACTCCTCCTCCACAAATGCACCCCAATTGAAGTCCTCCGCCACCTCATCAACGTGCTCCCCGGCCACCGCGGCCACGACGCCCAGCTCCGCGGCTATGCCGACATCCGCCGCGCCCTCGGAACCACCTCCGCCGCCGCCACCTCCGCCCGCCTCCTCCTCTCCGACCTCTCCTAACATCGTCCATGCAATTACTAATTACTAATCGCTAATTACTAATTGCTGCCAATTCCAAAGAAAAACTTACGCCATAGGCTTGGGGTTGTTAAGTTTTTTGCGTAAATTTGCGCTATTGTTTGAAATCTTTTTAATAACTAATATTTTCAATGAACGTTAAGTCACAGTCACGCAGCCTGGTGCTGCTGATGGGCGCAGCCGTTGCTCTTTCGGGCTGCTCCAAAAAGCTCGGTCAGATGCAGGCCGAATACTTCACTACTAACCCTAATCCCCTCGAAGTTGTCGGTCAAAAGGTTCCCGCAACCATTACCGCCCGCATTCCCGCAAAGTATTTCGCAAAGAATGCCGAGCTGACCGTTACCCCCTATCTGACCTACGCCGGCGGCGAAACCGCCTCGACCGCCTATACGTTCCAGGGCGAAAAAGTGCGCGGCAACAACCCCGTTGTGAACTACGAGCAGGGTGCAACCGTAACCATCCCCGTCAGCTATCTCTATGACCCCGCAATGGCCACCTCGCAGCTCGAACTGGCCTTCAATGTTCAGCAGGGCAAAAAGACTTATGTTCTCCCCCGCGTAGCCGTTGCCAACGGCGTTATCGCAACCGCCGCTATGGCCAATGCCGGCACCGTTACTCCCGCCATCGCCGCCGACAAGTTCCAGCGCATTATCCAGGATAAGGTTGACGCCGACATCCTCTTCCTCATCAACCAGGCCAACATTCGCGACAATCAGCTGCGCACCGGCCAGATGACCGGCCTGCAGGACCGCATTAAGAGCGCCAACGCCGATGCCCGCCAGGAAATCGAGGAAATCAACATCCAGAGCTACGCCTCGCCCGACGGCTCCTATGACTTCAACAAAAAACTCGCCCAGAAGCGCGAAGACGTGACTAAGGGCTACATGGACAAGCAGCTCAAGGGCGTTAGCTTCGGTCAGCTGACCGCCGACTTCACCCCCGAAGACTGGGAAGGCTTCCGTCGCCTCGTCAGCGAAAGCAACATTCAGGACAAGAATCTGATTCTGAGCGTGCTGTCGATGTATTCCGACCCCGAAGAGCGCGAACGCGAAATTCATAATCTCAGCTCCGTTTTCGAGCAGCTCGCCGAAGAAATCCTTCCGAAGCTCCGCTATAGCCGCATCAGCGCCAAAATCAACGTTATCGGCAAGAGCGACGACGAAATCGCCGCAGCCTACGCTTCGAACCCCTCGTCGCTCTCGGTCGACGAAATTCTTTACTATGCCGCTCTGACCGACAACGCCGAAAAGCGCGCCCAAATCTACTCGACCGCCGCTGAACTCTATCCCACCGACTACCGCACCTTCAACAACCTCGGCATGGCTCAGTATCAGCTCGGCGACTACGACGCCGCCCGCTCCAGCTTCAACCAGGCTGCCCGTCTGGCTCCCGCTTCGGCCGAACCCCAGATGAACCTCGGTCTCGCCGCCCTCAACTCCGGCAACTTCTCCGACGCCCAGAGCCGCTTCGGCAATGCTGCCGGCGTTCCCGAGCTGAGCGAAGCCCTCGGCGTTTACTACCTCAAGCAGGGCGACAACGCCGCCGCTGCCCGCGCAATGCAGGGCGTTAACTCCAACAACGCCGCCCTGGCTCAGATTCTGACCAAGGACTACTCCGCTGCCAAAAAGACCCTCGCTGCAATTCAGGCTCCCGACGCAACGACCTACTACCTGATGGCCGTTCTCGGCGCACGCACCAACAACGAATCGATGCTCGCCAACAGCCTCCGCCAGGCCGTTAAGCTCGATCCCTCGATGGCCGCTAAAGCCGCCGGTGACCTGGAATTCAAGCGTTTCAACCTCTCAACCGTACTCTAACATGCGCAAATTCAAACGCGTTCTGCTAAAGCTGAGCGGCGAAAGCCTCGCCGCTCAGCAAAAGCAGGGCATCGACTCCGAGCGTCTTGCTCAATATGCCTCGCAGATTAAAGAGGCCGTTGACTCCGGCCTGCAGGTAGCTATCGTTATCGGCGGCGGCAACATTTTCCGCGGCCTCCAGGGTGCCTCGCGCGGCTTCGACCGCGTTAAGGGCGACCAGATGGGTATGCTCGCAACCGTTATCAACTCGCTGGCTCTGAGCTCCGCGCTCGAAGCCATCGGCCAGCCTGCCGACGTGTTTACCGCAATCGCAATGCACCCCATCGGCGAGCACTACAGCAAGTGGAAAGCCATCCGCGCCCTCGAGGCCGGTCGCGTTGCAATCCTCTCGTGCGGAACCGGCAACCCGTTCTTCACGACCGACACCGGCTCCGCCCTTCGCGGAATCGAAGTCGAGGCCGACGTTATGCTGAAGGGCACCCGAGTTGACGGAATCTACACTGCCGACCCCGAGAAGGACCCCTCTGCAACCAAGTTTGACCGCATAACATACAACGACGTAATCGCCCGCGGCCTGAAGGTGATGGACATTACCGCCACCGCCCTCTGCAAGGAGAACAAGCTCCCGATTATCGTGTTCGACATGGACACCCCCGGCAATCTCAACAAGGTTCTTGCCGGCGAACCCATCGGAACCTACGTCTACGAAGGCTGATGCTCCTCCGCTCGCTCGCAATAGATAACTTCAAGAATATCGGGCGCGCGCGCTTGGAGTTCTCGCCCAAGGTCAACGGCCTGCTGGGCCATAACGGCATGGGCAAGAGCAACCTGCTCGACGCAATTTTCACGCTCAGCTTCACCAAGAGCTTCTGTCGGGTGCCCGACTCGATGTTGATTCGTACCGGCGAGCAGTTTGCCCTGGTAAAGGCATCCTATGAGCGCCGCGGAGTCGACGAAGACCTGACTCTCGGCCTGGCCGAGGGCAAGCGCAAGAGCCTCAAACGCAAGGGCAAGGAATATCAGAAACTGTCGGAACACATCGGCGCGTTTCCGCTGGTAATGGTGTCGCCCGCCGACGTTGACCTCGTTCGCGAAAGCCCCGACGAGCGCCGCCGCTGGATGGACATGGTAATCAGCCAGGGCGACGCCCGCTATCTCGACGCCCTCATCCGCTACGCCCACGGCCTCGAGCAGCGCAACCGCCTGCTGAAGGACTCCATCTCCGACCCGGCCATGTTCGAGGCCATCGAGGCGATGATGGAACCTGCGGCTATCTATATTACGCAGGCGCGCACCCGCTGGGTCGAGCGCCTGCTGCCTATTTTCCGCAAGTTCTATGAGCGCATCAGCGGCGAAGGCGAAACTCCGGGGCTGACCTACGTTTCCCAGCTTGCCCGCGCCGAGTCATATTCGGCGATGATGGCCGACCACGCCGCCCGCGACTTTGCGCTGCGCCACACCTCCGCCGGCCCGCATCGCGACGACATCGAACTCACCCTCAACGGCATGGAAATGCGCCGCACCGGCTCCCAGGGCCAGTGCAAAACCTTTGTCATAGCCCTGCGCCTGGCGCAATATGAGTTCCTGGCCGAAGCTACCGGCATGAAGCCCCTGTTGCTGCTCGACGATATTTTCGACAAACTCGACGCAACGCGCGTTGAGCGCATTGTTCAGCTCGTCGGCGACCCGGCGTTCGGCCAGATTTTCATTACCGACACCAACCGCTCCCACCTCGACGAAATAATGGCCCGCTCCGGCGGCGACTATCGCCTCTGGGAGGTGAGCAGCGGTAACTTCACTCCTCTCCACTCCTCCAATGAAAAAGACTGAAGCCCAGCCTATAGGCGACATCATCAACGAGGTCTTTGCCCGCTCCGGCCATCAGGCCGACGCGGCCCGCTATAGGGCGCTGACCAACTGGGTCAACGTTGTTGGCCCCGGCGTCAATGCGCTGACAACGCGCCGCTATGTGACCGAGTCGGGCGCAATCCATGTTTTCATCTCCTCGGCCGCCGTCAAGGCCGACCTCATGTTCATGCGCTCCTCGCTGATTGACTCTCTCAACGAATTTGCCGGCGCTCCCGGCGTTATAACCGAACTTATTATTCACTGAATGACCGGTCTTGTTATCTCAAACCTCGGCAGCCGCTATGAAGTTCTGCCCGACGGCGCCGACAGCCCGGTGCTCTGCGCCGCCAAGGGGAACCTGCGCATTAAAGGAATCCGAACAACGAACCCCGTCGCCGTGGGCGACCGCGTCGTGTTCACCCATGCCTCCGACGGCGAAATCGCCTACATAACGGCAATCGAACCCCGCCGCAACTACATTATACGCCGCGCATCGAACCTCAGCAAGGAAAGCCACATACTCGCCGCCAACATTGACCGCGCAATCCTCGTTGCAACGCTCGTCCATCCCGAAACGTCGACCACCTTCATCGACCGTTTCCTCGCAACCGCCGAGGCCTACGACATTCCCGCAATGCTCGTTATCAACAAAATCGACCTCCTGACCGAGCCCGACGACGTCGCCCTGCTCGAGGCCGTGGCCAATCTCTACCGAACCGTGGGCTATCCGGTCGTGCTGACCAGCGTCCGCACCGGCCAGGGGCTCGACACCCTGCGCGAGCTTCTTGCCGGCCAAACCTCGCTCCTCTCCGGCAACTCCGGCGTTGGCAAATCGAGCATCATAAATGCCCTCATTCCCGGCGCTGCCGCCGCGACGGCTGCCGTTAGCGACGCAACCGACTCGGGAACCCACACGACGACCTCCTCCCACATGTATGACCTCCCCGGCGGCGGACGCCTGATCGACGTGCCCGGCGTTCGCGGCTTCGGAACTCTCGACTTCGACAAATACGAGGTCGGCCACTTTTTCCCCGAAATCTTCGAGGAGTCGCGCAACTGCCGCTTTTCCAACTGCACCCACACCGAGGGCGAGCCCGGATGCGCGGTTATCCGCGCGCTCAACGACCATCGCATCGCCCAAAGCCGCTATGCCTCCTATCTCTCCATTCTGACCAACGACGCTACTCAATCAAATCAAAAATACAGATAAATCGACTTTATGGTAACATCTATCCCCGGCGAAATTTTCGTTGACCACCGCGGAACAATCATATCCCTCAATGACTTCCACCTCGAGGGCGTTGAGCGAACCTATACTATTCATCATCCCGACCACACTGTTGTTCGCGGATGGCACGGCCACCAAAACGAGCGCAAGTGGTTCCACTGCGTCCGCGGCGGCTTCGTAATGGCCTTCGTCAAAATCGACGACTGGGAGAACCCCTCGCCCGACCTCAAGCCCGAAATCTTCCATATTTCCGACAAAAAGAGCGAAGTTCTCTGCGTTCCCAAGGGCTACGCCAACTGCATCAAGGCAACCGAGCCCGGCTCTATTCTCCAGGTGTGGTCCGACAAGCAGCTGCCCGTTGCGCTCCTCGACTCCTGGCGCTGGCCCTCGTCTAACTGGGTCGACTGGTCGGTCTATGCTGACCGTTAACGTCGTTACCGGCCCGACCGCATCAGGCAAAACCGTTGCCGCCATAAATCTGGCCGAGAGCCTTGGCTGCGAAATAATCTCAGCCGACTCGCGCCAGATTTATCGCCATATTCCGATAACCACCGCCTGCCCCACGCCCGAGGAACTCGCGCGTGTGCCCCACCATCTGGTTCAGTCGCTCGAACTCACCGACTACTATTCAGCCGCGTGTTTCGAGCAGGACGCGCTGCGCCTGATTGCCGACATGGAGAGCCGCGGCCTGGACCAGGTGGTTGTCTGCGGCGGCTCAATGATGTATATCAACGCCCTGCTCGTCGGCCTCGACGAATTGCCAACGATTTCCGAATCGGTGCGTGCTGAAACCCTCGACTTCTTCCAGCGCGAGGGTATCGAAGGGGTGCGCCGCGAACTGCAGCGCCTCGACCCCGCCTATCTCGCCCAGGCCGACCCCAACAACCATCGTCGCCTGGTCCATGCCCTCGAAATCATTCGCCAGAGCGGCAGCCCCGTGTCGGCCCTCCGCACCGGGCGCCGCAAGCAGCGCCCCTTCCGCGTCAGGCTCTCAGTTCTTGAGCCGCCCCGCGCCGAACTCTTCGACCGCATCAACCGCCGCGTCGAAAAAATGGTTGCCGACGGCATGGTCGACGAAGCACGAAACGTCTACCCCCTGCGTAACCTCAATTCGCTCAACACCGTGGGCTTCAAGGAGCTGTTTGCCTATTTCGACGGCGTCTGGGACCTCCCGACGGCCATTGCCCGCATCCAAAAAAACACCCGCGTCTACGCAAAAAAGCAGCTGACCTACCTGAGCGCCAGGAAAAGCCTGTGGACCGGCAGCCCCATAACGTTATAGAACGACCCGCGGATACCCTTCACCGCCGCCGCGCCGATCCATTCCTGAATGCCGTAGGCGCCGGCCTTGTCCAGCGGGCGGTAGTTCTCAACATAGTAATCGATGTCGGCGTCGGTCAGCTCGTCGAAGTCCACCTCCGTAGTGTCTGAAAAGGTTTCGAGCGAGCCGTCGGGGCGGCCTATGCTGACCCCGGTAACGACCCTGTGGGTCCGGCCTGCCAGCGAGCGTAAAATGCGGCGCGCGTCGTCGGCGCCTTTCGGCTTGCCGATAACGCGGTCGTCGAGAATAACAACCGTGTCGGCCGTAATCAGAATCTCGTCCGGCTCTAACCCGGCCATATAGGGCTGCGCCTTCAGGCGCGATAGATATGCCGGCACCTCGGCAGCCGGCAGGGTAGGGGGCACTACCTCGTCGACCGAGCGCGACGTGTCGACCCGAAACTCAACGTCGAGCATTCCCAGCAGCTCGCGGCGCCGCGGCGAGCCGCTGGCCAAAACGTAGCGCTTACCATCCATAGGCCGTGTCAACATGGAGCCATTGCCCTTGGGCACGCATGGTTTCCTCAATCAAGTCGCGCGCAATGCCGTGGCCCCCGGCTATCGGCGAAACGTATTTGGCCGCCTCCTTGGCATCGGTCGAGGCGTCGGCCGGCGCGATGCTCAGCCCCGCGCGCCTCATGCAAAGAATGTCGGGCACGTCGTCGCCGCAGTAGGCAACCTGCTCGAACTCCAGGCCGTTGTCGGCCACCCACTGCTCAAAAATCGGCAGCTTGTTGCCCGCCTTCAAAAATATATCCTGTATGCCCAAAAGGCTATAGCGTCGGCGAACCGACTCGGTGTCGGCGCCGGTCAGGATGCAGAGCTTATAGCCGTGTTTAACGGCCAGCTGCATCGCATAGCCGTCTTTAACGTTGGCCATGCGTGCCGGAGCGCCGTCGGCGTCGATGGGCACCATGTTGGGCGACAAAACTCCGTCAACGTCGAAAACGAACGCGCGGAGCTTCTTGAGATCATATGGTATCATAGCTGAATTTCAGGGTGAAACTGTTGTAGCATTTTATTTGACAGAAACTTATAAACCTCGCCGATTTCCGCCGGGAGCGCCGCCAGGTGCTTGCGCATCGTTTGCTCGTCGCCGCGCTTGGCCGGCCCGGTCATGGCCGCCGCGGGGCTCATTTCCTGCGCGCGCCGAGCCGTCAGTTCAATCAGCGGGCGCAACATGTCGAAGTCCAGGCCCGCCCGGTCGGTCAGCTCCTCCGAGAGCGACCAAAGATACATTGCCATGTTGCAGCAAATAACCGCTGCCGCATGGAGCCGGCGCCGCGATTCGGAGTCCAGCTCGGCAACCGACGGCGACATCAGCCGCGCCAGCTCGCCGGCCAGCGGGTCGCCCTCGACCAGCAGCGGAACCTTCGACCAGTCGGCCTCGCTCGCTTTCAACATGGTCTGCAGCGGATAGAGAATGCCGCGGCGCGGAAACTTCGCCGGGTCGAAAATGTCGATGCCGACCGAACCCGCCGTGTGGAGCCACACAGCACCGCCCGCCGACGGTATCGAATCGAGAATCGGGGCGATGGCGTCGTCGCTGACGGCAATGATAACCGCATCGACCGCTGTGGGGTCAAGTTCCGAAACCGGCGTCAGCGTGCGCGAACACATCTGAACGACCTCGACTCCGCACTCTTCGAGGCGCTCGGCAAAGCGCGTTGCAACGTTGCCGGCGCCGATAAAGCTGACGCGCATCAGAATTGGCCGATATGAACGTTCTCCCAGCGCAGCTTCTCGGTGTTTTGCGGCTGGCGCTCCTCGTCGGGGTAGCCCATCGCAAGGATGCAGAGCGGCTGAACCTGCTCGGGCATGCCCAGCAGCTCGCTGACAACGTCTTCCGCCGGGGTGCCATCTTCGGCCAGACGCCCGTTAACCTCAATCCAGCAGGAGCCGATTCCGAGTTCGCGGGCCTGCAGCATCATATAGGCCGCGGCGATTGACGCATCTTCAATCCAGGTTGCCGATTCCGTAACGTCGCAGGCAACGACTACGGCCAACTTGCAGCGACCAACGGGCAGTGCGCCCGAGCTCTTGCACTGAGCCAGGCGTTCGAGCATCGTCGGCTCCTCGACGGCAATGAAATGCCAGGCGCGGCAATTCTTGCCGGTCGGCGAAAGCAGTCCGGCCTCAAGAATCGTTTTAACGGTCTCGGGGCTGAGCGGTTGGTCCGTATATTTTCTGATCGAACGCCGTTCAATCAGCAGCTGTTGCAGGTTTGTCATATTCTCTGTCTTTTTTTATATCGTAACGGTTAAAAGTATTCTCTGATAAAACATAAAGTCCGAGCGGTCGGCCCAATGGAAATCCAGTTCTGCGCGCAAATCAACGATGTTGCGCCACCGCAGCAACAGGGCCGATACCTCCGTGCGGTTATACCAGCTCGACTCATAAAAAGGCTCACCCTCGCTCAGCTGCGCACCGAACCGGCCATAGAGCGGAAACAGCGGAGCATTGCCCGCCCACGCAACGTTGCGCAGCCCGATGCGCCAAAACCGGGCACTCAGCTCGGCGCGCACGCCGACCGCGCTGCGCCAGCGGTTGTCGGCGCGGTCGCGCGTCAGCGATGCCAGCGGGCCAACTGAGAGCTCAAGCTCCTTCCAGTTCTTCCACGGCCTGAGCAGCCCCGCGAAATCAACGCCAACCGCGGGGTTAACAATCATGTTGTCAACAACGAACTGGTCGGCCGGCGCGTTCTTAACCTTTGCCAGATGATTGAGCATCGCCGTGCCCCCGGCCCGCAGCAGCCCGCCCGGATGGCGGTATTCGCCGGTCAGGATAACCGCAAAAGCCTCTCTGCGCCTGGTGGTCTGCATTCCGCGCCAGTCACAAATAAATTCCATGAACCCCAGCCCCGTCTGATATTGAAGCAGCGCCCCGCGCAGGTTATTCTGAAAATAGCGCGTCGAATCGCTGACCAGATACTCCGGCAGGCGCCGAATCAGCTGCCGCCGCGGAAACATGCCCAGCGAACCGCTGAAGCGCTTCCCCTCGTAGCGGTAATATAGCGTCGGCGAAATAACGTGGCCATCCCATTCGCAGCCGATGGGCTGCGTGTAAACCGCTCCGCCCATGACCCGATGCTCGCCGCCGTTGAACGACACTCCGATTTCCGGCGCCAGACGCGTCAGAAAATAGGTCTCCGCCGCCGTGTGAACGGCGTTACCCTCGCGGTTGTCGAAAAATGCGCCGAACTCGCCGCCCCATTCAAACTTCTGTGCGCCTGCCGGGCCGACCGCAAGCACCGCTGCAGCTATGGCCGCAGCCCCGCGGCGACCGAAGCGAATCTTCGACGCCGCAAAAAATACGCCCGCGGCAATTGCCGAGCCGATAGCCGCGCCCGCAAGAATATCGCCCGGATGATGAACGCCCAGATAGAGCCGCGACCAGCAAACCACCGTGGCCCACACGAACAAAAACCACGTCATCGGCCTCATTCTCAGCGCCAGGCTCAGAAACGTTGCCAACGCAAACGTGTTGGCCGCATGACACGACGGAAAACTTCCCGACCGCGGGCAATAGCCCCCGACCGTCTGAACCATCGCCGACAGCGGATTCAGCGGGTCGGCCGGGCGCAGCCGCCCGACCATCGGGCGCAGCCACGAAGCGCAAATCTGGTCGCTCAGCGTAATTGTCAGCGCAATCCCTGCCAGCATGACCAGCGCGCGCCGCCAGCCGCAGCGCCAAAACAGAATCCCCACCAAAATAACATATAGCGGCACCCACGTCCACTTTCCCGTTATGGTCATCATAACCGAATCCAGCAGCGGAGTGTGGTAGCCGTTAAACCAGAGCAGGGCGCTTTGGTCGGCACTGATAAGGCGGTCAAGCATACGCGATTACACTGTATTTTTTTGTATGTGGGTGATTCCTAATTCAACTCGGCTTCAATAACCTGATTAGCCAGCTTTTTCATCGTCTGGCCCGAAGCGCGCAGCTTCTTTTCCAGCCTCAGAATCCCCTGCGCCGCATCGGTCGAACCCGCCGCATAGCGTTGGCGCAAACGCTCCAGCGCCTGCCGGTCGGCATCAAACTCCCCGGCAGCATCAACGTAGTTCTCCATCAGCCGGCGCGCGGCAGGCTGCTTGAAATCATCCCAGCGCGTGTAAACACGCCCGTCGGGCAGGGTAAACTCAAAATCCGGCGTCGTATCGGCATCGCCAAACGCGACCCCCTCGGCAATATTGCCAATCCGCTCCAGCAGAGCCTGCTGCTCCGCAGTCAGCGGCGACGACAGCGACCCGATGCGTGCCCGCTCAACCAGGTCCGGCGCGTCAACGTTAATATTCACGCGCGTTTCCGACGGAACGAAAACATAAATCGTAACCATATTGCCCAACTGATTGCGGTCCGTGGCAAACCAGCCGGCGCCCGTTTCCTCGTCGATGGCCAACATATAATCGTCATACGGTGAATTATACGGCATGCCCATATTCTGCGGCAACGCAAACCCGTCGCGCTGGCGCTGCGTAATATAAAGGTCAAGGCCGCCGAGCGAATTTTCGCCATCCGTGGCGAAATAAAGCGTAGTGCCGTCGGCCAGCAAAAACGGATAATTCGCAACTCCGCCTGCGTTGACCGCATCGCCCAGAGGCTGCGGCGCGTCCCACGAGCCGTCCGTCAGGCGCTGACTCTCCACCAGCCCCTCGTCCGTGCCCCAGATCATAACCGACCCCTCCTCCGGAGTGAACACAACGGTCTCCTCCGCCGCCGTCAGCTCCGGCGCCAGCTCACCGCGGCCCATCAGCCGCCCGGCGCTCGGCGCCAGCCGATAATAACGGAAAAAATCCTCGCGGTCAACGTTAATCGAATCAATGATAGCAACATCCTGAACGCGCTGAATCATCTCATCCATGCGTCCAACCTGGCGGGCCAGAACGTCAACGACCTCCTGGTCAGCCTTCTTATCGGCCCGCAGCGCCGCGATTTTCTCATTCGCCAACGCCACGTCATAATCCAAAAACGCCTGCGAAGCCTGAGCCATCAGCTCCTCAGTCGTAAACTTCGGCTTCACCGTTCGGCGCTTCGCCGCCTGCGTCATCGGCGCCATCAGCGCCAACCCTAACGCTACAAAAATCAACTTAGCTTTCATAATCTCCGCAAATTTACGCCTTTTCTCCCAATTCTCCAAATCCCACCCCCCAATCAATTAGCAATTAGTAATTAGCAATTCCGCCCTCCGCTCCAATCATAGTCCCCTAAAGTCCTTAAAGACCTTAAAGTCCTTAACGACCCTAACGACCTTATTGAAGCCAGCGACTTTTTTTGCCCTCGGGCTGCCGCCGAGTGAACAAAATCTGCCCGGCGGGGTTTTATATTCAGAAAGTTTTTTGAATATTAACTATTTTTGAGATTCAATCGCATTAACTTAATTCCGTTTTAACTGTTTATAAATGAAAAAGTTTTTATTGTTTTTTGTGGCCAGCGTGATTTGCTCGGCCTATGCAGTGGCCGCCAACCGAACGGTGACCGGCACGGTGCTGGCAGAGGGTGATGATGAGCCGCTGATCGGCGCTACGGTGATGCCGCTCCCCAAGGGCAGCGGCCAGGGCACGGCAACGGACCTCGATGGTAATTTTTCGCTCGAAGTGCCGGAGTCTTGCACCGAGCTGCAGGTATCGTATGTTGGTTATCAGACTAAGCACGTTGCGATTGCCGACGGCAAGGTAGTCGTTTATCTGTCGACCGGCGAGAATCGCCTCGACGAAGTTATGGTTGTTGCCTACGGAACTGCGAAGCGAGCCGAGTTCACCGGTTCGGCTTCGGTCGTTAAGGCCGACCAGATTGCCGATGCGTTGGCAACGTCGGTTACTTCGGTGCTCCAGGGCAAGGTTGCCGGCGTTCAGACGCTCAGCTCCGACGGTCGCCCCGGCGGCTCGCCGAAGTTGAGAATCCGCGGCGTAGGTTCGATCAATGCGTCGCAAGACCCCCTCTATGTTGTTGACGGCGTTCCCTACGACGGCGCTATCTCCGACCTCGCTTCGTCGGAAATCGAGTCGATGACGGTTCTGAAAGATGCCGCCTCGACCGCTCTCTATGGTGCGCGAGGCGCCAACGGCGTAGTCTTAATAACGACCAAACGCGGCGCCGAAGGCACGGCCAAGATTTCGTTCGATGCCCGCTGGGGCGCCAACATGCGCGGCGTGCCTAACTATAATGTTATCAAGTCAACGGCTCAATACTACGAAATGATGTATCAGGGCCTCTATAACCAATATGCGGCTACGCCCGGCTATAGCGCCGACCGCGCCTGGCGTACGGCGTCGGCTGCAGCGCTGACCGCCACCGGCTATCAGATCTATAATGTCCCCGAGGGCGAGTTTCTGTTTAACCGCGCCGGTCGCCTGAATCCGAATGCCACTCTCGGCTATAGCGACGGCACTTATTTCTACACTCCCGACAACTGGGCCGATAATACGCTCCGCACCGGTCTGCGCCAGGATTATTCGCTGAGCGTCAGCGGCGGCACCGATAAAATCAAATACTATGCCGCCGCCAGCTACCTGGGCGACGAGGGTGTTATCCGCAATTCGTCGTTTAACCGCCTGTCGACCCGTGCAACGGTTGACTATCAGGCCAAACCCTGGTTGAAAATCGGAACCACGATGAGCTACACCAACACCCGCAGCGACTATCCGGGCGATAATGACCTGGATGCGGCAACTTCGTCGGCCAACGCGTTTTTCGTAGTTAACCAGATCGCACCGGTTTATCCGATTTTTGTTCGCGACGCTGCCGGCAAGGTTCTGATCGACAGCAACTATGGCCTGCCCATCTATGACTACGGCACTAACAGCACCGCTCCCTATCGCAGCCGCAACTGGCTGAGCCTGTCAAACCCCGCCGGCAAGCTGGCCTATGACAAGTCGGAGTATCTGTCGGATATTTTCGACGGCAAGTGGAACGTTACGCTGACTCCCTTGGCCGGCCTCACAATCGTTGGCAACGCCGGCTATTGGATGAGCTCCGACCGCGCCCACCTCGTTGGCAACCCCTTCTATGGCCAGTCGGCTGAATCGGGCGGCTCGGCCCAGCAGGCAACGACCCATTCCCGCTCGGTCAACCTCCAGGCAATGGCAATGTATAACCGCACTTTCGCCGATAAGCACAACATGGACCTCATGGTCGGCTATGAAACCTATAACCTCAAGTCGGAGAAGCTCTATGGCGTGGGCTATAACCTCTATGTTCCCGACGGCTGGAACGTTTCGAACACTATTGACATGCGCGACACCGGCGGCGGCCGCGACATCGACTACACCACCCGCGGCATTTTTGCCCGCGCAAAGTATAACTACGACGGCCGCTATTTCTTCCATGCTTCCTATCGCCGCGACGCTTCGTCGCGTTTCGCTCCGGGCCACCGCTGGGGTAACTTCTTCTCGGTGTCGGGCGCCTGGGACATGGCCAAGGAGGCGTTCATGATGGACGTTGACTGGCTCGACCAACTGAAAATCAAGGCGTCGTTCGGCCAGAACGGCAACGATAACCTCGGCGCTGAGTCGCGCTACTATTATGCCTGGGCCGACCAGTTCCAGGTAACGGGCGCCAACGGCGTTTGGACCGACGCAACCCTCGTTTATAAAGGCAACCGCGATATTACCTGGGAAACCTCCAATTCGCTCAACGCCGGCTTTGAGTTCAGCCTCTGGCAGGGCAAGCTCGACGGCTCGATCGAGTACTATCAGCGCCAGGTTTCCGACATGCTCTTCTTCCTTCCGGCTCCCGCCTCGCTCGGCTATTCGAGCTATCCGACCAACGTTGGTTCGATGCGCAACTATGGCGTTGAAATCGAGTTGAACTATAATATTTTCAATTCAAAGGACTTTTCGTGGAGCGTTAACGCAAACCTGACAACCGCCGGCAACCGTGTTATCCGACTGCCGAAGGACCTGGTCAAGGATGGCCAGTGGCAAACGGGCAACCGCGTGTTCCGCGAAGGCGAATCGATGTATAACCTCTATCTGGTGCAGTATGCCGGAGTTGATAAGACAACGGGCCAGGCTCTCTATCGCGCCGAATATACCGACGAATGGATGAATGCCCACCCCGAAATCACCTCGAAGCAGTTCACTACGACCAACTGGGACGACGCTTATGCCGGCAACCCGGCCAAGGGCATTGCCGAATCGCGCAAGGCAACCGGCAATATCATGCCTAAGGTCTACGGCGGTTTCGGAACCAACCTCTACTTCAAGGGAATCGACTTTTCGATGAGCTTCGCCTATCAGGCAGGCGGCCGGATTCTAGACTATACCTATCAGGCCCTCATGCACTCCGCCGCTGCCGACAACCTGGGCCAGAACTGGCACGTTGATATGCTCCAGGCCTGGACTCCGCAGAACACCGATACCGACGTTCCCCGCCTGAACAGCGCCGACACCTATACCAACTCCACCAGCGACCGCTTCCTGGTTTCGAGCAATTTCCTTTCGCTCAACAACATTACGCTGGGCTACACTCTGCCCTCCAAGTGGACTAAAGCAGTCGGCATCGAGAGCCTGCGAATTTATGGCGCCGCCGAAAACGTTGCCCTCTGGACCAAGCGCCGCGGCCTCGACCCGCGCCAGGGCTACGTTAACTCCGACAACTCGACTTATTCGCCTATCCGAACCATTTCCGGCGGCATCCGCATTCAATTCTAATAACTTAATTCATCCGCTCAAACAACTATGAAATCAAAATATATCGGCCTCGCTTTGGCCGGCATCGCCCTGGCGGCGACCCTCAACGGCTGCTACGACATGGACACCATTCCCATGAACTCCAACCTGACCGAGGAGCAGAAAGTAGACGCAAAGGAGCAGAACCCGGCGCTGACCCAGGCCGGCATCGCAGGCATCGCCGCCCTGTTTTCAACCTGGGATCAGGCTTTCGGCCAGGAAATCCACAGCGACTTCGGTATTCCGGCTCTTATGCTGGGCCTGGACTGCCGAACCGCCGACATGGTTTCGACCTTCTCCGGCTATAACCATTTCCGCACCTTCATGGCGTTCAGCGACTGCAACACCAACAGCTATGCCAGCCGCATGGCCTGGCAGTATAACTATAACCAGATTCTGGCCTGCAACACGGCTATCGGCGACATCAACGCCGACACGACCGATCCGACCGTTCAGTTCTATCTGGGCCAGGCGCTGGCAATGCGCGCGAATGCCTACTTCACTCTGGCGCAGCTGTTTCAGTTCCCCTATGTTGGCCATGAGTCCGACGCGTGCGTAATGCTGATTACTGAAAAGAACCAGGAGGAGGTGCTGCGCAACGGCACTCCACGCGCAACCGTCGAGCAGGTCTACGACCTGATTTCATCCGACCTCGACCGCGCAATCGAACTCATCTCGGCCAGCGGAATCCGCCCCGAGCAAGTGTTGGAAAATAAGCCCAAGCGCTTCGTTTCGCTCGCAACGGCCTATGGCCTCCGCGCCCGCGTCAATCTGGTCAAAGAGCAGTGGGCCGACGCGGCCACCGATGCCCGCGACGCTATTGACGCATTTGCCGGCCGTCCGCTGACTATGGCCGAGGCCGCCATGCCCGGTTTCAATTCAATCGACGCCGCTAACTGGATGTGGGGCATTGCCATCTCCGAGTCCGACGAAGTCGTTCTGACCGGCATTTGCAACTTTCCGTCACACATGGGTTCGCTCAACTACGGCTACGCATCCGTCGGCGCTTGGCGCGGCATTAACCGCAAGCTGTTTGGCGAGATTCCTGAAACCGACGTGCGCCGCGGCTGGTTCCTCGACGCCGACGGTCAGAGCGAGAACCTGACGGAACAGCAGGCCGCATATTGCGCCCGCCAGGGTGCGCCGGCCTTTACGCAGGTGAAGTTCGCACCGTATCAGGGCGTGGTCGGCACTACCCAGAACGCCTCTGACGTTCCTCTGATGCGCGTTGAAGAAATGTATCTCATCGAGGCCGAAGCCACTGCGATGGCCGGCGGCAACGGCGCGGCGCTTTTGACCTCGTTCGTGAATCAGTATCGCGACCCTGCGTTCAGCGTGGGCTCGTCGGCTGCCGAGGTGCAGGAAGAGTGCTTCCGCCAGCGTCGGGTAGAACTCTTTGGCGAAGGCCGAATCTATTTCGACTACCTGCGTCTCCACAAGGGCTGCGACCGCGTCGGCGGCGGCTTCGAACCGAATTATTGCTACAATATTCCGGCCGACGACCAGATTTTCATCCTCCCCATCCCTAACCTCGAAATCAACGGTAACAAGCTCTTTACCAGCGGCGCCAACAACCCGCCCGTGCCTCAGCCCAGCCCCGTTCAAGATATTGTTTACTAAGAAAAATATAAAGCCAGTAGAACATTATGAAATTAGCAGCATATATTCCCGCAGCGCTCATGGCCGTTATCGGCCTCGGCGCCTGCGACGGCAAGTCCGAACCCCAGTATCAGCCGTCGGACCCAACGGTTGCCGGTCAGCGCGTCTATTTTGCGCGCAGCGCCGAAGCGTTTGAGGTCGAAGATGGCGTCAATTCAGTGGTTGTTGAGCTTTTCCGCCCCAAGAGCGAGGCGGCGGGCGAGCAGCGCGTTGAGCTGGAAACGACCGATCCGTCGGAGCTGTTTTCCGTGCCGGCCGAGGTTGTGATTCCGGCAGGCAGCGTCTCGGCGCCTGTTGAGATTACCTTCAATGGCGAATCGCTCGTCGAAGGAACGGACTATGAACTCAATATCGCCGTTAGCGAACTCAGCGCCAATCAATATGCCATTAGCTCGACGCAGGTAACGATTTGCCGCGCCAACTGGTCGGAATGGATGCCTTTTGGCAGCGAAGATGGGGTAGGCACCTATCAGTTCTCGCTGCTGCTCCAGGGCGATGAATATCCTGTCCGGCTGATTTCGCGCTCTAATGAGTCGAACAGCAACAACGTTCAGTTTCAGCTGCAGTGGCTTGATGACTATGATGACCCCGACAGCTGGTCGACTTTCCTGCACTTCACCTCCGCCGATGGCGGTAAGACCCTGACCGTGCCCGAGCAGGACTTCATGGAAGATGCCGACTACGGAATGATTTCGGTTTCGAGCCTGTATATCTACAACGGCGACGCATCAGCCAAGAACCTCAGCACTTTCGACGCCGAAACCGGCACGTTCACGCTGAACCTCATCTATTATTGTGATGCGGGAGTGTTTGGCTACGGCAACGAAACCTTTCAGCTCGACGGCTCTGCCGAAGTTGTGCCGGATGTACCGGCCACTCACGCGCGCGCGTTCATAAATAATAGTAAACACATCCGGCGTCTGTCCGGCGGTTTCTGATAAAGAAAATTGCAAGTGTGAAAAATTAATTGTAACTTTGCAAGAATCATGGCAGACTCCAATTTTATAGACTACGTTAAAATCCAGTGCCGCTCGGGAAAGGGCGGCGCCGGTTCCCGACACTTCCATCGTGCGAAATATGTTCCTAAAGGCGGTCCCGACGGCGGCGACGGCGGCAAGGGCGGTTCCGTTATTCTTCGTGGCAACCGCAACATGTGGACGCTGCTCCCGCTCAAGTATCAGCGCCATATTTTCGCCACCAATGGCGAATCGGGTGGTGCAGGCCGCTCGTTCGGCAAGGATGGCGAGGACAGAATCATCGAAGTTCCGTGTGGCACCGTTGTGTTCGACGCCGAAACCGGCGAGTATATCACCGAAGTGACCGACGACGGTCAGGAAATCGTTTTGCTCAAAGGAGGCCGCGGAGGTCTGGGCAACTGGCATTTCGCAACTTCGACCAACCGCACTCCGCGCTATGCGCAGCCCGGCGAACCGGCATTGGAGCGCACCGTTGTTCTGGAGCTGAAGCTGCTGGCCGACGTTGGTCTGGTCGGTTTCCCGAATGCGGGCAAGTCAACGCTGCTTTCGGCAGTGTCGGCGGCTAAGCCGAAAATCGCCGACTATCCGTTCACGACGATGGAGCCTCAGTTGGGCATCGTATCGTATCGCGACAACCGCTCGTTCGTCATGGCCGACATTCCCGGCATTATCGAAGGCGCGTCGGAAGGGCGCGGACTCGGATTGCGCTTCCTTCGCCATATTGAGCGCAACGCCGTGTTGCTGTTCATGGTGCCTGCCGATGCCGACAATATCTCCGAGCAATACGAAATCCTTCAGCGTGAGCTAACCGAGTTTAACCCCGATTTGGCCGATAAGCCCAGGGTGCTGGCCATTTCCAAGTGCGATATGCTCGACGATGAGCTTATCGCCGAAATCGAGCCGACGCTCCCCGAGGGTGTGCCTCATGTATTCCTGTCAGCAGTAACCGGCATGGGCATCCAGCAGCTCAAAGACATGCTTTGGGCCGAAATCACCTCCGAGGCGAACCAGCTGCTTGCGCAGTCAATCACCCATCGTGCGCTCGACGGCCACCACCGTGTTGCCGACGAAGACGCCCTCGAATTCGAGGCGATGGCTCCCGACGACTCCGAAACTGACGACGAAGAGTTCGATTTCGACGATGATTTCGACTTCGACGACGCAGAATAATAGCGAAAAAATCAAAAAAAGTGGCGGCTCCACCCGGGGTCGCCACTTTTTTTAGCAAAATCACCCCAAAATTACCCCAAAATTACCCCAAAATTACCCCAAAATTACCCCAATTTTCCCAATTAGTCCAGTAGGCCCAATAAGCCCAATTCGCCCGAAAATCGCGAGGCTCGCCGTAGAATTAATGTTAAAGAAAGTTAAACTCAAAAACTTTTTTGCTTGCATAATTGTTTGAGGGAATGGTTTTTGCCGAAAATATGCTGTACAACATAAAAATTTTGCGAAAGAAAAGATTTGCATATGTCAAAAAGTCGT
>JAAVDE010000040.1 GCA_014801955.1 Bacteroides sp. | reverse complement strand
TCCAGCCGGAGTAGCCGTCGGGGGTTTGCACGCGCGACCATTCTGCGCCGCGTTCAAGAACAGTCACAGGGGTGCCCATCAGCGCCTGCGAAACCTGCTCGGCAGCATGGGAGGCCTTCGCGCGCATGCTGACGACACTGAGCCTCACCAGGGCGCGCTGCTCGGCGCGCAGGGGCGAAAAAGTGGCGACACCGAACAGTGCCGCCACAAATATTACGAGTTTTTTCACGCTCAGATACTAACTTACTTTACGAGCGAGTTGATAACGTCTTTGATTTTAACGGCGAGCTCTTCGGCCTGTTCCATAGTGGAGGCTTCTGAGTAGATGCGGATAATGGGCTCGGTGTTACTCTTGCGCAGGTGTACCCATTTGTCGGCAAAGTCGATTTTAACGCCGTCGATGTCGGTGATTTCTTCGCCGGCAAATTTGTCTTTAACGGCAGCGAGAATTGCGTCAACGTCGATTTCGGGGGTCAGCTCGATTTTGTTTTTGGCAATCGCATAGGGGGGATAGCCGGCCTTGAGCTCGGTTACCTTTTTGCCGCTCTTGGCCATGAGGGTCAGGAAGAGGGCTACGCCAACGAGAGCGTCGCGGCCATAGTGAAGTTCGGGATAAATCACGCCGCCATTGCCTTCGCCGCCGATAACGGCACCGGTGCGCTTCATTTCGGTCGTTACGTTAACCTCGCCAACAGCCGAAGCGGAGTAGGTGCAGCCGTGGGCGCGGGTAATGTCGCGCAGAGCGCGCGAAGAGCTGAGGTTGGAAACGGTCGGGCCGGGGGTGTGGGAAAGAACGTAGTCGGCAACGGCAACGAGCGTGTATTCCTCAACGAACATTTCGCCGTTTTCCATAACGATGGCCAGACGGTCAACGTCGGGGTCAACAACGAAGCCTACGTCGGCCTTGCCTTCCTTCATGAGGTCGGCAATCTGAGTGAGGTTTTCGGGAATCGGTTCGGGAGTATGAGCGAACTTGCCGGTGGCTTCGCAGTTGAGTTCAACAACGTTTTTAACGCCGAGCGCGCGCAGGAGCTTGGGCATGATGATGCCGCCGACGGAGTTAACGGCGTCGATGGCAACGGTCAGGTTGGCGTTGCGGATAGCTTCGACGTCGACCAGCGGCAGAGCCAGCACGGAGTCAATGTGCTTGCGGTCGTAGGTGGTGTTGAGGAACTCGTGGCCGAGGTCGTCGACCTGAGCGAACGTGTAGTCGTCGGCAGCGGCGATTGCAAGCACTTCGGCGCCTTCGGCGGCATTGAGGAATTCGCCATTGTGGTTCAGGAGTTTGAGCGCGTTCCACTGCTTGGGGTTGTGGGAGGCGGTCAGGATAATACCACCGCATGCGCCCTCGCCGGTAACGGCGATTTCGGTAGTGGGGGTAGAGGCGAGGCCGATGTTAACAACATCGAAGCCCATGCCCATGAGGGTGCCGACAACGAGCTTGTCGACCATCTGGCCCGACAGACGGGCGTCGCGGCCAACAACGATGGTGTTGCTCTTAACGGGCGATGACTTGCGGATAAATTTGGCATAAGCGGCGGTGAACTTAACAACGTCGAGCGGAGAAAGACCTTCGCCGGGAGCGCCGCCGATGGTTCCGCGAATGCCGGAGATTGATTTAATCAATGACATAATGCGATGGTATTGTAAATTTGGTTAAATTTTTGATGGATAGTAGCGAATGTTGTAGAGGAAAGGATAAACCGACGATATTTCCTGGGTCGGGCCGAGATAGCTCTTGATAACCATGCGGACATGGCAGTTGAGCGGCAGGAACTCGAGCGGAGTCTGAATGCCGGTGCCCCAGGCGGTTGTTAAGGCCAGCGAGGTGTTGCGGAAACGGAAGGAGGTGGGGGTTGACGCAACGTCTTGTTCGTTGCCGGAGGCTTCCCAGGTTCCGTATTCGTAGGCATACTTGAGGTTATAGCGGGTGAAGCGGAACCAGATGGTCTGGTCGTCGGTTGCCCGTGCGCCTTTGCCGGGGTCGATTACCTGCATGTAGAGATAGCCATCGTCGTCGATGCGATAGAAGGGCGTGTGGTTAATAGCCACTTCGCGCAATTCGGCTTCGTCGGCACACTCGGGGCCGAACTCGGCAATAAAATCGGGGTCGGCAAGGATGTCGGCAGTTGAAACGAACACCGAGTCGGCAGGCACGGAAGTAATCACCGGGTAGTTAACGAGGAAGGCGTTGACGGCATGATTTTCGTCGCGCAGCAGGTCGGCATAGCTTTCTTTGTCGCTGCAGGCCGAGGCGGCGAGCAACAGGCAGGCGAGGAGCAGGCTATTGATGAGCTTTTTCATTTGTTCTTGGTTTTGGGGAGATATTTATCATAGGCTGGCATGGCCTGGATCAGAATGTCGACACACTCCCGGAGCGAGCCTTTGAACTCGGCGCCGGCGGCATTGAGGTGGCCTCCGCCACCGAAGAGTTCGCTGCAGACTTTGTTGACCGGAAACTGACCCTTGGAGCGCATGCTGATTTTGATTTGGTTCGGATCGCGGCGCAGATAGATGCTCCAAACGACCTCGGGCATTGCCAGAGGTCGGTTAACGAGGCCTTCAGTGTCGCCTTTTTCATAGTTGAAGCGGGCGAGTTCGTTTTCGTCGAGGGTAATGAGCGAGCAGCGATGGTCGGGGAAAATCTGCATCTTTTCGCTGAGCGCATAACCGTTGAGGCGGAGCGAAGATTCCGAAAAGGTGTTGCAGGCGCGCTGATAAAGGGCGTCCTTATCAATACCCTTGCGGAGCAGTTCGGCAATAACCGTGTAGAGGTCGGGCTCGTTGGAGTTATAGCTGAAGTTGCCGGTATCGGTCATCATCCCGGTGAAGATACACTCGGCTGCGCGACGGTCAATGCGGTCAAACAGCTCCAAACGGCATAGCACCCTGAAAACCAACATTGAGGTCGAGCTGGCTTCGGGGTGCGAGATAATAACGTCGGCAAAGTCGCCGGGATAGAGATGATGGTCAATCATCACCTTGGGAGCCTTGGAAGCAAGCAGAGCCGGCTCCATGCGGTCAACGCGGCGGCTCTCGTTGAAGTCAAGACAGAACACCAGGTCGGCTTCGGCCAGCAGCCGGGTAACGTATTCTTCGTGGCGGGTGAACGCCAAAGTATCTTTAACGCCCGGAAGGAACTGCAGGCTCTTAGGCACGAGGTCGGGGGTAACAACAACGGCATTTTTGCCGATAGCGTTGAGCGTGTGCATCAGACCGAGCGACGAGCCGATGGCATCGCCGTCGGGGGTCAGATGGCATGTAATGACAATTTTGTCGCTCCCGACCAGGAGGTTACGCACCTTGTCTATGTCTTTTTCGTTAATGACTCGCGAAATCATAGTGCAAAATTAATGTTTTTCTGCTACCTGCGCAACCTGTTAAAGTTTTTTTAACGAAATTGGTTGATTTCGGGCATATATTCAAAGCCCGCAGCCGAGAGCTTCGCCTCGAGGGCGGCGCGGTCAACGTTGAGGTCATCACACAGAGCGCCGAGCGACGAATAATCATCACGCAACTTGGTATTTACATAACTCAAAAGAATAAACGGGTCCTGAGGCAGTTCCATAATCAATCAGTATTTAACACCGCAAAGTTACGCATTTTTGCAAAATTTTCATAACTTTGCAAACACAGACACCCCAAAGACGAACTCCAACACCGATGAGCGACTTCCCCAAAGTTTGTGTTTTAACAGTGACGCGAAGCTGGGAGCGAGGGCGTCTCGCCCTCGGCTGCGTCGCGAAGCCCCACATTAGCCGCAGATGCGAGTGCGAGACGCCCTCACTCCCAGTAGGCAATCTTAAATGAAAAAGCCGAGAGCTGCGAACGGTTCGGAACAGTCAGAGGCAACGCTCAAATCGCTCCCGGCAACCTCTCTGGCGAACGGTTCAAACCCGCCGCTCTTTACTGAAATCTTTTGGACTTCAGGGCAAAGCGAACCAGGACGAAATTACATGGAATACAGATTGCCATTGCCGGAATCAGGGCATATTGAGAAGGCATGACATGACAAAATACCCAAACCAGCAGGGTCTGTAAGCCAAGATTAATCAGATGACTGACAGCAAACGACACCGTCTTTTTCTTATTCGGCTGAGTTCTGAAAGTAAAGTAGTTCGACAAAAAGAAATTGGCAATAAAACTCAATCCGTAGCTCAACACTGTTGAAACTTCGGGCTGAACTGCAAACGCAACCACAAACATCAGATAAAACAAATATTGCAGCAACGTAGCGATCCCGCCAACCAGCGCAAAGCGTATAATTTCCGCTTTTCGACTGCCTGAGTTTTTTATACGAAAGAGTGAATCAAATATATTCATTTCCTAATTAATTCATTTCCTAATTAAATTGATTGACTTGATTTTTCGGACCGGCAGCGGATGAACTCGATATGCTCGGCCGTATTGTGAGTCAATTGTGTCAATTTCCAGTTTTTCCTTCATATTGTAAGCTCCCGGAGTCAATGCGAATTTAATTCTTACCAACAATTGCACATCGTGGAAGAAATCTACCGGCTTAAGTTCAGCCTCAAATTCATCACCAACACGCACAGAATCAGGATTTAGCCAAATATGCTCTCCTGTTGGTGCTTTATATGCGTATGCATTACCACTAAAATGATTTTTGTCTACAAAAAACTCCGACGGATTGCTGAGAGCAACCATATCTTCGGGTTTTAGCAATTCAATCACATTGGTTTTATGCAGAGTGTTCGCATATGTAAGCGTATATAGCAACTGCTGTCTATCGGACAGTAGCCGAATAAAGGGTCGTGATATGGGACTTACACTGTCTTTTAGGAAAACATTATCTCCTTTCGTTTTATAAGTTTCAACAATGGAGTGCTGAAATCGATATATTCTTAGCGTTTCCGATACCAATATACACTGCTGACCTATAAATAGTACGGTTGCAATCGCTCCTATTATCACAACTTTTTTACCTGATGGTTCTGAGAATAAGCATATGTAACGAAACATGAGCAATAAGGCAACAAGTTCTACCATTGTGTGTGAATATGGAGCAGTATTTGCAATAATAGAAAACACAAATTCCACAATAAATACCAAGATTAGTGGCACGTTTGCTTTGCAAAAACCGATAAGTTGACTTTTTTTGCCGGCAAATAACAAAACAATAACAGCTGCGACTAACAGCCAGAACATCCATAAATGCAATACGTTATCAAAACCATTTGCAATTTTTATAACAAATGACGCATCGCCGCCTCCATGAAAAAAACGATTTACATTTCCGGGAGCAAACACCATTACGCACGCCGACAGCCAAAAAGGGATACAAAGCCAAAGTGCCGTACCGCGAAATTTTTTCAAGTTGATACAATAATACAAGAATGTACCTCCCGCTAAAGCGACGACAAAGCCTTCGTGTGTCCAGCCTGCAATAAGTGCAAATAGAGCTATGGGAATATTCCACGACTTGTGTATTCCTTTTTCAATTATCTTATGCCAAATTGTAAGGAAGCCTATACTAATGGTTGCAGGCCATAGATAATTCAAACCATAATTAACTGAGGTCCATAGTGATTCTTGATATGGGAACAATATCAACAAACAAAACACAATACAAAACCACAGGATAAAACTTTGTCGCCACTCCTTCTTATCTGTTACGAATCCGACAATCAAACCCACGAATAATAAAAAGACAGCAGTGTTTATAATAGCAAAGGCAACCTCGTGATTCGTAAATGCCTGTTCAACTGCATGGACTAAACTACGACCATTAACTAACTGATAATGCAGAATCTGAGTCTGAACAATTTCTCCAAAAGAACTTATCTTTCTTTCGAATCGGTGGTCGGGATGCCACAAATCTGTCGGGTCATCTTTTTCCCACACATATTGATACAATACTTCATCGCCCGACGGCTCATGAAAATATGTTCTCATAAAAAAAGAAACGGCAACAAATGCCATAAACAAAAGGATTACTGCATTATAATGAATCCCATTATAATGAATCCCATTGCTATTTCTAAATAACTTATTCATTGATTATTTCTATTAATAACTTAATTAAGAGAGAACGAAACTTTTGAAAATTCAAGAATCTTATAGGTATAGTCTGCTAAATAGCAGGCTTTCCAATTATCACACTCCCATAAAACAGCATCAGTGAAATCTATTTCGGTTGGTTCATATTTCTTACTGAACAAGATAGTATCAATCTCTCTTGTGACCACAGGGATTTGTGGAGTTGAAGAATTTTGAATGAATAAATAGATCCCTTCTTGCTTCAATTTGTATACACCATTACTCAATCTCCTATTATCACATCCCTTAAGCATCGTCGGCAAGATTCTTATTGGATCCTTATCAGGATATTTCGTAGTAAAATATTTCTCTAATATTTCATAATGATAGCCATCACATCCATAAAATGGTAAATCATAATTGAATTTTGTATATTCATTGAGCATGTGACTACTGTTATCTATATCAACATATACTCTTCCATCTTCGGATTGTGCGTATTGCTTCTCTATCTCATCGTATGACCTTCGGGTCTTAAACAAAAATTTTGCATTGTTATAGTACATCAAGACTACGGTGCATAAAGATACTACTAACCACATAGGTGAGAACCGATGATTTTTAAGAATACGAATAGACACGATGATTGCCGCCAATTCTGCACCAAATACCTGCTTATTTCCTTGAAAACCCAAAACAAAATTGAACAAAAGCATAACCAACCATATATGCAAATAAAATGAATTATCCTTGTATATACTATACATTTTGTCTGTGCTACAACGAGTTTTATACAGAATTATAGCAATCATGACAAAAGTAGCTCTAAAATATAAAAAAAAATGCACCATGCTGTAATATAACCAAATAGCTCCACGATTAATCTCTGCCGCTCTCATTCTTGCACCTGGACTAAGACATATGACCAAGGTTCCCACACAAAAACAAGCCATCATAATATATTGCCGCCGTGGCATAACTCCCTTATTTTGCAACAATAATATCCACATGGCACAACATATACCTATATTTAACGCCTCATTGCCATTTCCTGCAATGAGTGAATACACGCCAAGTAATACCAACTGCCACCAACTATCATGCCTCTCTTTAGTTGTAAAGAACAATATCAGGAAAATCATTGCTTCCGTAAAATTCCATATGTACCCAATCTGACATGATGGTGTCATTTTCGTCTGGAAAACAATAAGTGCAAATATAGTTACAGATAGTAGTCCTACGACATTGCTTAGAGTTACCTTACATAGTTTGCATAGCGCCAAAATAAACGCAACGTAGAATAATCCGTTTACTATCGCAAATGCCAAATGCCCCCATAGACCGCAAAAACATGAAACCAAAATATGCGGAACATGTCTGCCGTTCTCCGTCATGTAATGAGCGTTCATTGACTGGATTATTTGCGTAAATGAGGAAACTATTTCGTCACGATGATCCTCGCGGAAGTCGAATGCGTAGTTTATGTCATCGCCTAACCATACGGTATTATATGAGAAAATGCCAATAACTATGGCTACTATTAGCAGGATTGCTGCCGATATATACTTGGGTTTCATTAGAGTTTGGTTTCGTTGAATGATTCTACGATGTAGGGCGGACGACGTTTGGTTTCGTTGAAGATGCGGCCGATGTATTCGCCGGTTATGCCTAAGGCAATGAGCTGGATGCCGCTGAAGAATAGTATTGTGCAGATTAAGGTTGGATAGCCCTGAACGGGTTCTCCCCAAAATATGGTTTTAATGAGCACTATAATGATGTAGATGAGCGCGATGAAGGAGGCAATGAAGCCCATGATTGCCGAGAGTCGCAGCGGAGCGGTCGTGAAGCAGGTAATGCCCTCGATGGCAAGATTGAGCAGGCCGCGGAAATTGAAGGATGATTTGCCTTCAAGTCGGTCGCCTTGTTTGAAAAGGAATTCTTTTTTGTTGTAGCCAACCCAGCAGTAGAGGCCTTTGGTGTAGCGCTGGGTTTCGCGCAGCGAGCGGATTGCATCAATGGCCCGGCGATCAAGCAGGCGAAAGTCTCCGACGTTTTGAAGAATCTCTATGCGGGTGGAGCTTTGGAGCATTGAGTAAAACATAAGCGACAGGCGCTTGCGCAACCATGATTCGCGACCACGGTCGGAACGACGGCCATAAACGTCATCGTAGCCCTGAGTCCACCAATATATCATTTCGGGAATCGCGGTTACGGGGTGCTGGAGGTCGGCATCCATTATTATCACTGCATCACCAGAAGCGTAGTCCATACCGGCGAGCAGCGCGTTTTCTTTTCCGAAGTTACGCGACAGGTTAACGATATTGACGCGCGCATTGTCTTGTCGCAGCGAGCGAAGCACTTGCAGGGTATTATCCTTTGAGCCGTCGTTTACGAATACATATTCCCATTCGTAGTCATTGAGATTGATCGTTTGTCCAATATTCTCTATCACAAACAGGCCGCTGTTGGTCAATGAATCAAGCTCACCGACCATAGCCTTCAGATTGCCGGATTCATTGTAGGCCGGCATCAGAATGCTGATCTTTTTCATTGGGGAGATGAAGGGTGTGTTGGTGCCGCGGGCCTCCTCGTTGGCGGTAGATGATTGGTTAGTAATGCGAAAAACGTGAGGACCGTATCAGTTGCTCTTCCCGCATCTTTAGGCTCTCGCATTGCCTTTCCAGTCAGGATGAGCAACGCAGAGGCCTCACGTAGTATGATGAACAATGGAAAGGATGCAATGCACCCTACCCTTTGGCGTATCATACACCCAAGGCGTCTGTCGTTGCACTATTTCTTGAACTGGAAATAAGATTTGCGAGATCTAAAGATGCCAAGAATAAGCGCGCTAACAAACGCTTTTCAATTAAAATGTCTGCTTCCCGCCCTCGGTCCCCATATCGGGCCTCCGGACGATATGCAGCGCAAAGTTAGCGATTTTTCGCGGATTTTCAATAAAAGTTGTTCTTTTTTCTTTGATAAATTGTTATTAAGGGGAGAATTTTGTAATTTTGCAGTCTATATGAAAGATATGATATTAAATAAGGAGGCTAACGAGCGCACTGTGTTGGTGGGCCTCATTACTCCGCGCCAGCCCGAGCAGAAGGCGCTGGAGTATCTCGACGAACTGGCTTTCCTGGCCGATACGGCGGGCGCAGAGACCGTTAAGGTTTTTACGCAGCGGCTTGACCATGCCGACCGCGTTAGTTTTGTTGGTAAAGGTAAGCTACAGGAAATCAAGCAATATGTTGAGGAGAATGAAATCGGCATGATTATCTTCGACGACGATCTGACAACGAAGCAGGTTTTGAATATCGAGCGCGAGTTGCAGATTAAGGTGCTTGACCGAACGTCGCTGATTCTTGATATTTTTGCTAAGCGGGCTCAAACGGCTACGGCCAAGACGCAGGTCGAGCTGGCGCAGTATCAGTATCTGTTGCCGCGTCTGACGCGAATGTGGACTCACCTGGAGCGTCAGCGAGGCGGCATTGGCATGCGCGGCCCGGGCGAAACGCAGATTGAGACTGATCGCCGAATTATTCTTGACCGCATTTCGCGACTGAAAAAGGAGCTGGAGAGCATTGACCGCCAAAAGAATATCCAGCGCAAGAACCGCGGCAAGCTGACTCGCGTGGCGCTGGTCGGCTACACTAACGCCGGCAAGTCGACTCTGATGAACGTTTTGAGCAAGAGCGACGTGTTTGCGGAGAACAAGCTGTTTGCCACGCTCGACACTACGGTGCGCAAGGTCATCATCGACAATCTGCCGTTCCTGCTGACCGATACCGTCGGTTTTATCCGCAAGTTGCCGACTCACCTGGTGGATTCGTTCAAGAGCACGCTCGACGAGGTCCGCGAGGCGGATATTCTGCTCCACGTCGTTGACATCAGCCACCCGCAGTTTGAGGAACAGATTGAGGTGGTTAACAAGACTCTCCAGGAGGTTTGCGGCGCGGCGGAGAAGCCGATGATCATGGTGTTCAATAAAATCGATGCGTTTACGTTTAAGCCGAAAGACGACGACGACCTGACGCCGCGCACCCGCGAGAATATTCCGCTCGAGGAGCTGGAGCAGACGTGGATGGCGAAGCTCAACGGCAAGTGTGCGTTCATTTCGGCGAAGAAAGACATTGGCATCGACCGGCTGAAGCAGATGATTTATGATGACGCCAAGGCAATTCACCTGGAGCGGTTTCCGTATAATGACTTTCTGTATCAGACCTACGATGATTTAACCGACGAATCCTCAAATAACAATCAATAAATTTACTTACTCCTCATTATCACAAAAAAAACAATGGCACTGACTGATTTAGAACCTATCATAGACCGCTCGACGGAACCTATTATAATTGCCGGTCCCTGCTCGGCCGAAACGGAAGAGCAGCTGCTCACAACGGCTGCAGAACTGGCGGCGAACGGCATTAAGATTTTGCGCGCAGGCATCTGGAAGCCGCGCACGAAGCCGGGGGGCTTTGAGGGCGTTGGCAAACCGGGCCTGGCCTGGATGGCCAAGGCCAAGGAGCTCTACGGACTGAAAACAGCAACGGAGGTTGCCACGCGCCAACACGTTATCGACGCGCTGGAGAGCGGCATCGACATTCTTTGGATTGGCGCGCGAACGTCGGCCAACCCGTTTGCCATGCAGGAAATCGCCGACACTCTGGCCGAGCTGGGCGCGCAGAATGTTCCGGTGTTCGTTAAGAACCCGGTGAACCCCGACCTGGAGCTATGGATCGGTGCCCTGGAGCGCCTCCATAACGCCGGACTACGCCGTCTGGGTGCAATCCACCGCGGCTTTTCGGTCTATGGCAAGCACCTTTACCGCAACCTGCCGCAATGGCACATTCCGATTGAGTTGCGCCGCCGTTTCCCCGACCTGCCGGTGATTTGCGACCCGTCGCACATCGGCGGCAAGCGCGAACTGGTTTCGCCGCTGAGCCAGCAGGCGCTCGACATGGGCTTCCACGGCCTGATTATCGAGAGCCACTGCGACCCCGACTGCGCCCTGAGCGACAAGGCTCAGCAGGTAACGCCGGAGGTTTTGAACTACATTCTGTCGCAGCTGGTTGTCCGCGACCCGCAGGGAACGACCGAGGGCCTTTCGACGCTGCGCCGCCAGATCGACGAAATCGACTCCGAGCTGGTTGAGCTGCTGGCCAAGCGCATGCGTATTTCGCGCGAAATCGGCCTTTTTAAGAAGGAACACCGCATGCCGGTTCTGCAGATGGGACGCCACGACGAAATCATGAAGTCGCGCTGCGCCGCCGCCAAGGAGCTCGACATGGACCCTTCGTTCATGCAAACCGTTTTGCAGGCGATCCACGAGGAATCGGTGCGCCAGCAGATTGAAATTTTCAATAAGCGATGAAGATTCTGATTCTCGGAGCTGGCAAAATGGGGTCGTTTTTCTGCGATCTGCTGTCGTTTGCCAACGATGTTGCCATCTATGACCCCGACCCCGACCGCCTGCGATTCACCTTTAACTGCCGCCGGTTCGCTTCCCTGGAAGAGGTTAAGGAATTTGACCCGGAAATGGTTATCAACTGCGCCACGGTTAAATACACCATCGACGCTTTCCGCAGCGTGTTGCCCTACGTTTCGGAGCGCTGCCTGCTGAGCGACATTGCCTCGGTCAAAACCGGACTGCCCGAATTTTATAAGGAGTGCGGCCGGCCGTTCGTTAGCACCCACCCGATGTTTGGCCCTACGTTTGCATCGCTCAGCAACCTCAGCAACGAGAACGCTATTATAATTAAGGAGGGCGACGCCCTGGGGCGCGCGTTTTTCAAGCAGCTCTATGCCGACCTGCATCTCCACGTTGAGGAATACACGTTTGAGCAACACGACGAAACGGTTGCCTACTCGCTGACCATTCCCTTCGCATCCACCCTGGTGTTTGCGGGCGTCATGAAGCATCAGTCGGCACCCGGCACGACCTTCAAGCGCCACCTGGCGATTGCCCACGGGCTCATGAGCGAAGACGATTACCTGCTGACCGAGATTCTCTTCAACCCCAACTCGGTTGACCAGATCGACAAGATTCAGGCTCAGCTGTCGACCCTGCGCTCGCTGATTGAGGCCAGAGATTCCGCCGGCATGAAAAAGTTTCTTGACCGCGTGCGCGGCAATCTGAAATGACGCGCACGGAAGCCTGGATTGAAGCCGTCAGGCTGCGCACTCTTCCGGTCAGCCTTTCGGGGGTAATGGCCGCAGCCGGCTATGTTGCCGCCTCGGGGCTCGATGCCGACTGGCGCTGGGCGCCTGTGTGTCTGGCATTTGCTGTTCTGGCCCAGATTGCCTCGAACTTTGCCAACGAATATTTTGACTTTCGCGACGGCATCGACACCGCCACCGGCCGCCGCGGCCCGGAGCGCGGCGTGGCCGGCGGCATAATATCGCCGCGAGCAATGCTGACGGCAACGATGGCAACCCTTGGAATTGCCTGCCTGATAGGCCTTTCAACGCTGCTTCGCGGCGGCTGGGAGATGCTTCCCTGCGGAATCATAATTGCCCTGGGCGCACTCGGCTATTCAGCCGGTCCCTACCCTTTTTCGCGCCACTGCCTCGGCGAGCTTGCGGTTATTCTGCTCTATGGCATAGCCCCGGTTGTGTTGACCGTTTACCTTCTGACGCTGACGCTCCCCGCCGGCGCCTGGATTACCGGCGCTGCAATAGGCCTTTGGGGCGCAATGGTTCTGCTGGTTAACAACTATCGCGACATCGACGCCGACAGTCGGGCCGGTAAACACACGCTTTCAACCCTTATCGGCCCGCAGGGGTCGGCGCTGCTCTTCTGTGGCCTCGGCCAGCTGACGGGCATGAGCCTCTGGCTCGGCGGCGGCATGAGTTGGGGCGTGTTGCCGCTGATTCCGATAGTTTTGGGCTTCGCGGGAGGCTATGTTCTCTATCGCGGCGGCCTCGAGGGGGCGCAATGCACGCGGCTGCTCGCAATCACTTCGGTTCTGCTCTTTGTTGCAACCTTTTTTCAAATGATTCTGGCTCTATGAAATTCAGCGACATTCCCGGCCACCACGAAGCCAAGCGCCGGCTGATTGAAATGGTTCAGCAGGGGCGCCTGCCCCACGCGCTGCTGATTTCCGGCCCCGTCGGCTCGGGCGAGGTTATGCTCGCGCGTGCCTTTGCGCAATATCTCCACTGCACGGGTCGCTCGGCCACCGACGGCGACTCATGCGGCGTTTGCCCATCGTGTCGCCAACATGAGTCGCTCAACCATGCCGACCTCCATTTCGCCTACCCTATCCTGAAGAAAGGAACGGGGGTTACGCTCTGCGAGGACTACTCGCCGCAATGGCGCGAAATGTTGCAGCAAGACCCCTGGATGGACTTCCGCCACTGGCCCGAAATGCTCGGCAAGGCCAATGGCCAGCCGGTAATCTACGTTGACGAGGCCGACGTTTTGCGCCGCAAACTCTCGATGTCGGCACGCACGTCGGATTTGAACATCGCGTTCGTTTGGCTGCCGGAACGCATGGTGCCGGCAACCGCCAACTCGCTGCTGAAACTCATTGAAGAGCCGGAGCCCGGTTCCATGTTCATTATGGTCAGCAACGCTCCGGCCGAGATTCTGCCAACGGTCTATTCCCGCTGCCAGCGGGTTGAGCTGCGCAGGCTGAGCGACTCGGAAGTCGCCGCCGTCATCGGCGCCGGACTCAATCCGGCCGACGCAATGGCCGCGGCACACACGGCCGAGGGCAACGTTATTGCCGCCCGCGACATGCTCGGGGCCGACAGCGCGCAGCGCGACCTGGACCTGTTCATGCAGCTGATGCGCCTGGCCTATCAGCGGCGCGTCGGCGACCTGAAAGCCTGGGGCGACACCGTGGCGGCGCTGGGGCGTGACAATATTTGCCGCTTTCTCGACTACTGCCAGCGCATGGTCCGCGAGAACTTCATTCTCAACCTCGGCGTTCCCGACCTGAACTACCTGACCGCCGACGAGAGCAAGTTCAGCGCCCGCTTCTGTCCGTTCATCAACGAACGCAACGTTGAGGGACTAATCAAGGAGCTGAACGACGCGGAAACCGACATTCGCGGCAACGTCAGCGCCAAAATCGTTCTTTTCGACCTTGCCATCAAAGTCATTATTCTGCTGAAAGCCTGAAGCGATGCACGAATTTCTCAACTCCATTGCCGACGCCTATGCCGCCGACCCGGCGGTCAGGACCTACACGTTCGTGTTTCCCAACGTTCGTTCACGCGTCTATTTTCAGCAATATCTGGCCGCACGCATGGGGGTTGAGGCCGACAGCATCAACTCCATGTTCCTCACCCTGGCCGAGATGATGGAGCGCGGCAGCCGAATGCGTCCGGCGCCGAAAGAGCGCCTTCTGTTCATGCTCTATAAGGCCTACCGCACGGTGCGTACACGCGCCGGCGAGAGCGTGGAGCCGTTTGACCGTTTCCGCTTCTGGGGTCAGATGATTCTGCGCGATTTCAACGACGTTGACCGCTATCTGGCCGACCCGGAGCAGCTGTTTCGCAACGTTAGCGAATACAAGGAAATCCAGTCCTTTTACCTGACTCCGCAGCAGGAGGAGATTATCAGAACCTACTGGCGCGCCGACCCCTACTGGAAAGCCGCGTTCGAAAACCGCGCCGCAGCCAAGGAGCTGCCGTTTTGGAACCACATCACCCATCGCGGCGAACCGGAGCGCAAGTTCACGCAGCTATGGGCGATTTTGGGTGAGCTCTACCGTGAGTTCCGCCGCCTGCTGGCTGAATCGGGCGAGTGTTACCCGGGCATGGCCTATCGCGCAGTGGCCGAAACCGTCATGAGCGGCCGGCGGCTGCCGTTCAATCCCCGGCTCTACATTTTTATCGGCTTCAACCGCCTCTGCCATGCCGAGCACGCCCTGTTTCGCGAACTGCAGCGCCAGGGGCTGGCACATTTTTATTGGGACTACGACCCTACGCTAATGAACCACCGCCGGAGCAACACTGCCGGGCGCTTCATTTCAACCTATGCCAAGGAGTTTGCGACCTGCAGCAGCGCAGTTGCAATTCCCCGACGCCCGGCGACTCACAAGGTGGAAATCATTGCCGTTCCCGGGGCGGCGGCGCAGGCTCAGGTTGCCTCCGAGTTTCTCCACGGCAACGAAACCGCCCTGGTTCTGGCCGACGCGGAAATGCTCGTGCCAACGGTTTCGGCCATTCCCGAGGAATATGGCCAAATAAACGTTACGATGGGTTATCCGCTGCGCTTCTCCGCCCTGGTTCAGCTGATTTCGCAGCTAACCAAAATGCAGATGCGCGTAAGCTTCGACTCCGCGGGCAACGCTATATTTTTCCACGACGACATTGCCGACCTGGTTGCCCACCCGGCCGTGCAGTCAGCCTTTCCCGAGGCAGCCGCCGCGCTGGTGCCATACATGCGCAGCAACCGCCTGTTCAATCTGACGCTCAACGACCTCGACGAGCAATTCGACTGCCTGCGCCCGCTGCTCGGCACCGTTGAGAAAGACGCACGCCCGGCCCGGGTCGCCGAATATATCAACGACCTGCTCGACTACGCACGGCAGAACAACATGGTCAGCGGAATCGACACCGTCGCTTTCGACAAAATCCGCGAAACCATCTCCGGCCTGGCCGGCTATGCCGCCGAGTTCGGCATCGATGCCGACAGGCGCACGCTCTTTGACATGCTCGAACACTCTCTGCTCGACCGCACGATTCCGATGGAAGGAGAATCATTTGAGGCAATGCAGGTTATGGGCGTTCTCGAGACCCGCGCACTCGGCTATCCAAACGTCGTTATGCTCTCGATGACCGACGACAGCTTTCCGGGCAACGAAGCGGGCCGCTCGTTCATTCCCGAAGCGCTGCGCCGAGCCTACGGCCTGCCCACGCGCGACCACTCCGAGTCCGATTCGGCCTATCATTTCTATCGCATCCTGTCGTGGGCTCGCTCGCTGACGGTTATCTACGACGCCCGCTGCGGAGCCATGCGAACCGGCCAGCCCTGCCGCTACCTGACGCAGCTGCTCTATGGCAGCTTCCCCGGCGTTGAGGTCAGCGAGCGCGTTGCAACCTTCGAGGCGCCCGCCCTGGGCGGAGAAGGCCCGGTCAGCGACGGCAGCATGTCGAAGGCATTCCTGGCCGAAAGCCTGATGCCCTATTGCAACACGTCAGGATCGGGCAAGAAAGCGACCCTTTCGGCAACGAGCATAAAAACCTATTTCAACTGCCCGAAGCAGTTCTTTCTGGAGAAGATTCTTCACCTGTCGCCCCCCGACCCGATTGAGCGCGAAACCTCGGCGGCCGACCACGGCAACGTTGTTCACCAGGTCGCCGAACGCATCTACTCCTACTTTCTGGCCAATCGCGACGGGCGGGTTGAGCGCAGCGACCTTGACTCGTTGCTCGGCGGCGGCTTCGACGGCCTGCTGGAGCGCGAGCTGACCCGCGCCGTTAACCTGGCGCTGCTCCATGTCCGCGAGTTTCTCGACGACGGAACTGAAAACCCGGCGCTCTACACTCCGATAACCTCGGGCGAGGAGATTTTCTACCTGAGCGGCCTCCGCAAGGAGCTGCACTCGCTGTTTGGCCGCGAGTCAACGCCGCTGACCATCGTTGACACGGAGAAGGAGTTCATAATGCCGCTGAAAGTGTCGGACTCGCTTACGGTCAACTTCAAAATGATTATCGACCGAATCGACCGCATTGAGGAAAACGGCCGCACGATTACCCGCATCATCGACTATAAAAGCGGCGGCGACGAACTGAAAACCGCCGACATCGACACTCTCCTGCGCCTGTCTGACCCCGACCAGCCGCGCGCAATTCTGCAGCTGCTGGTCTACTGCGAGGCGTATCATCAGCTGACGGGAACGCCGCGCGAGCTTCTGCGTCCGATGATTTTCAAGTTCAAGGACATGGAGCTGACCGAGTTCCCGCTGCTGAAAATCGGCAAGCGGAGTCTCGATAACTACGCGGAGGTGGCCGACGAGTTCCGCGAAAAGTTCGGAGCCGTCATGGAGCAGATTTTCGACCTTGAGGAACCGATTTTCCAGTCGTTGAATCCGCGCTGCTGCCGATTCTGCAAACTCTACGGAAAAATTTGTCAATATTGATTATGGCCGGACTCTACGTTCATATTCCCTACTGTCGGGCAAAGTGCGCCTACTGCGACTTCTACTCCGGGCCGCTCCGCATCTTCAACGAGGAGCAGTTCTTTCGGGCCGTTGACCGCGAACTGGCGGCGAGGCGCAGCGAAGTCGGCGAGTTCCGAACGGTTTATATCGGCGGAGGCACGCCCAGCGCCGTTGACCCCGCGCGCTTAGCGCCATATCTGAGCCTGGCCGAGGGAGAGCGAACAGTCGAAGTGAACCCCGACGACATCACGCCGCAGCTGGCCGAGGGCCTTCTGCGCGCCGGCGCAAACCGCATCAGTATGGGAGTGCAGAGCCTGAACGACGACGAATTGCGGGCTATTGGCCGACGCCACACCGCCGCCGGCGCACGCCACGCCTACGACATTCTGCGCCAAGCAGGCTTCACCAATATTTCGCTCGACCTCATCTACGGGCTGCCGGGCCAGGATTTCGAAAGCTGGAGCCGCTCGCTGGGCGAGCTGCTCGATTGGGGGCCACAACATCTGTCGGCCTACATTCTATCCTACGAGCCGGGCACCCTGCTGACCGGGCGACTCAAGGCCGGAAAAATCCAAGAGGCAACGGAGGAGTTGATTGAGCGGATGTATGACCACCTTTGTCTTACGACCCGCGCCGCAGGATTTAACCACTACGAAATCAGCAACTTCGCCTTGCCCGAATTCGAAGCGCGCCATAATTCATCATACTGGGACATGACGCCCTATCTGGGGCTCGGACCGGGAGCACACTCGTTTGACGGCACGGTGCGCCGCGAGAATCCCGCCAACCTAAAAGCCTATCTGGCCGACCCCGAGAACTTTGCGCAGGCCGAAGAAGAGACCGATGATAATCGCTTCAATGACCGGCTGATAACCTCGCTGCGCACCGCCGCCGGGATCGAATGCACGGCATTCTCCGCCGCGGAACTCGAGCTTGCCCGAAAGCTGCTCGAGCCGGTCGGCAACAACAGGTTGCGGATTCCCGAAAAGGAGTGGTTGCGCTCCAACTCGCTGCTGTTGCAGCTGATTCGCTGAGATTAGTTTTTGTAGTTTTGCATAAAATTACTAAATTTGCAGGCAGTTATGAATAGAAACTCTGAATTGCAGGCAATTGCCGCTGAGCTTCGGGCGCTAACGGCGCGCGTTGAGGCTCTGATTGCCGCTGAAACCGCCATAAATGCCGCGCCGGAACCCGTTGAGCAGCCCGCGCCGGAACCAGTTGAGCAGCCCGCGCCGGAACCCGTTGAGCAACCCGCGCCGGAACCCGTTGCAGAACCAGTGCCGGCTGTTGAGATGAAACCATCGCTGTCGCTTCCGCTGAATGACCGCTATCGCTTTCAGCGCGAACTGTTTGGAGGCTCGGCTGCAGAGCTGACGGCCCTGCTTGAAAAGCTCGTTCCGATGACATCCGTGGCCGAAGTGGAAGCCGAATTGACCGCCCGCGGCTTCGATTTGGAGAAGGAAACGGTCAAAGACCTTTTGCGTTTAACAACGCGTCGGTTCGACGCTCATCCTCCCCTACTGGGCTAAGAAGCGATGGCCGGTAAACTCTACATAGTGCCGACGCCTGTCGGCAATCTGGGCGACATGACGCCGAGAGCCGTTGAGGTTCTGCGCGCCGCCGACCTGATTTTGGCCGAAGACACGCGAACCAGTGCCCCCCTGCTGAAAAAGTTCGACATCCACACTCCTATGGCCGCCCACCACAAGTTCAACGAACACGCAACGGTTCAGGCCCTTGGCTCACGCATTGCAGGCGGCGAAACGGTTGCCCTGATTTCCGACGCCGGCACTCCCGGCATTTCCGACCCGGGCTTCATGCTGTCGCGCGTGTGTCGCGAAATGGGTCTGCCGGTCGAAACCCTGCCGGGCCCAACGGCGCTGATTCCGGCGCTGGTCAATAGCGGCCTGCCGATTGACCGCTTCACGTTCGAGGGCTTTCTGCCGCCGAAAAAGGGGCGTGCAACGCGCCTGGGCGAGCTGAGCCTGGAGCCGCGCACTTTTGCAATATACGAGAGCCCGCTGCGGCTGGCCCGCACCCTCCAGGAACTCGCCGAAGTTTGCGGCGCCGACCGCCCCGCATCGGTGAGCCGCGAAATTTCCAAGCTCCACGACACTACCGAACGCGGCACCCTGGGCGAGCTGGCCGAGCTGTTTGCCATGAACCAACCCAAGGGGGAAATTGTTATAGTCGTGGCCGGCAAACCGGCTCCCGAGCGTTCAGCACATAAAAATAAATACAAAATTCAAGATAACGACTAAAAATGAAAAAGCTTCTCATCGCAGTGGCCGCAGTTGCCGGCCTGATCGCCGCCTCCGCCTGCGGAAACACCAAACTGACTGAAGAACAGGAAAAGAACTACCGTTTGAGCGATTCGCTGCAGAACGCGCTGACCAACGCCGACAGCATGTTCTCCGTGCTTTATGACGTTACCACCGGCCTGGAACAGATTTCGCGCCTCGAACACCTGCTCGACGCTCAAGTCAACGCCGAAAACCCCTCTGCCCGCCACGATATTGAAGCCCAGATGATTGCCATTCAAAAGGGCCTCATCGAGCGTCGCAAACGCATTGAAGAACTCGAAGCCAAACTCGGCGAAAAGGCCGGCGAAAGCTCCAAGCTCCGCAACCAGCTCAACGCCCTGCGCAGCCAGATCGACAACCAGGCCGCAACCGTTGCCGACCTGACCGAGCGCCTCAATGCCGCCAATATCCGCATAACCGTTCTGACCGACTCGGTCAGCGAACTGCAGGCCAACGTTGACACCATCAGCGCCGAAAAAGCAAAAATCGAAGAAGAACGCAATCAGGCAATCAGCGACCTCTATGCCGTTTACTACGTTATCGGCACCTCCAAGGAGCTGAAAGACCACGGCTTTGTTAGCGGCGGCGGTTTCCTGCGCAAGGAAAAGGTGCTCGACGGAGAATTTGACCGCAACTACATGACCCGCGCCGACCGCCGGTCGCTCACCTCGATTCCGACCGACGCCCCGAAAGCCAACGTTAAAACCAACCAGCCGAAAGACTCCTACACGCTCGAACGCGGCGCCAACGGCAACATTACGCTCGTTATCACCGACGCCGAACGCTTCTGGGCTGCCTCGAACCTGCTGGTAATCGAAGTCAAAGACTAATAAATTCTCTCATAACTTAATTCAACCCACACAATTAACATGAAACATCTTTTAACCATTGCCGCCGCACTGAGCATTTCGATGAGCGCGTGTGCAACCCCCGCGCAAACCACCGACAATCCTCTGGGAACTCTCCTGGGCGGCATTGCCAACAATAAATCCGGCTCAGGCGACTCGGGCAGCGGCTCGAGCGTGGGCAATCTGCTCGGCGGTCTGGTCAACGGCCTGCTCGGAACCGACAAGATTTCGCCCGAACGCCTCGTTGGCACTTGGAATTACTCCGGCCCCGCCGTTTGCTTCAAGTCCGAGAACTTTTTGCAGAAGGCCGGCGGCTCGGCAGCAGCCTCCGCCATCGAAGCCAAGATGGAGCCGACCTATAACAAGCTCGGCCTGAACAAGATGCAGCTCGTTGTTAAAGACGACCAGACGTTTACCATGACCTCCGGCCTCATTAAAATGAGCGGCAACGTTACCATCGACGGCGAAGACGTTTACTTCAACTTCTCGGCTCTCGGCTCAATTCCGCTGGGCAAGATGAAAACCTACATCACCATGGGCGCCACGGGCAAGGAGATGTCGCTGATGTTCGACGTGTCCAAACTCGTTTCGATTCTGAAAACCATTGGCGGCGCAACCAACCTGAAGTCGGTCAACACCGTTACCGGCATTCTCGACAGCTACGACGGTGTCTGCGCCGGCTTTAAGCTCAAAAAGCAGTAATTGGCCCGCACGTCGAAACATTCCCCGAAACCCACAGCCTCGCTGCGCATGCAGACGGCAAAAGGGCGCTACGCAAGGTTCACCCGCCACTGGGCTGACACCTTGCGTGTGCTTTCGTCGGCGCTCGACGTTCTGGCGGCGCTGGCGGCGGCGGTTACTCTGATTGCCATTACTTTCTACGTCGGGTTTGACTCAACAGTGGTTTCCTATGGCGTCGTCGGGCCGTGGCTGCGTGCGAGCCAGGGAGTGTTTGTTGCCAACATTCTGTTTAACCTGATTTTCCGCTTCCGCTCAACCGTTGCGGGCACGCGCCCGTTTCGCTGGGCCATCGACATGATAATGCTGGCAACGCTGATTCCGCTGCTGACTTTTCATGGACCCCACGCTGAGCCGAGCGCGATTCACTCGTTTTTATATTCCAGGCTGACGTTTGTTGCGATAATCGGCATTTATGCGGCGATTTATCTGAGCTTCGTGCTGATTCGCATTCCCGGACGCCACACTAACCCGTCGCTTATTCTGTCAACGTCGTTTCTGACCTTCATCGTTATCGGCAGCGGCCTGTTGCTGCTTCCGCGCTGCACCGTTGGCGGCATTTCGGTGATTGACAGCATTTTCGTCAGCACTTCGGCAGTTTGCATCTGCGGGCTGACGCCGGTCGACGTGTCAACGACTTTCACCCCGCTCGGGCTCTGCATCCTGGCGGCACTGATGCAGATCGGCGCGCTGGGCGTTATGACGTTCACGAGCTTTTTCGCACTGTTTTTCAGCGGTCAAACCTCGGTTTACTCGCAGCTGATGGTGCGCGACATGTTTTATTCCAAAACCATCAATTCGCTGCTCCCCACCCTGCTCTACACGCTGCTGTTCACCCTCAGCGTCGAGGCCATCGGAGCTGTTGCCATTTACTTTAGCGTCGTTGACACGATTCCGGGCTACACAACGTCGGACTATCTCGTCTTTTCTGCCTTCCACTCGCTGTCGGCCTTCTGCAACGCCGGCTTCTCGACTATAGGCGACGGGCTTTCAAACCCGGTTTTGTTGCGCGGCAATCAGATTATATATCTGGTAATAAGCTGCCTGGTGATTGCCGGCGGCATCGGCTTCCCGATTCTGGTCAACGCCAAAGAGGCGCTTTTTGCCCGCGCCCGCCAGACCTGGGCCAAGCTCCGCCGCCGCAACGTTTCGAGCCGACCCCACCTCTATAATCTCAATTCACGGGTCGTTCTTATAACCACTTCGCTGCTTTTTCTGCTGACTGCGGTTCTGTTCTATCTGTTTGAGCGCAACGGCGTTTTGGCCGGCATGTCGCCCTACGAAAAGATTGTTCAGAGCCTGTTTAACGCAACGACGCCGCGTTCGTCTGGCTTCGTGTCGGTCAATCCGGCGGCCTTTGCCGCGCCGACGCTGGTGGTTGTAATGCTGATGATGTGGATCGGCGGCGGCTCGCAGTCAACCGCCGGCGGCATAAAGGTCAACACCTTTGCCGCGGCGATGCTCCACCTGAAAGCCGTGGTTACCGGCCGTAGCAGCGTCAGGACCTTCAACCGTCGCATTTCAGCCGACTCGCTGAGTCGCGCCCAGGCCGTGATTATCCTGTCGATAGTCAGCTATGCGGTGCTGTCTGTTGCAATGCTGCTGATTGAGCCGGCGCTCCCGCCGAAGTGGATTCTGTTTGAGTCGATGAGCGCGCTGATGACCGTTGGCTCCTCGCTGGGAGCAACGCCGCTGCTGTCGGCAGCCGGCAAGGCGGTTTTGAGCGTCGCCATGTTTATCGGGCGCGTCGGCCTGCTGTCGCTGCTGGTCGGTTTTGCCGGCAAGCGCATCCATCCGGCAATCGAACTCCCGGAAGATAACCTGATAATCAACTGATAGAACATACAAAAAAAACTATATGCGTTACCTGATAATCGGACTCGGAATTTATGGGTCGAACCTCGCCCGCTACCTGACCAACATGGGCCATGAGGTTATCGGCGCCGACCGGTCGGCAATGTTGGTCGACAATATTAAAGACGACATTTCAACGGCCTATGTCATAGACTCAACCGACGAAACGGCTCTGAGCGCCCTGCCTCTGAGCGTCGTTGACCTGGTAATCGTTGCCATAGGCGAGAATTTCGGCGCGAACATAAAAACAGTGGCGCTGCTGAAGAAGTTAGGCGTCAAGCACATCTATGCCCGCGCGGCCGACCCTATTCACCGCTCGATTCTCGAGGGGCTGAACGTTGACCGCATAATCACGCCCGAGCAGCGCGCCGCGCGCGACCTGGCCCTGGAAATGGCGCTGGGCCACCGGGCCGAGGTAATGAAGGTTGACTCGGAGAGCTATGTTATTTGCTTTCAGCTCCAGGAGCTCTTCTGGGGACTGAGCTACTCGAACCTGAACCTCGAAAAAGACTACGGCCTTCGACTGATTGGCGCCAGCCGCCCCGAACATTCACGCAACATGCTCGGAATCGGGGTTGACACGCTCAAGCCCCTCAACGTTGCCGACGCGGCAACAACGGTTGAGCAAGGCGACGTTGCCATTGTCTACGGCCCCCACAAAGCCTACACCAAACTTATAAAACACATAGGAGATGGAAACTAATTTCGAAGAAGAATGGCAAAAGATGCTGTCGGGCGAAATTTACGATGCCGCCCACAGCGAGTTTCACGAGCGACTGGTGGCTACCCGCCGACTGATGCGCGAGTTCAACGACATGGACCCGACGGACCTCGACGGTCAGCGCACTCTGATGAGACGGATTCTGGGCCGCGTCGGCGAGCGCTTCCACTTCAATCAGCCGTTTCGCTGCGACTACGGGTGCAACATCCTGATAGGCGAAAACTTTTTTGCGAATTTCAACCTGACGATTCTCGACGAAGCAACGGTCACCATCGGCGACAACTGCTTCATCGGCCCGAACGTTAGCATCTACACTGCCTGCCACCCGCTGCAGGAAGCCCTGCGCAACACCGGCGCCGAGTGGGCCGAGGCCGTCAGCATCGGCAACAGCGTTTGGATCGGCGGCGGCGCAACCATTCTGCCCGGCGTTAAGATTGGCAATAACTGCATTATCGGCGCCGGAGCGGTCGTTACGCGCAACGTTCCCGACAACACGGCGGTTGCCGGCAATCCGGCGCGCCCGATCCGCACCGACCTGCAATAAACCGGCGCGCGCGTGCGTTATAGCTTATATGAAGTTCAAACTTTTTTCGTGTCTGCTGCTGGTTGCGGTGCTGAGCGCATGCTCCGGCGCCAAGCTCTCCGTTGCCGACGAGCAGATGGAGCGCGGCGAGTTCTACGACGCCTCGCGCACTTATCGCAAAGTATATAACAGACTGACAAAAAGGGAAGAACGCACGCAACGCGGCGAGGTTGCCCTGAAAATGGCCAAGTGCTACAGCCGCCTGTCGCAGTTTCCGCGAGCCTCGGCCGCATATCAGAATGCGCTGCGCTACGGCGTTGGCGACTCAACAACCGTGTTGGCCCTGGCCCGCTCGCTCCACGCCGAAGGCAAGTATTCCCAGGCCATAAACTACTATAACGACTACCTGGCGCTGCGACCCGACGACGCTTCGGCGCAGCTCGGCCTGGCCGGCGCCCGGGGAGCCGTTGAGGCCAAGCTCGACCCGACGCGCTACGTCGTTCGCCAGCACAAGCTGATGAACTCGCGCCGCAGCGACTATGCGCCCATGTTTGGCGGCGACGACGATGACCGCGTTTACTACACGACCACCAACGAAAAGGTCAAAGGCGAAGCCCGCTCGGAAATTACCGGCACAAAGAAGCCCGACATCTGGGTGATGAAAAAGAATGAACAGGGTCAGTGGGAAAAGCCCGAGCCGGTCGAGGGCGAGCTGAACACCGACGTTGAAGAGGGCGTTTGCTCGTTCTCGCCCGACGGCAACACGATGTATCTCACCCGCGCGCGCCGCGAGCTCAACTCCTCGACGGTGGTTGAGATTTTCACCTCCACCCGCTCGTCGGCCTCATGGAGTGCCCCGCAAAAATTTGAAATCACGGCCGACACGCTCTCGTCGTTCGGCCATCCGGCGGTCAGCCCCTCGGGCGACTGGCTTTATTTCACCTCCGACATGCCCGGCGGCCAGGGGGGCTATGACCTCTGGCGCATTAACCTGAAGGAGCGCGCCGGCTCGCTCGAAAACCTCGGCGAGTTCATCAACACTGCCGGCAACGAGCAATATCCCTACTTCCGAACCGACTCAGTGCTCTATTTCGCCTCCGACGGCCATCCTGGCATGGGCGGACTGGACCTGTTTCGCGCCGAAATGACCCCGTCGGGCGGCTGGAACGTGGTCAACATGGGCTGGCCCGTGAACTCGCCCGCCGATGACTTCGGAATCACCTTTGCGCGCGGCTCGGAAAGCGGCTTCTTTTCGTCGAACCGCGGCGACGCGCGCGGCTATGACCATATCTACACGTTTGAGTTGCCGCAGCTCCAGATCTGGATCAGCGGCTGGGTGCTCGACCGCGACGAAGAGCCGGTGCCCGATGCGGTTATACGCATCGTCGGCAACGACGGCTCGAACCAAAAGGCTATCGGCAAGGCCGACGGCTCGTTTCGCTTTCCGCTGCAGCGCGGCGTCAGCTACACTATGCTCGCCGGCGCCAAAGGCTACCTGAACGCCCGCCAGGAGTTCACGTCAGACTCAGCCGAGGAGGACGCCGAATATGGCGTAGACTTCATTTTGGCCAGCATCAACAAGCCGGTGGTGGTTGAAAACATCTTCTACGACTTCGACCGCGCAACGCTGCGCCCCGAGTCGGAGGAAGCGCTCGACGAAATGGCGCGCATGCTGCTCGACAATCCGAACGTAACCATCGAAATGGCCTCACACACCGACCGCAAAGGCTCCGACGAATATAACGACCGCCTTTCGCAGCGACGCGCCCAGTCGGTCATTGACTATCTGATTTCAAAGGGCATCACCGCCGACCGCCTCCAACCCCAGGGCTACGGCAAGCGCCGCCCCAAGGTAATCACCAAGAAACTGGCCCGCGAGTTCCCCCAATTCGAAGAAGGAACGGAACTAACCCCCGAATTTATTGAAACGCTCAGCCCCGACGACCAGGAAATCGCCGACCAGATTAACCGCCGCACCGAGTTCCAGGTTCTGAGCATTGACTATCAAATGTTTTGATAACCACTGACTCCACTATTCTGCTGCTCGGCTCCTGCTTCACGACCGAAGTTGGCCTGCGCCTGGCAGCCGACGGCTTCGACGCCATTGTTAACCCGACCGGCAACCTCTATAATCCCCTGTCGGCCTCGCGAACGATTGAAAACATCGAGGCGCACCGGCGCTACACGGCAGCCGACCTGATTGAAGTGCAGGGCCTCTGGCGCTCGCTCGACCACCACACGCGCCTTGCCGCTCCAAGCCCCGACGAAGCCCTGGAGCGCATCAACGGCTCGATGGAACTGGCCGAAAGCGCCCTGCGCCGCGCCGACCACGTTATCGTCACCTTCGGAACGGCCTACGTTTTCGAACGCGGCGGCCAAGTCGTTTGCAACTGCCATAAGCTCCCCGCGCGCGAATTCGTTCGCCGCCGCCTATCAATCGGCGAAATCACCGCCGCGTGGCAGCCCATCATCGACCGCTACCCCGAAAAACGGTTTATCTTCACCGTTAGCCCCATCCGCCATAAAGCCGATGGCCTCCACGGCAATCAGCTATCGAAAGCCACACTCCACCTCGCCATCGACTCGCTGCGCAATGCCGGCTACTTCGAAGCCTACGAAATTCTAATCGACGACCTGCGCGACCATCGGTTTTATGCCGCCGACGACGTTCATCCCTCAGCCGAAGCCGTCGACGAGATTTATAGCCGTTTTTGCAAAGCGCTGATTAGCAATAGCAATTAAAAAAACATGAAAAAAAGTTGCAAAAATATTTGGTCAGTTCAAAAAAACTCCCTAACTTTGCAGTGCTTTTGAGAGCAAGAGCATCGGGGTGTAGCTCAGCCCGGTTAGAGTACGCGTCTGGGGGGCGTGTGGTCGCAAGTTCGAATCTTGTCACCCCGACTAAATTCTCAAAAGCGCCGAGTGCCGCAGGTTATCCTGCGGCACTCATCTTTTATACCCACCCCACCCCGGTTCCCTTAACGTAAACAGAGCCTGCAATGTCCGTCGGACGTTGCAGGCTCTGTTTGGTTTGGAGGCCGCGTGGCCTTAGATAGTCGCAGTGATGGGCCAGACGAAGGCGCGGAGCCCGAGGCGCGGCTTGGACTGATCGAGGGCATGGAGGCGGCCCAGAAGGTCATCCTCGCGCGAGTCGTCAACGATGGTCAGCATCGCTTCGGCCAGCGAGGGCCAGGCGTGCGTTCCGAGGTGAGGCTCGCCGCCGTTAGTTCCGCGGCCCTGAACAGTGCCGAAGGCGGTGTAGCCGCGGCAGTGGCAGGAGTTGAGAATCTCAAGAATCTGTTCGTGGTGAGCCTGGTCGTAGGCTATGAATATTGCTTTCATTTGGCGAGTTTTTGTTTAAGGAGTTTGCGTTGGCGCTTGATGCCGTTGCCGGCGAAGATGCAGTAGAGCGCGGGAACGAAGAGAAGGGTAAGAATGGTCGAGAAGGTCAGACCGCCGATAACGGCAACGCCCATCGGACGCCAGAGTTCGGCACCTTCGCCCGTGCCGACGGCCATGGGAACCATGCCGAGGATGGTCGTCAGGGTGGTCATAACAACCGGACGCAGACGCGAGCGGCCGCCGTCGATAACGGCGCGGCGGATCGACATGCCGCGCTCGCGGTTGAGCGAGATGTAGTCAATGAGCACGATGCCGTTCTTAACAACGATGCCGATAAGCATGATGGCGCCGATCATCGACATTACGTTGAGGGTATGGCCGGTCAGGAAGAGAATCAGGAACACGCCGGAGAAGGCGAAGAGCAGAGAGGTCATGATGATACCCGGATAGGTGAACGACTCGAACTGGGCGGCCATTACGATATAGACGAGAATGATAATCAGAACGCCGAGCAGCAACAGGTCGCTGAAGGAGTCTTGCTGGTCCTCGTAGGAGCCGGCCAGGCCGATAGTCACGCCGGCAGGCAGGTGGAGATTGTCGATTTCAGCCTGGGCGGCGGTAACGATCTGGCTCATGGGCACGCCGTCAACAACGGACGACACGGTTATTATGCGCTCGCGGTCCTTGCGTTCGATGGTCGGCGGAGTGAAGCGTTCAACCACCTTGCCGAGTTCCTTGATTCGTATGCCCTGGCCGGTGGGGGTGTAGACGAGGATGTTCTCGATGTCGGAAATCTCGGTGCGATGCTCGGGGGCATACATAACCTTGATGTCATATTCCTCGCCGTCCTCGCGGAATTGCGAGGCGGTTGAGCCGTTAATTCGGTTGCGGAGGTAGTAGGCGGCAGTCTGTAGGTTGATGCCATACATCGAGAGCTTTTCGCGGTCGAAGTCAACCTGATATTCAGGCTGGTAATCGGAGCGCGAAATGGTAACGTCGGCGGTTCCGGGAATGCCTGTGAGGATTTGGCGCAGAGTGCGGGCAACGCTGTCGGTGGTTTCGAAGTCATAGCCGTAGATTTCGAAGTCAACGGTGCTTTGGCCGCCCATGCCGCCGCCACCGCCGCCAACCTTTACCTGAACCTTCTTGAAGTCAGGGAACTGGGTGTCGATGTCGTGGCGCATCTCCTTTGCGATCTGAACGATGCCTTTTTTGCGGTCCTTGGGGTTAACGAGGCTGATGTTCATGGAAATGATGTGAGCGCCATTGTCGGAGAGCGAGGCGTAGGTATTGTCGGAGCTGGCGGGGCCGACAGTGTAGTTCGACACCTTGATTTCGGGATATTTCTCGCGCCAGAGGCTGTCGAGGCGGCTCATTACCTCGCGGGCATATTCAACGCGCGAACCGATGGGGAGTTCGAGATTCACGCCGATGCGCGAGTTATCCTGGGTGGGCACGAACTCGGTTCCGACGCCGCGCATCAGGAATATGGAGCCAACGAAGATTGCAAGACAGATGATAATGGTTTTCCAGCGATTGCCAACGACCTTTACGAGCAGGCCGGCATAGGCGGCGTCGAACTTGTCGAGAGCGCGGGCAATAGGGCTGTACCAGGTCTGCTTGAGGCGGCCTTCGGCAGCCGGGTTACGCAGGCGGAGCCACTGGCTGCAGAGCATCGGAGTGAGAGTCAGGGCGCAGGTGGTTGAAATAATCATCATGATGGTCACCATCCAGCCGAGCTGACGGAAGAGCACGCCGGTCATGCCGGTAACGAGGGTCAGCGGGAAGAACACGGCAATCAGCGTCAGGGTCGAGGCAACGACCGACACGGCGACCTCGTTAGTGCCATGAACGGCGGCCTGACGCGGGTCGGCGCCGCGTTCAATGTGGGTAGTAACGTTTTCGAGAACCACGATGGCGTCATCGACAACCATGCCGATAGAAATCGACAGAGCCGAGAGCGAAATGATGTTCAAAGTATTGCCGGTCGCAAAGAGGTAGATAAACGAAGCAATCAGCGAAACGGGGATGGTGATTACGATAATCATCGTCGCGCGCCAGCGTCCAAGGAAGAGGAACACGACGAGCATCACGAAGATAAGCGCGTAGACCACGGTTTCGACCAGCGAGGCAATAGTATTGCGGATATTGTCGGAGGTGTCGGTAATAACGCCGATTTTAATGTCGCTGGGCAGGTTCTTCTGGAGCTGCGGCAGCATTTTCATCACCTTGTTTGAAATCTCGACCGAGTTTGCGCCCGACTGCTTTTGAATAACAATCATGGCGCCTTCATTGCCATTGTTGAAGGTCTGCTGGGTGCGCTCCTCGAGCGAGTCCTCGACGCGGGCAACGTCTTTGAGATAAACGATTGAGCCGCCGAAATTGCCAACTGGGATGTCGCGCAGCTGCGAGGTTGACTCAAACTCGCCCTGAACGCGCAAGGCATAGGTGTTTGAGCCGATATCGAACGAGCCGCCGGGAACGTTGCGGTTCTCGGCGCCGATAACGCTCGAAATCTGCTCGACCGACAGGTTATAGGCCTCGAGGCGCCGGGGATCGACGTAGACGTGGACTTCGCGCTTGGGCGCACCGGAAATCGAAACGGTTCCGACGCCGTCGACGCGCGCCAGAGGGTTGGCAACGTTGTCGTCGAGAATCTTATAGAGGCCCGGCATGCTCTCCGAGGCCTCGACCGAGAGCAGACAGATTGGAATCATGTCGGTCGAGAACTTGAAGATAATCGGGTTGTTGACGTCGTCGGGCAGAAGCGAAGCGACCATGTCGAGCTTGTCGCGCACGTCGTTGGTCAGAACGTCAATATCATAGCCATACTCGAACTCGAGGGTGATAACCGAAGTGTTTTCGCGCGAAGTCGAGGTTATATGCTTCAGGTGCTCAACCGAGTTGAGGCTGTTTTCGAGAGGCTTGGTAACGTTTTGCTCAATATCTTTTGCGCTGGCACCCGGATACATAGTGATGACCATGATAGTGTTCGTGTCAATATCCGGGAACAGGTCAATCGGCAGCTTGGTCAGCGAGAACAAGCCGAGAATGATGACCGTAACGAAGCAGAGGAGCGTCGTTATGGGGCGTTTTACCGCAGAACTGTAAACACTCATTTCGTAACTTCTACTTTAGCACCGTTATTAAGTTTGGACTGACCGCTGACAACGACCTGCGAGCCGGAGTCAATGCCACTGATGAGTTCATATTCGGCTCCCATGCGGCGACCGAGCTCAACGCGGTTGAAGCTGACGGTTCCGTCGGGATTGAGAACATAAACATACTGGTTGCCCGAACCCTGCTGCTTGACAACGGCCTTGTCGGGCACAACAACGTGGTTGGCCGAACCGAGGTTGAGCGTCACGCGGCCAAACATTCCGGGGAGTACGCGGGAGTCATCGTTGGCCAGGGTGACTTCAACGCCAAACGTGCGCGATGCCGCATCGACCGTTGGCATAACGGTTGAAATGGTGCCGTTAAACTCTTCGTCGCCATAGGTGTCGAACGTAATCGAGGCGGGCATACCTTTGTGGATTTTCGGGAAGTCGGTTTCGGTCACGTTGATAAGCAGCTTAACCGGCTTTACGCGGGCCACGGTCAGGATCGGCAGGTTGGCGGCCATGTCGCCCGGGTCATAGTTGCGGGCGGTAACGACGCCGGCAATCGGCGAGGTCAGAATCGTGTTTTCGCGGGCATTGCGCAGGGTGCGCTCGGCCTGGGCCAGGGAGTTCTTGGCGTTGGTGAGCTGGATTTCCATGGCATCGACCTGCTGCTTGGTTCCGCCGCCGATGTTGAAGAGCTCAACGGCGCGGTCGTAGTTGAGCTGAACGTTCTTGAGATTGGCGCGGGCGTTATCGACCTGCGTTTCGTAGGCAAAGGTGTTAACGTCGTCGAGAATCGCAACGGTCTGGCCGGCCGATACCTGCTGACCCTCATCAACGAGAATTTCCTTGATGCGGGCGGGCATGGCCGACGTTATATTGTTGAGAAGCTGGGGCTGGACGGTCGCGGTGTAGGTGCCGATTTGATCAACCGAGCGGGATTCAACGGTTTCGACCTTGACCCTGGGCAGGGCTTCCTGGTCGGCGTTTTGATTCGAGGAGTCCTCGCCGTTGGAGGAACAAGAGGAGATGATTGCGCAGGCAATTACGCCCGGAATGATATATTTCTTCATTTTGGTAAATTATTATTCGATTCCAAGAGCCGCTTCGCGTCCCAAGAGGGTGTCGAGTTCGCTGGTGCTCACTAAGTAGTTATATATGGCTTGGTAATAGGAGAGCTGAGAGGAGGTCAGCGCCATTTCGCTGTCGCGGAGGTTGAGATAGGATGCGGCGCCGATGTCGAAACTCTTCTGCATGATTTCATAGGCTTTGACGGCGGTTTTCATGCCCTGTTCGCTCGATTCGATTTGGTTGACCTGGCGGTTGATATTGTCGAGCGCGAGGTCAACCTGCATGTTGAGGGAGTTGACCAGAGTTTCGCGCTGGAGGTCGAGCTGCAGTGACTGCACCTTTGCCTGGCGGAGTTTCTGATACTTGGAGCCGCCGTGGAAAATCGGAATCTGAAGGGCAACGCCAACGTTGGAATAGGGGTTGAAGTGCTGGTCAACGAAAGGGCTGCCGTTGCTCATAGCGTTCCAGTTGATGTTGAACGACGCGGCCAAAGTGGGCACCCACGCCATTTTCTGAAGTTTGACGTTCTGGCTGGCCAGCTTGCGGTTGAGGTCGAGGGAGCGCAGCGAGGTATTGTTGCTCAGCGAGCGGTCGTCGGCCATGTGGTAGCCATACATTTCCTGCTGCATGTCGCTCAGCCCGATGGTCGGCATCAGCGTAGCTGTCGGCTCGATGCCCATCAGCACTGCCAGCTGCAGCTGACACTGGCGAACGGCAATGTCGGCCTGCAGAAGTTCGGGCTCAACGTTCGTTACCTGAACGCGCGAGCGGAGCATGTCGTATTCCGAGGCCGTTCCCGCCTTGAACTGGCGCTCATAGACTTCGGCATTGAGCTTGGCCAGCTCGTAGTTCTGGCGAATCACCTTGCGGGAGTCGATTGCGAGCAGCAGAGCGTAGTAGGCCTTGTTAACGTTGTTGACCAGGTCAAGCCGCGAAGCGCGCGCGCTTTCGAGCGACTGGAGAATCTGGGTGTCCGACAGGCCGATCGACTTCCAGAGCGAGGCGTTGATCAGCGGCATCGACGCGGAGAAACCGAAATTCCAGTTATTATCCGTGCCCATTTTGATTGTCTGGCTCATGCCGCCCATGTTCATGCTCATGCTCTGCAGCTCGATTGAGCGCTGGTAGGCGCCGCTGAAGTCAATGGCAGGAAAGAGATTTGCAAGTACTTCCTTTTTGGAATAGTCGGTTTTCTTGACCTCGAGGTCGGCAACTTTGAGAGTCTGACTCTCGTTGAGGGCGATGGCAACACAGTCCCGGCGCGAAAGCCTCAGGGTGTCGCTCTCGGCAGCCCGGGCGGAAACACTGCCGAGTAATGCACCTACAAGAAACAATTTTGGTAGTAGTGACATATAATTATAATAGTAATTGGGATGCAAAATTACGCAAATTCCAACAATCGCTGCGAGCCTTACCTATTAAATAGACCAAACGGCCAACAATGGCGAACTCTGAACCAGCCCGACCCTACCCCACTACCTAAGGGCGCCGGCCGCAATCAGCGAAGCCCTACAGATTCGTTGAAAAAATTAGAGGGCGGAGTGTGCGGTTTTTCGGGATTTTTCGCTAAATTTGCGGTCGGTTTTCCTAATCACTTATCACAATGCCACATTTCAACAAAACAACTTGGATGACAGCCCGCGACTATGTTTTTATAGTCCTGGGACTTACAATGTATGCCTTCGGATTCTCGGCATTCATTCTCCCCCACAAGGTGGTTATCGGCGGCATGGCCGGTCTGGGTTCCGTAGTGTATTTTCTGACCCAGCACCTCCATGAGCAGGGCTATTTTCCGTTTGTCATTCCGGTTGCGGTGACAATGTACACGGTTAACGCGATTCTGCTGCTGATTGCCATTCGAATCGTTGACCGCCAGTTCACGATAAGAACCCTCTTCGGCATGTCGGCGGTTTCGCTTCTGATAGCCTTTTTCCAGCCGATCGGCCTGGCGCTGAATATCATGCCCGACAAGTTCGTCAGCCTTCTGCTCGGCCCGATTATGATGGGCAGCGGCCTGGGCCTGGTGTTTATCCACAACGGCTCGTCGGGCGGCACTGATATTATTGCCGCAATGGTCAGCAAAAAGAGCAACGTAACCATCGGGCGCACGATGATCGTGTGTGACTTCATAATCGTTGGCTCGGCATATTTTGTTCTCCACTACTCGCTGACCGAAATCGTTTATGGTCTGATGGTGACCATTCTGACCGGCTACTGCTGCGACCTGGTCGTTAACTCCAACCGCCAGGCGGTTCAGTTCACCATTATCTCCAAACGCTGGGAAACGATTGCCGACGCAATCAACACCGAAGCCCACCGCGGCTGCACGGCTGTTGACGCAATGGGCTGGTACTCCAAGCAGCCGGTCAAGATGCTGATTGTTATGTGTCGAAAAATCGAATCGGTAACAATCTACCGAATCATCAAGTCCATTGACCCGGACGCCCTGGTTACTCAAGGCAACGTTAACGGCGTTTACGGCAAAGGCTTCGACATTATGAAGGTCAAAACCGACAAAACCCGCCAAAACAGCAACCCCAAAGTTGCCGAAACTGCAAATTCAACCGAAAAAACTACCCGATGAAAACAGGATTCAATAACGAAAAGTACTGCAAAATTCAATCTGAACACATCAAGGAACGCATTGCCCAGTTCGGCAACAAGCTCTATCTGGAACTGGGCGGCAAGCTGTTCGACGATTTTCATGCGTCGCGCGTGCTCCCCGGCTTCGAGCCCGACAGCAAGCTGCGCATGCTCAGTCAGCTGGCCGACAAAGCCGAAATCGTTATCGTAATCTCGGCTGTTGACATTGAAAAGAACAAGGTGCGCCAGGACCTGGGCATCACCTACGACATGGACGTTCTTCGTCTGCGCGACGCCTTTGAGGGCCGCGGGTTCAAGGTAGGCTCGGTGTGCATAACCCACTATAACGGCCAGTCGTCGGCCGACGCCTTCCGCGCCAAGCTCGAACGCCTCGGAATCAAAACCTATTATCACTACACCATTGAGGGCTACCCGACCAACGTTGGCCTGATTGACTCCGACGAGGGCTTCGGCAAGAATGACTACATCGAAACCTCGCGCCCGCTGGTCATCGTAACCGCCCCCGGCCCGGGTAGCGGCAAAATGGCCGTTTGCCTCAGCCAGCTCTATCATGAACATAAGCGCGGAGTCGAGGCCGGCTACGCCAAGTTCGAAACATTCCCGGTCTGGAGCCTGCCGCTGAAACATCCGGTCAACATTGCCTACGAAGCGGCCACCGCCGACCTCAACGACGTTAACATGATTGACCCGTTCCACCTCGAGGCCTACGGCAAGACGGCAATCAACTATAACCGCGACATTGAAATCTTTCCGGTTCTCAACGCTCTGTTCGAGGGCATTTATGGCGAGAACCCCTATAAATCGCCGACCGACATGGGCGTTAACATGGTCGGCTTCTGCATCGACGACGACGAAGTCTGCCGCGAGGCATCGAAGCAGGAAATTATCCGCCGCCACTACGAGGCGCTGAACCGCATGGCGCTCGGAGAGGGCAACGAGGCGGAAGTCAACAAAATCGCCCTGCTGTTCAAGCAAGCTAAAATCGACACCAACTATCGCCGCACAACAGTTGCGGCCCGCCAACGGGCCGAAGCGAGCGGCGTAGCCTCCTCGGCCATCGAACTGGCCGACGGCACGCTGATTACCGCCGAAACCTCGTCGCTGCTCGGCTGCTCCGCCGCCCTGATTCTGAACGCGACCAAATATCTGGCCGGCATCGACCATAGCATCAAGCTCATTCCCCAGGAAATGATCGAGCCGATTCAACACACGAAAATCGACTACCTCTGCGCACGCAACCCGCGGCTCCACACCGACGAAGTCCTCGTTGCGCTGTCGGTTCTGTCAACCACCGACGAGAACTGTCGCCGCGCGCTTGAGAAACTGCCCCAACTACGCGGTTGCCAGATTCACTCAACCGTTATGCTCGGCGAAGTCGACCGCAAAATATTCAAGAAACTCGGCATCGGCCTGACCTGCGACCCGGTAAAAAAATCCGCCCAGTGGAAAAAGTAACTATTAAAATTTCCTAATAATGTGCGGGAGTTGCAAAAAGTTTTCGTAACTTTGCGCAGTTATGAAACAGTGGATTAAAAGATATTTCTCATTTTCGCTGATGGTCGTTCTGGCCTTCATGGCCTTCGTTTTGTTTTTCAACGACAATTCGATTGCGAAAAGCTATGAGTATGCGGCCGAAATCCGCAGCCTCGAGGAACGCATCAGCCAGTATGAGGACACCTTGCGCCACTATCAGGAACTGAACCGCCGCCTGGACTCCGACCCGCGCGAGTTGGAGCGCATCGTGCGCGAGCATTACCACATGCAGCGCCCGAGCGAGGACGTTTACATTTTTGACTAACCGAAATTCACCGCTAATGAAGAAACTATCTCCCGTTCTCTTTCTTGTCGGCCTCCTGCTGGTGGCCGCGGGAGTTCTGATGCCGATACTTTCCAACGATCCTTTCAACAACGAATTCCGCTATGTCTATGCGGTTGGCGCCGCACTGTCGCTGCTGAGCCGGCTGTTTCAGCAGGCGCCCGACAAGTCGGCCCCGATAAAGATTCGCCGGCTGCTGCGCATGGAGTCATGGAGTTCGCTGCTATTCTGCGTTGCCGCATTTTTTGCTTTCTACTCCGCGCCCGAACTCCGCGACTGGCTGGCGTTCACACTGGCCGGCGCGGCAATTCAGATTTATTGTACAATAGCTCTTTCGATTGCACTGCGTAAGAAGTTATGAACGACGTTTCCGTAACGCTCGACCAAGGCAACAGCTCAACGAAACTCGTTGTATACGACTGGGACTCGCGCCGCGAGTTGCACTCAGCCGTGTTGATGCCGAAAAGTAATATCCGCGAAGCCATCGAAGGCTTCAACGTTCGTGCGGCCATTGGCTGTTCGGTTGCCCATAACCGCACTCTGTCAACGCTGCTGAGCGCCATCAATGCCCCGGTTTCCATGCAGCTTACGCCCGAAACCAACGTAGGCCTCGTGAATCTCTATGATTCGCCCGAAACGCTCGGCGCCGACCGCCTGGCCGCCGCCGTTGGCGCCGCGAGCCTGATTCCGGGCCGCGACCTGCTGGTGGCCGACATCGGCACTGCATCGACCTTCGACCTGGTTTCCGCCGCAGGCGAATATCTGGGCGGCAACATTTCGCCCGGCCCCGGAATGCGCCTGCGCGCCCTGAACCACTTCACCGCCCGCCTGCCGCTGGTCAGCGGCCACAGCGGCCAAATCCCCCCGGTGGGCCGTAACACGGTCGACGCCCTGCGCTCCGGCGCCATGCGAGGCGTGGTTGCCGAGCTGCTATACTACAGCGACCATGGCCGCTCGCGCGAAATAGTGCTGTCGGGCGGCTGGGCCCCGGAAATAGCCGCCCTTCTTCCCTCCGACGTTAAACCGACCCTCGTTTCCCATCTGGTAAACATTGGTCTTAACCATATTCTTCACAGCAACTTATGAAATTTCTAAAACATATCCTCGCAGCTATCCTCGCGGTTGGAGCAACTGCCGGCGCCCGCGCCGACGAAACCGCCAACGCGTCGCCCTATTCAATGTTTGGCTACGGCGTTTTGAACGACCACGTTTCCGCGTCGCAGCGCGCAATGGGCGGCATTGGCTACGCCCTGCAGTCGAAACGCCAGATTAACGTTAAGAACCCCGCCAGCTATGCGGCAATCGACACCATGACGTTCCTGTTCGACATAGGCGCGAACGTCGGCGCCGTTAACCTGGCCGACAAAGACCGGAAGTTCAAAAAAACTCTCGGCGGCCTGGACTACGTTACGATGCAGGTGCCTATCGGCAAATGGATGGGCGCATCGATCGGCCTGCTCCCCTACTCTTCCACCGGCTATAAGTTCGGCGCAGAGATTACCGACGGCTTAGTGACCAACGAAGGCTCTGGCGGCATCAGCGAGGCCTATCTCGGCTGGGCGGCCCGACCGGTTCAGGGTCTGAGCGTCGGCTTCAACGCCGGCCTGCTTTTCGGCAATATCGTTAACGACACCTATGTCACGGCGAATAACGGCGCGCAGTCGCTCTACGAGCGCGTTACCAAGGTGCGCGACTTCAACCTGCAGTTCGGCCTGCAATACAGCCTGAACTTTAATCGCGACCACAAGGCAACCCTCGGTCTGAGCTACACCCTCGGCCACAAACTCCACGGCGACATCTACGGCACCCGCTACGACATTTCAACTACTTCGTCAACGTCGGTCGACACTATCGGCTACACGTCGCTGGTTCACGGCTTCAAGCTGCCCCACACCTTCGGTGCCGGCCTCTCCTATCAATGGCAACAGCGTTTGACCGTCGGCGCCGACTTCACCTATCAGCCCTGGAAGAACGTTCCCTTTGCCGGAGTCGAGGGCTTCAGCGACCCGCAGTATTTCAACAATCGCTTCAAGGCTGCCATCGGCGGCGAATATATTCCCGCTACCCGCGGCAACTACTTCAAGCGCGTTGCCTATCGCGTCGGCGCCTTCTATGGCCGCGACTACGTTATGGTCGGCAACAACAGCGTCAAGGAATATGGCGTGAGCTGCGGCTTTGGCTTGCCCACCCCGGTGCGCACGGCTGTTAACTTGGGCTTCGAGTACACGCACCGCAACTCGTCGCCGGTTTCAACCGTTGCCGAAAACTATTTCATGGTAACCCTCGGAGTCGCACTGAACGAGGTTTGGTTCGTGCCCAGCAAGATTCGCTAAATGCGCCGACTGCCGCTGGTGATAGCCCTGATATGTACGCTGTTGCTCGGGTGTAGCGACGACATCGCCGTTGCGCGCGAGGAAATCGACGGCAACGTGACCCCGACGATGGTTACCGACTCGGTCAACTCATTCGTTTCGGACTCCGGCATTACCCGCTATCAGATTGAGGCACCGAAATGGCTGATGTTCGACGAAGCCGACGAGCCTTACTGGCTCTTTCCAAACGGATTGAGCCTAAAGCAGTTCGACGACAACATGACCGTCAGCTCAACCCTGGTCAGCGACACCGCGCGCTATTTTTCGCGCAAAAAGCTCTGGAAGCTCGACGGCAACGTCAGGATGCGCAACATCGACGGCGACAAGTTCCTGACAAACCAAATGTTCTGGGACCAGTATGCCCACAAGGTCTATTCCGATTCGTTCATCCACATTGAACGCGATGACCGCATTCTTGAAGGCTTCGGCTTCACCTCTAACGAACAAATAACAGTCTACACCATTCGCCGCCCGACCGGTATTTTCCCGACCGAGGGCCTGCAAACCCGAATTTGAATGACAACCTGGATTCTCATAATCGCTTTCTCGCTGCTGCTCTCGGCCCTGTTTTCGGGCACGGAAATAGCTTTTGTGTCCAGCGATAAAGTCCGCGCCGAACTCGACACTCAGAAAGGCGGCTTTCTCGGCCGCGTTATTGACCGCTACTACAGCCGTCCCGACTTTTTCATAACCTCGCTGCTGGTCGGCAACAACATTGTGCTGGTCATCTACGGTATTGCCGCCGCAAATGTTCTTGAGGACGACATATCTTCGTGGGTCAACGGTAGCGAAATCCTGACCCTGCTGATTCAAACGCTGATAACGACCACGGTTATTATTCTGACCGGCGAATTTATTCCAAAGGCGCTGTTTCGAATAAACCCCAACGCATCGCTGAGATTGGTCGCGCTGCCAATGTGGCTGTTCTACTGGCTGCTCTACCCCATTTCGATGCTGACGACCTGGCTGTCGCACCTGATAATGCGCATGGTCGGCATAAAGAACCTGACCGACGCCGATGCGGAGCTGAGCGTTATTGACCTTAACGAATACATTGAACGCACGCTCGACAACCCGGTCGAGGAGCGCCCGCAACTCGAGAATGAGGTCAAAATCTTCCATAACGCCATTGACTTCTCAACGATTCATCTGCGCGACTGCATGATTCCGCGCAACGAGATAGTGGCAGTTAACGTTTCATCGACCTCGCGCGAGGAGCTTTCGAAGCTGTTCACCTCGTCGGGCCGCTCGAAAATCATTGTTTACGAACACGACATCGACTCCGTTTTGGGCTATATCCACGTTTCGGAGCTGCTTCGGCCCGGAGTTGAGTGGAAAGACACGCTGAAGCCCATAATCTTCGCGCCGGAATCGCTGCTGGCCAACAAGATGATGCGCCGCCTGCTGTCGGAAAAGCGCTCGGTGGCCATTGTTGTCGACGAGTTTGGCGGCACTGCCGGCATGGTTACTCTCGAGGACCTGATGGAGGAGATTCTGGGCGATATTCAAGACGAACACGACCGCAACACAGTTATTGCCCGCCGTCTGCCCGACGGCTCGTTTGAGTTCAGCGGCCGCGTTGAGGTTGACCGGCTGCGCGAACAGTTCGGGCTCGACATTCCCGACAGCGACGATTATCAGACGCTGGCCGGCTACATTCTGAACTCCACCGGCGCAATTCCGGCCCAGGGCGACACGGTTGAACTCGGCCAGTACAGTTTCCACATAGCGCGCTCCACGGCCACCAAGCTTGAGCTGATCAAGGTCACACCGCTTGCCGTCGAGTAACCGCGAACAGGGTCGTCCTACTGCTTGCGCAATGTATAGACCACCGTTCGCTCGGGGCTGTCGAGAGTGAGAATCAGGTGTTTCGACGTCAGTTTGTCGATATGCAGCCGGTTAACTCCTTTTGCTAGATAGGTTCCCGGCCAGGGAGTCCAGTAGCTGCCCGAGGCGGAAGTATAGGAGAAATCGAGCGTCAGGGTGTTGTCGGTCTGCTCCCAGCGGCCAAAACACTCTTCGAGCAGGTCGGGATAGGTAGGCTCAATGCGGCTCAAACGCACCTTGTCGGTCTGGAACTGAAAGAAATAATTCTGTTCATAGGCCGAGTCGTCAACGCCGTTGACGGTCATTGATTCCAGATGCCACGTTCCGAACCAGTCGCCGATGTCGCCGTTATGCTGCATGCAGCCGGTTAGGAAAAGCGCCGCAACAACGAGGAGTTTAAGACTTAGAGCACGCATGGATTGAACTGTTTCTTTGTGAAGTTAACATTAAAGGAATAAGTTGCGCCGACGAGCGCGCCAAATGATTTGCCATAGGCCGAAGTGCCGTAGTCAACGGCCAGCTGAGCCATCAGCTTCAGACCGGGAACGCGTGCAACCGCCCACTGCGCCTCAAAAAAGGCCGAAATGTCATAGGTCGGCGTAATAGCCGGAATGAACGGAGTGCCGAAAAAGCGGCGAAACGAGGCCATCGCCCGATAGCGCAGGTTGCTGACCATTTGCCCCTCGACTGCGCCGTGGATGCCCCAGAATCGGTTATTTAGGAACATGGTCGTTGCGCCGTTGGTGTTATAAATCGGCGAAATGAACATCGGCGAGCCGATTGCCATTCCATAGAGCGCGTAGCCGTTGGTTTCGTGGTTGTTATAGTAGTTATCGGCGCCCTGGGCCTTATGGCCGCCGAGGGTGGTCTGGTCATAATCAGATGGAGAGTAGTGAATCGGTCCGCCCTGGTTAACGAACGTAATCGCCTCCAGAACGGCGCCGCTCAGACGGGCATCAGCGTTGGCGGCTTTCCATTCCAGGCCCCAGAGGCCATCCATGCCGTTGAGCTTGCCGATGCCGGACCCATCCTCCCAAAGCCAGCTGAAATAGGCTTTCAGCTCGCTGCTGTCGCGCAGGCGGTAGCGGGCCTGAAAGTCCCAGGCGCCGAGGTGGTTGCCTTCGTAGTAGCTGACGTCGTTCTTCATCAGCAGAACGTCAACGAGCGACCGAAACCTAAAGGGCTTATGAATCGAGTTGGTTTCGCGTCCTTGGCGGTTAAACCACTCAACGTCGCCGTTGAACTGCGTAGCGGCCTGCAGGCCGATGGTAATTGAAAACGGCTGCGAGGGCTTGGTTCGGAAATAGCAGCGTTTGTAGTTGTACCACCATCCGAGGTTGATGTGGTTATTGTAGTAGTTGAAATGCTCCTTAGACCAGCCGTTGTCGGTTGACTTGGCAAAAGCCACTTCGCCCTGAATCTGCACCCAGCCGTTGGTCAGCGGAATATCCTGAAAGTCGATGAAGCCTACGCGCGCCTGGGGAATGTTGCGCGAATTGCCGCTTTCAATCAGGTCGCCGGAACTCAGGCGCTCGTTGAGCAGCGCCGACTTGAAATCGCGCAGGCCGGCATAGAGAAACACTCCGCGGAACTTAACCTCGCCCCACAGCTGCTGAAGAATGACGCGCGAAGGAGCTATGGCGCGGGTTTCCCACTGCCCTGACGCGGAGTTGAAGCGCTGATAATCGACGCTGTTGGCGCCTGAGCCCCAGGCTTCGAAGCCGAAGGAGTAGCTGAACCGCTTGCCGAGGTCTATGGGGCGCCATGCCTTCAGGCCGAGATAGCCGCCGGCAGCGGAGGTGAGGTTGCCGTGGCGCAGCGATGAAATATAATACGGGGCAAATTCATGAGGGCCGCCGTTGGCCTGGAGGGTGGCGGAGAAGTTCATGTCGAAATCTCCGGCCACTGCGCCGAGAGAACAGCAGCAGGCGGCGAGCAGGGTCTTAAAGCGCGTCATTATGGAGATGGCCAATGAGTTTAATGTCTTTTTCGAAGTTGCGCGAGCAGAGGTAGCTGTTTATGCTTTCAACGTGGCTGGCGCGATGGAGGTCGGTGCCCACGAACTGCACCATGTTGCTTTCCAGCAGGCTGAGCGCGGCCCGGCGTTCGAACTTGCCGTAGTGGCCGGCCAGGGAGAGGAGGTTGATTTGAAAATAGAGGCCGAGGTCGTGGAGTTCCTTGAGCCGGCGGGCGTTTTTGCGCGAATAATAGTGATAGCGCTCGGGGTGGGCCAAAACCGGATTGAATCCGCGGTTCATCAGGTCGCAGACCAGATTGTCAATGCCCCAGGGTTCATGGGAAAAGCCGTTTTCAATCAGCAGATAGTTGCCCGGGAGCGGACGCACGTTGGCCGCCTCGAGCTGGTCAATGAAAAATTCGTCGATGCGATATTCCAGGTGGAAATCCAGCTCAACGGGCATGGCACCGGCGCCCTGTTTCAGCGCCGCAAAAGGCTCGGCAAGAGTCTGCGGAGTGTTTTCGAAATTATCTTGAGTTGAATGAGGCGACGCGAAAATGCGTTTCAGCCCCCATTCGTTCATGCTCTCGAGCAGTTGCAGGGAGGTTTCAACGTCGGGCGAGCCGTCGTCAACGCCGGGCACTATGTGGCAGTGCATGTCGGTTGCGAAAGGCAACTTCTGCTGCGGGCGCGGCTTACTGAAAAAATCAAAAAACATATTCAATCAGGGAAACCACAATGATTACGGAGGGAATCACCATCAAAATCGAATCGATGCGGTCAAGAATACCGCCGTGGCCGGGAATAAGATGAGATGAGTCCTTGACGCCGACGGTTCGCTTTATCATCGATTCAACCAGGTCGCCGATAGTGCCGCTAACGGTAACAATCAGGCCGATAAGCGCCATTTTCCACTCGGCGAAACCGCCGAACCAGCCGTTGGCAAAGTAGCCGCAAAGGGCCGCGCAGATAACCGTGGCAACCAGTCCGCCCCAGAAGCCTTCCCAGCTCTTTTTGGGCGAAATGCGCTCCCAGAGGCGATGACGGCCGAACTTGCTGCCAACGAGATAGGCAAACGTGTCGTTGACCCAGACCAAAATGAAGAGCAGCAGTAGCAGGTGGGGGGTGAAGAAGCAAACGTAGTTCATCAGCGAAATCGGCAGTGCAATATAGAGCTGCGCCATGAACGACTCGCCGAGCGAACGGATGGCATCCCGGTCATGAAGCCAAAGCTGCACGCTAAGCCTCGCGACCACATACAACAGATAGAGCATGAAGCCTTCCAAAATCATATTGGGATTCCAAAAAGTAACGACCATTACTGCTGCTCCCAGGCAGTCGAGCGAACGCAGCAAAAGACCGACAGCGGCCTCCTTGCGGCTCTCGGCCGGAGGCGCGACCATCATAAGGAACTCATTGACCGCAAGGGTTGACAACAGCAGCAAAAGCAGCAGCAGGGCGTAGGGTCCGCCAAGAATCCCCGCAATTATAACAGCCACATAGACTGCTCCGAAAATCGCACGTTTCAACATGGCTCTATCATTCAAAAGGCATTTCGTCAGACTCGGATTCCTCGTCGCCGCCCAGAGCGTCGGACTGATATAGCTCGTTGAGCGGGCGCAGAACGTTGCAGAGCGTCTGGCTCCAATATTCGCTGAAGTCCAGACGCAGAGCGCCGATATGGTCGGCAACATCGTCGAAGTCAACGGCGCGAACGTCCTCAACAAAGTTATACAGCACCTGGAAAAGATCGGCCAACCCCTCGGAAATTGTTGCAGCGATGGGGGTGTCGGAATATTGCATGTCGCGGTGGAAGGTTTCGAGATAGGCGTCGTGTTCGCCGAGCGATTCGGCAACCGACCGGCGCACCTGGTCATAGTAGCTTTCTTCGAGGTGGGCGGCGCCGAAAGCATAGTCGGCCACTTCGTTGAACTGAGGCCGGGGCACGTCGGTTACCGACATGTAAATTCGCGGCAAAAGGTGAATCATCTTATTAACGAACTCAGCCGGCTCGGTCGACGCGCAGAGTTCCATTGCCCGGCAGTATTCGCTGGCGAGAGCCACTACGGTCAGAGCGTTGTTAGACAGTTTGCCTTCAGATTGTTGCATAGAGATTCCTTTGTTTTATTATATTGGCAACGGCCGGAGCGAGCCTTTGAAGGTTGTCGGCGATGTTGCTGCGGATTTCAGTTGACGATATATCAAAAACCGGGAGGTCTGCCAGATATGTGACCCCCTTTGGCAGCGGGCCGGCAACATCATAGCCGGGACGCGGATAAATAACTACGCCGAAGTCGGCGATAATATCTTCGGGCTGACGCCAGCGGTTGAAAATCTGCCAGTTGTCGGCGCCGATAATCAGCCGGAAGTCACGGTTGGGATATTTCGCGGCAAGGGCGCGGAGAGTATTAATGGTATAGGACGGGCGCGGCAGGTCAAATTCGATGAAACAGGGACTGACGCCCTCGACGCCGCTGCATGCGGCCTCGAGCATGTCGCGGCGGTCGCCGTCGGTAGCCCCGGGGCGATCGGCCTTCAGCGGATTCTCGGGCGAGAGGGTCAGCCAAACCTCGCCGACGGCACCGCAGCCAACAATGCCGCGCGCCAGTTCAACGTGGGCCTGGTGAACAGGATTGAACGTTCCGCCGAAAATACCTGTTACCTCGCGGTTCATTTATTCAGAAAATCGAGAATTACGCGGCGGGCGTCGGCAACGGCGCGTTCCAGGTCGTCGTTAATGATTCTGGCGTCGAAGCGCGGCGCCTGGTCGAGCTCATATTTCGCGCGGTCAATGCGGGCGTCGATGCTTTCGGGCGAGTCGGTTGCGCGGCTTTCGAGGCGGCGACGCAACTCGTCGATGCTCGGCGGCTGGATGAAAATGCTGATTGCGCGGTCGCCGAGCTTATCTTTTACGCGCAGGGCGCCGTTAACGTCAATGTCCATAACGGCATTCGAATCTGCCGCGGCAATGCGGTCGATTTCAGATTTCAGAGTGCCGTAGAAACGGCCGGGATAAACCTCCTCATATTCCAGGAAAGCATCGGCGTCGATTTCGCTGCGGAAGTCGGCGTCGGACAGAAAATGATAGTCGCGTCCATTGACCTCCTCCCCTCTGGGGGCGCGGTTGGTGGCCGAAACGGAGAATTGCATGTTGATGTCGCCCTGCTTCATCAGGGCGCTGATTATCGTTGACTTACCGCTGCCGCTGGGCGCGGAAAGAATAATTACTTTGCCGTTCATTGGTCTTTTCTGCGAGGGGTGTGGAGGTTACATGACGTTGAGTACCTGCTCCTTGATTTGCTCGAGTTCATCTTTCATGCGAACAACGAGCTTCTGCATTTCGGCGTGGTTGCTCTTAGAGCCGAGAGTGTTGATTTCGCGACCCATTTCCTGGGCGATGAAGCCGAGTTTCTTGCCCTGGCCGGGATTTGGGTGGGCCATCGTTTCGGCAAAATATATCAGGTGCTGACCCAGGCGCTGGCGTTCTTCGTTAACGTCGAGTTTTTCGATATAGAAAATCATTTCCTGCTCGAGGCGGCCGCGGTCGATCTGCTCGTGGCTGATTTTTTCGAGCGCCTCCTGAAGGCGGGCGTGGATGCGCTCAACGCGCTCCTTTTCCCAGCGGGGCACCTCGCCGAGCATTTCGGTTATTGCGCGCAGGCGAACGGCGAAAAAGTCTTCGAGCTTCTCGCCCTCCGTGCGCCGATGGGCCATCAGGCCGTCGAGGGCGCTGTCGAGGGCGGTAAACACCGCTTCAACCTCCTCGGGCTGCAGTTCATGGTGGGAATCGTTGCCTATCACTTCGGGCAGACGCATCAGAACCGCATACCAGTCGGCAGGTTCGCTGAGGCCGAGGTCGCGGCCCATTGCCTGGAGCTGTTCTTTATAGGCGCGCGCGGCGTCGATATTGATGGTTGCGGGCTGGGAAGTGCCGCCGATGGATTCGATTGTGCAGACAAGGTCCACCTTGCCGCGTTCCAACCGCGCGGCAACCCGGCGACGCATTTCGAGTTCCAGCTCGCGGAGCATCGACGGGACTCTCGCAGCCATGTCGAACTGCTTTGAGTTCAATGATTTGATTTCTATGGTTATTTTTTTGCCGGAAATCTCCACAACGGATTTTCCGAAACCGGTCATTGACAGTAGCATATTATAGATGATTGGAATTTTTTGCAAATATAGGGATTTTTCGTGGAAAAACCCCTATAACGCGTCCAAAAAAAGCTTTGCCGGCGGTCATTTCTCTCGCCAGCGGTTCTTGACGGGATATTTGTCGGGGCGAATCAGAATACGCAGCGACGACTGATAAGAGAAATATGCCCAGATCCAGTTGATGAGCACGCTGATTTTATTGCGCATACCAAGAATGGAAATCAAGTGGATGAACATCCAGATGAACCAAGCGGGGAAGCCGGAAAGATGGAGCTTGCCCAGGTCGGCTACCGCGCGGTTGCGGCCGACCGTGGCCATTGTGCCTTTGTCGTTATAGATGAACTGCTTGTGTTTATTTTTGTTGAGATTCTTTGCCAGCAGGCGCGACTGCTGGATGGCAACCTGGGCCAGCTGGGGATGTCCCTGGGGGAAGGCGGGGTCAACGTCGGGCATAAGGCAGATGTCGCCGACCGCATAAACGTCGGTCAGCCCCTTGACGCGGTTTTCGCCATCGACTTCCAGGCGGTTGCCGCGGGTGCGCCTGATGTCGGCACCAAGAATCGGGAGCGCGATGCCGGTAACGCCGGCGGTCCAGATAACGGTGTCGGCATGAATACTCTGGCCGTCGGCCAGGTGAACAACGCCGTCTTTATACGACTCCATGCCGACGCCGAGCTTAACGTCGACCATCAGATGGTCGAGATAGCGGGCAACGTCGTCGCCCGACTTCGGATTCATCGTTGCCAGCAGTCGGGGCGCGGCCTCGATGAGCAGAATACGGAAGTCCTTTTGGGGAATCGACGGATATTCGCGCGGAAGAACATAGCGCTTCATCTCGCCCAGCGCGCCGGCGATTTCAACGCCGGTCGGGCCGCCGCCAACGACCACGAAAGTCAGCAGCCGGCGCCGGCGCTCGGCGTCTTTGGTAATGGCCGCCTCTTCCAGATTCCAGAGAATCTGGTTGCGGCAGCGGATGGCCTGCGGGGCGCTCTTGATGGTGAACACGTCCTCGATGAGCTCAGGCATGTTGAAGAAGTTATTGCCGGTGCCTACGGCAATGATAACCTTGTCGTAGTGAATCTCTTCGTGGTCGGTGATAACTACCTTGCGGTTAACGTCGATGCACTTTGCGTCGCCCATCGAGAGCGACACGCCCTGGCCGTCGAGACGGCGAAAGAGTTCGCGGCGCAACGGAAAACAAATACTGCCCGGATCCAGGCCGCTGGATGCAATCTGATAGAACAGCGGCGGAAAACTATGATAATTATGGCGGTCAATCAAAACGATATCATACTTCTTCCGGTCAAGATTCTTTATCAGATTCAAACCGGCAAAGCCACCTCCGATAATTACAATGCGTTCTTTTTTAGGGTTGTTTTTTGCTTCCATAAATGTATTTTTAATAATCTGTCGCGAATTTCGGTAATTTTTCTTAAATTTGCAAGCATGAACTACAGACAAGCTCGAATTTTTCTTATTTCAACAATAATTATCGTTGTTTTGCTCATTGCGGGACTGATATTTCGTCCTCGCCCTGAGCAAAGCGCCTTCGACGAACCGTCGTCAACGCCCCAGCCGGTTCGGACCGACACGGTTGCCAAACCCGCCTCAGAACCGATTAAGGCGCTGAACATCAGCAAGCGCGTTGGCAACCTGGCGTCGCAATTCTCGGACCTCAACGCCGAGCACCTGGTCTATGCGCAGCGCATCGGCATCAAGCCGATTTCCTCCTCGCGCGACATTTTGCGCCTGACCCGCCCGATAGTTGAAATCCGCAGCAACGACAACTATCATATCGACAATCTTTCGCACTCCTACCCCTATCTGGTTCCCGAAGCCGCGGCCCTGCTCGACACCATCGGCGCCCGCTTCAACCAAAAGCTGGCCAACCAGGGCGGAGGCAAATATAAAATCAAGGTCACTTCGCTGCTGCGCACCTCGGAGTCGGTTAACCGCCTGAAACGCCGCAACGTGAACTCGACCGAGAACTCGGCCCACCTCTATGGAACGACCTTCGACATCAGCTATGTCGGCTTCCACCAGGGGCCGCTCAACACCCGCCACCACACCGACGGCGAGCTGAAAAACCTGCTGGCCGAGGTTCTGCTCGAGTTGCGCGATCAGGGGAAATGCCTCGTTAAGTTCGAGCGCAAGCAGGGGTGCTTCCACATAACGGCTACCGGAAACTGAACGCGAGAAGAGCGCGACAATCAGCGCGCACGCAGCTGCCAGAAGGCCACGGCAGCCGCAGCGGCAACGTTGAGCGAGTCAACGCCGTGGGCCATCGGAATACGGGCAACATAGTCCGTAGCGGCGATAACGTCGCAGGCCAGCCCGTCGCCCTCGGTTCCAAGAACTATCGCCAGCCGCTCTTCGCCGCAGAGGCCGGGATCGTCGATAGGCACTGAGTCATCGGTCAGCGCCATAGCAACGGTTTTGAAGCTCAGGCGGTTCAGCTCCCCTACTCCGCCGCCGAGCCACGTCCAGGGCACGAGAAACACCGAGCCCATGCTAACGCGCACGGCGCGCCGGTTCAGCGGGTCACACGACGTTGGCGTCAGCAACACGGCATCGACACCCAGCGCCGCCGCAGCGCGAAAAATCGCGCCGATGTTGGTCGTGTCAACCACCGAGTCTATAACAGCCACTCGCCGCGCGCCGCAACAGACCTCCTCGACCGACGGAGCCTCGGGGCGACGCATCGCGGCCAGCACTCCGCGGGTCAGCTTATAGCCGGTCAGCTGCTGAAGGAGCTCGCGCGAGCCGGTATAGACGGGCATTTCCGCGCCGCATCGGGCAAGCAGCGGCGCCGCGTCGCCGTCGATATGGCGCCGCTCGCAAAGAATGGATTCGGGAACATAGCCGCGGTCAAGAGCCACGGCAATCACCTTTGGACTCTCGGCGATAAACAGCGCCCGCTGCGGGTCAAGCCGCGAACGCAACTGCGCCTCGGTCAGCGAGGCAAACGGCGCAACGCGCACGTCGTCGATACTTTCGATTTCAATAATTCTGGCCATAATCTTATGAAAGGATGGGCTAACGGTTATCGCCTTCGCCGTGGAGCTTTCCGCGCTCAACGCGGCTTTGGAGCTTTGCAAGATTCATTTCGGCCACTTCGCTGAGCGAAAAACCGAGGTCGCGGGCCAACGTTGCCGCATACCACATAACGTCGCCCAGCTCCCGGGCGATTGCGAGCCGGCGCTCATCGGAGAACTCGCCGCCGAAATCGCGGATGGTTTTCTTAACCTTATCGGCCACTTCGCCGGCCTCGCCGTTGAGGCCGAGAGTCGGATAAATAATCGCAAGCTGCTGCGGATAAAGCGCCGTTTTCAACGCTCCCTGCTGATATTCGTCTAATGTCATATTGCCGGCAAAGTTACGAAAAATCTTTCAATATCAACGAACGCTAAACGCTCGCGCCGAAGTTCCCCGCGCCCCGAAAATGCCGAAACCGCCCGAAACGTTCGACGGCAGGTCGCTCGCCCCGCCAAACAGAAGGTTGTTGCCAAACATGAGCGCATCGTCGTAGGCCCGCCAGAAATCAAACACCGGCTTTTCAACCCTATGGAGCTGAACAACGTAGTGCCCGCCAACGCGCAACTGAGCCTCAAAATCTTCGCCAACAGCCGTTTGCTTGCTATTTAGAATTGCAACGGCAACGGCCTCGCCGGCTACCGTACACTCCTTCCACCCCATCAGGCAGGGCAAGCCGACGGCAGCCCCTTTGGCCGGAAAAATCGTCAGATAATAATAGGCGGGGACCGATTGCGGAGCGGTGAAATGCAAAACCGCCGATTTCAAATGTTCGCTCTCGGTCGGCAGAAAAGTTATGCTGTCGATAGGCGTCGGTTCGGGCATGGTCGACGTTGCCTGCGCGTTCATTCCCTTGAACGAGGCGGAAACATGATAGGTTTTTCCGGGTTGGCCGATCAGGTCGGTAGTGTAGTAGCGATATGGCGGGAAGTAGTTATTATCGCGAATGCCGGTCATAACCGCTTCGGTTTCCCCGTCGGAAATGGTTACGCGCCCCCAGCGCACCAGGGCGTCGGCCAGCTCGCCACCGTCGCTGCCGGGAGTAATGGCGGTTGTGAACAAAACGTTGGGATGGCCGTCGCTGTCAATCCATCCCTCGATAACGGGCATCGGCTCGACCTGTGGCTCATCGGCGGTGCAGCCGGTCAATAACAGCAGAAAGAGATAGGCGATTTTTTTCATCAGAAGTCAAAACAGTAGCTAACTGAGGGGAGAAAACGATAGAGCGACGACTCGCCATAGAGCTTATAACGACCCGTTTCGCGGTTAATGCCGAAGTATTGAACTTCAACGTTGCGGTGGCCATAGGCGTTGAGCAACGAAACGTTGACCGAATGGCGGCCGACGGAATATGTTGCCGACAGGTCAAGCCGCTGATATGCAGGCATGCGGGCGGAGTTGCGTTTGCCGTTATCGACCATCAGGTGGTTTGCTATCAGATAGATATAGTTGGCGGGAGTGTAAACCCGGCCTGAGGCGAAGGTAAAGGCGGCGCCAACGCTCCAGTGGTCGTTGAGCTGATATTCCGCATCGGCCTTGAGCTGATGGCCGGCGTCGGTCAGAGAGCGGAAGGAAACTCCGCCGGCGCGCCTGACCGCATAGCCGAACGAGTAGCCTACGCTGCCGGTCAGCGCTCCGAAGTTCTTTTGAGCCGACAGGGCAACGCCGCAGTTATAGCCGTTGGCCGAAAACAGGTTGGCGTCAGGCGTATAATCGGGATTGACAACGTCGAACACCCGGCCCTGATATTCGGGCTGGGCAATTACGCGCTTGAGATAGGCCGACACGGAAACCAGGAGCTGCCGGTCAAAGAAGGTGCGTTTCCATCCGCCATCGATGTTTAGCGACCGCTGGGGTTTTATGTCTCCATAGCTGCCATACCAGAAGTTCGAGGCCAGACCAATGTCGGAGAACCCGACCTGATGGAGATATTGCGAGCTGAGGCCGGCAGAGAAGTCCCAGGTGTTGCCGCCGCGGCGCCACACCAAGCTAACACTCGGACTCACAGCCATAAAGCGCCAATCAAACGCAGAAACCGCCAGTCCGGCCATCAGCGAAACCGCCTGAGTTTCAACGAGACGCGCATTGCTAAAAACCTTTATTTCCAGGGGCGTCTGAGCCGACACCTGCGCCGCGTTCTGAGCCACCGGGCCAACGACCTCGGCCCAAAGCGGAGTGATTCTGTAGCCGCTGATTTCAGCGCCGAGCTCAACGCTGCGCGCCTCGCGGCGCCATAGGTCAAAGGTGCCCGTCAGGCCGTAGCCAACAATTGAATTGCGGGCGGTTACGTCGCTCTGGGGTATCGCAACGGTCATTGTGCCGGCAAATTCCGAAAGATAAACGCCGACGCTCGCCCCGGGTCGCCGCCAGCTCAGCGAGCCAACGTTGTTGCGCCATCGCAGGCGGGTTGTCATCGCATAGAGGGCATTGCCCATCGAAAGGCGGTCGCTATTGGTGAAATAGTTAGCCGTTACTACGTTGAGCGAATCAATGCGCCATCCGGCGCTGACATTAACGTCGGAAAAACGGTAGCGGACCGACTGCTCGCTGCCGCGAAGCAGCTTGCCGTAGATTTGGTCGATATATGAGATTCGACCCGAAACAGACAGCGCGAATCGCCCGGCGGCGGCAGTTCGCAGACTGAGAGTCGACGCCAGCAGACCAACGTTAAGGTTGCCGCCGATCGGAGCGGAATAGTCTAGGCGCGGAGCCAGGTCAATCATGGAGCCCAGGCGGGTTGGCGCCGCAACGGCCGACTTCAGAAGTGTCGCCGAAGTGAAGTGAGTGGTGTTGAACGCGGAGAACACCCCGCCGAAGCGATAGGGAAAGAAAACCGGCGCACGGTCAATGCAGAAAACCGTCTGGCTCGGGTCATTACCTTGAATAATCAGGCCGGAGCCATAGTCGCCGACAGTTGAAATGCCGCCGATGCGCTTGAGGGCGTTGATAACGTCGGCCTCGCCCATTACCCGCGTTCGGCGCCGCAGCTGCTCGGTGCTGACCCGCATATTACCGCCCGACAGCTGCATGATTCCGCGGCCCGGAGCACGAACCGTCAGCTCCTGAAGCCGAACGGAGTCAGGCTCCTCGGAGCGGAGCGCCGGGGGAATAATAAGCAATAGCGATGAGAGCATTAATACCCTCATCGCCACGCTATTTGAAATCTTATTTATCAACGAAAAAGGAAGCCCCATCGGTCGAGAGCGTTGTCGAACACGCCTTCAAACATCTCGTCGGTATAGGTGGTGCCGTCGGCAAACAACATTGAGGCAACAACGGAGTATTCTCCGCAATAAGTTGCGCTGTAGTCGCTATAATATTCGTAGAGGTCAGGAACGAAAGTCAGGGTTGCCTGCTTGGTCGAGGTGTTGCCGAAGGTGAAGTAACCGGCAACGGCGTTGTTATAGACGGTGCACGCTTTCTTGCAGGCGGCGAGTGCGGCTTCCTTCGAAGCATAATCGCTCCAGCTGTAGCCGAACTCAAAATAATCGTCGACTTCTTCGAACTGCTTCGACATTTTAACGTTGGCATTCATCTGAATCTTGCCCAGGATGTCGGACTTGGCAGTTGCGTTGCTGATAACAGCAGAGATGGATTCGTCGCCGTTTTCAATGATAACGGAAGGCGAGGTCAGGTTATGGCCGTTGAGAGTGGAGTTGGTAACAACTACGTTTTGGCCGTCGATGGTGATTACGGACTGAACGGTTCCGTTGGTCGGAGTAATGTTACCCTTGGCATTGACAACCATGCCGCCGAGGGTGGTCACGGAGGTAACGTCAACGTTGCCGCCGTTGCGACCGGAGTTGTTAACGACCTGGGTCATCATTGTTTTACCGCCGGCGGTAACGGTGCCCTTGATTTCGTGGGGCACGCGAACGTCGTAGGCATCATCTTCGGAATCCACAGGCCAGTCGGTAGTCGAATTGCCAGCCTCAACGACGACTTCGATTTTGCCATATTTTTTATCGTTGGGAATACGGGCAATGAACTGCTTGGAATCGCCTACCTTAACGAAGTCCTCGCCATCGTATTCATAGATGCCGGTAATATCGGCGAACTGAATCAGTTCGCGGCTGCGGCCCATGCGGCGCAGAGGAGCGTGGTAGTCATCAAAATCTTCTTCGCCATAGGTTTCGGCAACATAGTCCAGGAAGTCGATATTGGGGCGGACGGTAGGAGAGTTGAGTTTTTCCGACAGTTCGTCGGCAACGTTGCCAACATATTCCTTCTGGGCTTCGACCGACATGTCGGCGAAATTGGCGTCGTTGAAATCGTCTCCGTCGTTGTCGTCGCCTCCGCAGGCGGTCAGGCCGATGGTCAGGGCGCTGAGAAGAGCAACTGAATAGTGATAGAACTTCATAATGTGTGTGGTTTGGTTTGATTAATTAATTTATAATAATTTACGAGCGCAAAGATAATCAATATAAATGAGATATGCAAATAATTTTCAGCTGCGCAGGAACAGGCATGCGTCGCCGTAGCTGAGAAAGCGATAGGTGGGGTCGGCCAGGGCATGATCGTAGACCGCGTGCCAGTCGGGGCCGATAAAGGCGCTGACCAGCAGGAGCAGGGTCGATTGCGGCTGGTGGAAGTTGGTAATGATACCGTCAACGACTTTATAGTCATAGCCGGGAGCGATGATTACGCGGGTCGAGGCAACGAGGCGGTCGCCGCAAACGCCGGCGAGCGCCTTCAGCGCGTCGCGACGGCTCAGGCGCGGATGGTCGGCGGCATAGGGATACCACTGCGGCAGCTCGTTGACGGGAAGTCCCTGCGCGGCGCGGCATCCGAGGTGGTAGAGGCTCTCGAGCGTGCGGACCGAGGTGGTTCCGACGGCAACTACCGGGCGGTCGGTCTCGGCCAGTTCTTCAATCAGCCGCCGGTCAACGCTGATAAATTCGCTGTGCATTTCGTGGTCGCCGATGACGTCGGCCTTCACCGGCTGGAAGGTGCCGGCTCCGACATGGAGGGTCAGCTCGCGGCGCTGAATACCTTTTTGGTCAACGGCCTCGAGCAGTTCGGGGGTGAAATGAAGACCTGCAGTGGGCGCGGCCACGGAGCCTTCAATGCGCGAAAACACGGTTTGATAGTCGTCGTGGTCGCTCTGCTCGGTCGCGCGGTTCAGATAGGGAGGAATCGGCAGTTCGCCGGCGGCGGCAATGATTTCGGCAAAGCTCTGCGGCCCGGTCCAGCGGAAACGGATAATCGAGGCGTTGCCGACTTTTTCGACACGCTCGGCGCTCAGAACCGCGTCGCCGACAATGCCCTTGAGCGTGCCCTCTTTCCAGCGCTTGCTGTTGCCGACGAAACATTGCCACTCAACGCCCTCTTCGCCGCCGGTTGCAAAGTTGACCGCATAATCGACCGGGCGAACCGGTTCGAGACAGAAGATTTCGATCAGCGCGCCGCTCTCTTTGCGAAAACGCAGGCGGGCGTTGATAACACGGGTGTTGTTATAGACCAGCATAGCTCCGGAGGGAAGCAGCCCGGGGAGCTCGCTGAAAATATGGTCTTCAATCGTTGAGTCGGCGCGGCGCACAAGGAGTTTGCACCGGTCGCGGCGGCTGAGCGGATGCTTGGCAATGCGCTCGTCGGGGAGAGGATAGTTAAACTGCTCTATTGAAATATTCTGAGGATTCATTCGCGGTAGTAAACGCGCTTGACGCGCGGGGAAACAGAGGTTAAAACTTCGTAGGGGATGGTGTTCAAAACGTCGCTGACGTCGCTGACCGGCAGGTTTTCGCCGAAAAATTCAACCGACGAGCCAACGCCGACAGCCTCGGAGGCGTCGGTTATGTCAATCATGCAGGCGTCCATGCAAACGTTGCCGAGAATCGGACAGAGAGTGCCGTCAACCCAAACGCGGCCGGCGCGGTTACCGAGATGGCGGTCGAGGCCGTCGGCATAGCCGACAGGAACAGTGGCCACGCGCGATGGACGGTCGAGAATCGTTCGCCGGCCATAGCCAATCGACGTGCCGGCGGGCCATTCCTTAACGGAAATGATTATGGAGCGCAGGGTGCTGACCGTTCGGAGGCCGCGGGTGGAGCCGACGCCGATGGTGTCGACGCCATAGAGGCTGATTCCGAGGCGAACCATTTCGAACTGATATTGCGGAAAGCGCGCAATGCCGGCGGAGTTGAGAATATGGCGTTTGAACGGATAGCCGAGGCCGGCTTTCATCTGCCGGCAAATGCTGTCGAACAGTTGCAGCTGGCCCAGGGTGTAGTCGTCCATGTCGAGGCAGTCGGCGGTTGCCAGGTGGGAGAAAACCGAGGCGACGCTGACCACATCGGTCGCCGACAGGCGGTCACACAGCTCGTTGATGTCGGCTTCGAGGAAACCGAGGCGGTGCATGCCGGTGTCGAACTTAACATGGATAGGATAGCCGGAGATTCCGCGCTTTCGCCCCTCGCGGATGATTTCGTCGAGCATGTCGAAGCTGAACACTTCGGGCTCCAGACGGTTTGAAAACAGCGAATCATAGTTGGTGACCTTCGGATTCAGGGCCATGATGGGCATCGTTATGCCGGCGCGGCGCAGCTCCTCGCCTTCGTCAACCACCGCCACGGCCAGATAGGCTGCCCCCTGGGCCTGAAGGCTCTTGGCCGGCTCGTAGGCTCCGGCGCCATAGCCCGAGGCCTTTACCATAGCCACTATGCCGGTTTCGGGCTTGACGAGCGCGCGGAAATGGTTGAAGTTATGGATTATCGCATCGAGGTTGACTTCGAGAACGGTTTCGTGGTGACGCGCCTTGAGCTGTTCGGCAAAGGTTGCGACCACCCCACCCTCTTCGCCTTTTGCAAGAATGAGTTCGTTGGAGAAATCTCCGACCGATATGGTTGCCTTGAACTCGTCGGCACTGATGCCGCCCTCACCTATATATATAAGGCGGTCAACTCCGGGCAGCTCTGGAGCCGGGGAGCCGTCACGCAACGTGTCGAGAATAACGGTTAGCCTCCTGTCGGCAGGTCGGCGGCGCATAACGAAATCAAGGGCCGAATGGAGCGAAAAGCTGTCGCAGGTAAAGCGGTCAGTAATGATGGTGCAGTTGTTAACGCCGTCGGCGGCATCGAGGCGGGTATGGAGCATCCTGACGGTTGCCTCCGGCAGTTCGGCGCCGAAGAGCCGCAGAGTCTCGCGCGCGAGAATGGCGTCGCTCTCCATCCAGTCCGACGGGTTAGGCAGCGCGACTTCAACTTTCATCACTCCGGCAGGAACATCGGGCTCCATTCCTTCGGGGAACACGACGACCTGTGCGCGACGGGCCATTTTCAGCATCTCGGGGTCGTTGGCGCTCGGGCCGGTCACGACGACCACGTCGGGGCGCACGATTTCTTCCAGCGTCTCCATTTCTCCCGGTTCGGAGAAGCCGGCTTCAACGACTGCGAAGTCGGCGGAGGGGTCCATGCCGAGCAGGGCCATCGGCACACCGATCTGTGAGTTCCAGCTGCGCGGCGAGCGACTAACGCTCCCTTTGGCCGAAAGCGCGTCGGCTATCCACTCTTTAACCAGTGTTTTACCCTTTCGACCGACAACGGCAACCACTTTTCCGCCAAACTCGCGGCGAAACTCGGCGGCGGTTTGCTGAAGAGCGGCGAGAGTGTTGTCAACCTTGATGAAGCGCGCGTCAACCCCGTCGGGAACCTGCCCAACAACAAAGAGCCTGACGCCGCGGGCCGCGAGTTCGGGAATGAATTTATGGCCGTCGTTATTGGCGGTGCGTAGGGCAAAGAAAACGCTCTGCGACGGGCAGCTGAGCGAGCGAGAATCGGTCAGCACCCGCCGCGCGCCGGTTTCGGCCATTGCCTGAAGAATTTCGTTCATTAGTTCAAAATCGTAAAAATCAGTTCGCGAAGCAAGTCATATTCATCCTGGCGCGAGCCTACGCCCTTGGAGCGGGCGTCGTGGCGGCGACAGGCGCTGATTGCGTTGATTGCCTGGCGGGCATTGAAGGTGCGCATCGCGCGCTCAACGCGCCCAAGAGGCATTGAGCGGGGTTTCATGCCGAGGGCTTTTGCCAGGCCGTCGTTGGTTTTATCGGGCGTGTAGTGGGCAATTAGCAGGTTCGCAAAAAAGTTGAAAATCTGAGCATTGGCAGCAATGCTGGAGTTATTTTTCGGGTTTGCGCGGAAATATTCGGCAATGGTGTAGCACTTGGCCGCGTCGCGCGAGGCGAGCGCCTCAACCAGCTCAAAGGCGTTATAGTCCTTGCTGACGCCTATCAGCTTCTCGACCACCTGGGGAGTGATGAATGAGTTTTTTGGAAGAACGAGCGTCAGCTTCCTGACTTCGTTGACAATGCGGCTCAAAGAGGCTCCGCAATGTTCCAGCAGCATCGCTTTGGCCTTGGCGTCGATTTTCAGGCCGTTTTCGCCAACGATTTCATCGATTTTCTGCCCTACCTGACTTTCCCAGAGTTTGGGGCTGTTGAAAACCACTCCGCCGCTCGAGGCAACGGCCTTCATGAACGCGGCCCCGGTCAAGGTTTCGCCGCGGCCAACGATAACCAGAACCGTTTGTGGATTAGGCCGTTTGGCATATTCAACCAGCCGGTTAAGATAGTCGGCCTTGCAGCTCTGGGCTTCCTTTAGAATAACGACCTGGCGTTCGGCCATCATCGGATAGCGCAGGCAGGCGTCAACAACAGCATCGGGCTCGACTTGAGTGGCATATAAAATATAGAGGTTAAAGTCTTTTTCGTCGTCGGGCACGAGCGCCTCGAAATCCTTTACCAGTTCGTCCGTGTAGTATGCCTCTTCGCCGTGCAGAACGTAGATAGGCGCGGGCGCGTTGGCGCGCAGCGCAGCTCGGATGTCGGTGACTGTTGGTTGAGATGATGCCATGCGTTTAGGATTTTTTGCGTAAATTTGCAGCCTACAAATTTACAAATTTTCCGCAAACCAATGCCCAACTCCGACCAAAAAAATTGCATCACACCGCTGAATCTGCCTCCGCGCCGGCTGGACCTGCGCCTCAACGCCGCCGGGAAGATTGAAATTTTCGACACCCTGCGCCGGCGCTGGCTGATTTTAACGCCGGAGGAATGGGTCAGGCAACACGTTGTTGCACATCTCATTGGCGACCGCGGCTATCCACCCCACTTCATGGCCAACGAGGTCAGCATTGAGCTCAACGGGCTGCATCGGCGCTGCGACTCGGTTGTTTGGAACCGGGCGGACGGGTCGCCGCTGATGATTATTGAGTACAAGGCGCCGTCGGTTTCGATTACGCGCAAGGTTTTTGACCAGATCGTTCGCTATAACATGGTGCTTCGGGCTCCCTATCTGATTGTCAGCAACGGGCTCACCCACTATTGCTGCAAGGTTGACTGCGAGGCGGGCACTTATGCCTTCCTCCCCGACATTCCCGATTATTCGAGCCTCTGAACGCGCAGAACCGAGCCGGCGCTGTCGACCTCGACCAGGCAGGGCATGGAGGTCAGTATGCCTCTGAGAACCAGGGGCGCATCGGGCAGCAGCGCGCAGGTCCAGGTCGCCGAATCAGAGCGGCTGTTTTTCAGCCACTGACGCCGGTCGGCCGACACATAAACGTCGCGCATCCGCTTTTTGTCGTAGGCGCGGATGGTGTCCATGACCGACGGCGTGCGTTCCTTAACGCTCGAGGTGAACACCCAAACCCCGGCGGGCTCAAGAGTTGCCGTCGAGTCCATTGCAACGAGCAGATGAATCGCCGGAAAGCGCACCGAGTCTGCCGGCTGCTCCATCGGAAACTCGCGCAGCACCTGGCGACCGTCGATGATGAGGCTGTCGCCATCGGCCCGCAGGGTCAGTTTTTCGCCGGTTCGCGCGCCGAAGGCCGCCAGCAGCAGCTTGTTGGCAGTGAAGATTTCAATGGAGGTTGAGTCTACACACTCGCCCGAAAAAGCGAACCGCCCGTCGATTGCGGCCACCTTCCGAACAGCGCGGTTGCCGTCGCTAAGCGTATAAACAACAGTGATTTCCTGAGTGCCTACGCTCGGCACCTCAGCTTCAATCTCGAACTCTTTTTTGTTGCTGCATCCAGCCAAAAAAGCTATCATTAACAGACCTAAAAATTTCTTCATAACTGACCGCAAAGTTAATCATAATGAAAAAATATTGCAAAAAATTTGCATACTAAAAAAAAACTCCGTAACTTTGCAGTCGCAAACACGGAGAGGTGGGTGAGTGGCTGAAACCACCGGTTTGCTAAACCGACGTAGTGAGCAATCGCTACCACGAGTTCGAATCTCGTCCTCTCCGCCACAAAAGAGTCAAGCATCGCTTGGCTCTTTCGTTGTTTAAGGAGAGGGCGGGATGAGAACGAGCAGAGTTCGTAATCGCGAAGCGCTTTGCTTTGCAAAGAATCTCGTCCTCTCCGCCACGAAAGAGTCAAGCATCGCTTGGCTCTTTCGTGTTTTAGGCCGGATAAAATATGAGGTGAAAGGCAACCGTAAAAAAGTGTAAAAAAATATTGGGGAATGTTGCAAGTGATTGAATTATTTTTCGTAACTTTGCACCCGAATTTTTCGAATAATAGCCTTTTATTACTATTAGATGCACTTCACAAAATCATCACTACGGTCTTGGTTCTTGTACCTTTTACCGTTATCGCTATGCTTTTTATTCGCAGCGCCTAAGGCTCAAGCCCAGCGCATGGCGTTAAAAACAAACGCATTAGAGTATTTCATCCTGTCGCCGAACCTCACGTTTGAGGCGCGTCTGAGCCGCGTTCTGTCGCTCCAGATCGGCGTGGCCGGCAACCCGGTCACCAAACCCATCGCAGGCTATAAGGCTTCGAACTTCCGCGTTGAGCCCGAGCTCCGCTACTGGTTCAACCGCCCGATGGCGAAACATTTCGTTGCGGTCAGCGCAACCGCCGGCATTTACTCGCTGGGAATCCACGACCGCGTGATTTCGGGCGACGCCGTTGCCCTGGGCATCAGCTACGGCTACGCCCTCGTGCTCTCCCGCCACTGGAACATGGAGGCGGAAATCGGCGTTGGTATCGGCAACACCCACGGCTATGACTACACCAAGCCAAACCGCCGACCCGCTTCCCCGAACCTTCTGCGCACTCTGCCTGTGCCCGTTAGATTCGGCCTGAGTTTCGGCTATGTATTCAAATAATCTATTGCGTTTGAAGATATGTTTAATAAGACTATTCTTTCGCTTGCCATAGCTGCGCTGGCAACTCTTTCTGCCAATGCGCGCACCATCAATATCCACGGCAAGGTTACAATAAAAGGCTCCGGCGAACCCGTTCCGGCGGTTGTTATCCGCAACGGCGAAACCAACAAAATCATCGGCGGCACCGACGACGACGGTAACTATCTCATCACCGCCGATTCGGAAGGCACACTGTTTTTGGAAAGTCTGACCTGCGACGACATGACGGTTGAGATTGACGACCGCATGAAAATCGACATCGAAATGATTCGTTCCAAAAACGTGTTGCAGGAAATCGTTGCCATCGGCAAAGGCTCGAAAAAGACTTTCGTTATGGAGGACGCCGAACTGGAAATCGACGGCAACATGATGAAAATCAAACGTTATCCGGTTCATATTCCCCCGAAATTGTTCAGCTCCGACAAGCGACTCATCATTCAGCCCGCGATCTATAATGTGACGCGCCAGCATCTGAGCTACCTGAACCCCGTTGTTGTTGACGGCAAGCACTATGCCATCACTCAGGAACGTATGGACGACTGGGACACTTCGGTTGACCCGCTGACCCCCTATCGCCGGATTAAGCAGGGCGGTAACAACAAGGAGAGCAACACCTTCTATATTACCGACTCGCTCTATCTGGAGAATCCGAGCGACGACGTTTTCGCCCTCATCATGCCGATGATCGAGGACTATAACAAGGTCGTTTACCGCGACTCCTTTGAGGTTGCCCGCGGCATCATCAACCCGTTCCGCTGGCTCAAGTTCTCGCTTGACCCGATGGACATGAACGATCCGCGCTATATTCCCAATGACGTTCCCGAGCCCCGCGACAACGTTGGCGAAATGAACCTGATGTTTGAAGTCGGCAAATCGAAGCTCAACCCCTTGCTCGGCTCTAACGAGTCGGAGCTGAACGCCCTGGTCAACGAGTTCACCAAAATCTACAACGACCCCAACTCAACGCTTAAAGGCTTCAGCATCTATGGCTCGGCTTCGCCCGAAGGCTCCTACGAAACCAACTCCCGCCTGGCAAAAGAGCGTATGAACTCGGCTCTGACCTGGATTAAAAACTCCGTGAATCTCAAAAAGAACGTTGACGTCAGCTATGAGGCTGAAGTTGCCCCGTGGGAGGACGTTGTTAAGATGCTTCGCGCCGACAGCCTTTTTGAAGAGGCCGACCGCGTGCAGACGATTCTCGACAAGTACTCCGGCTCCGAATCCCGCACGGCAGCAATGAGCCGCCTGCCTTTCTATAAGACGCTGCTCGCAGAAACCTACCTGCCCCGCATGCGCCGCGTTAACTATAACATCAAAACCGAATACTACCGCCCGCTGACCGACGCCGAAATCGACGAGCTCTACAAAACCGACCCGTCGCAGCTGGCTAAGCACCACTACTACCGCTACTATTCGGTCCGCCAGGGCGACGAACGCGAAGCAGTTCTGCGCAATGCTGTCAAAGCCCACCCCGATTTCTACGTTGCGGCCACCGACCTTTCGAAAATCATGCTCGAAAAGGGCGAAGACCCCTACTCGCTTCTGGAACCCTACTTCGTTGACTATCGCAAGTGGAAAACCCTTCCGGTTTCCACCCGCTATAACTTCGGCGTTGCCGCAATGAATAACATGAAGTATTCGCTGGCCGATTCTCTGTTCGAAACCGTTCCCGAACTGCCCGAAACCCACAAGGCAAAAATGTATTGCCAGGTAATGACCGGCAACTACATGGACGTTATCGAGGAAGTCTGCGAGGATTCGCCGCTGAACGAAGTTCTGATTCTCCTGAAAATGAGAAACAACGGTGCCGCCTGGAGCGCAGCCCAGAAGCTCGGCGACTCGGCTGTTGAAGAATACATCAAGGCGATTGCAGCCCACCGCGTTGACGACTACCAGGACCTTGACTTCCTGGAATCGGCTCTGCGCAAGGACCCGTCGCTGCTCGAAACCGCGAAAATCGACGGTGACGTGGTTGACATGCTCGAAAATATCGACCTCGAAAACCTGTTTAACAACCCGGTTGAAACAGAGTCCGAAGATACAGAAACCGAAACCACAACCATAACTGAAACTACTAACGAATAACGCACACTCCGATAAACCCCGAAAAGATGAATAAGATATTCCGCTACATATCATTCTTGTTGCTGATTGTCGGCGTGTCGACTACCGCGTCAGCAAGATCCAAGCGAAGCACGTTCAACACCTACGGACGCGAGTCGTCGGGCATGAACGGTTTCGACTATAAGCTCCAGAAGCCTCTCGGCAACGACACTTTCCCCTCCGACGAAAAGGGATTCTGGAAGCATGCCTATATCGGCGCGGGCGTAGGCGTTTCCGCGCTCGGCAATACTCTCACCTATATTCCTAAGCCCGGCTTCCGCTTCAACGGCCAGGTCGGCGGCTGGTTCACACCGGTCCACGGCCTCCGTATTCTCGGCAAGGGCGGTATTCTGTCGGTCCACAAGGGCACTGAACGCTCCTGGTTCGGCGGCGGACAGGTTGACTATATGCTGAATCTTTCCTACCTGCTGCGCGGCTACAATCCCTATCGCAAATTCGAGCTGATCGGCACCGTGGGTCTCGAGGCCGACGTTCTGCGCTTCCACGGCACATGGGGCAAAGAATATGGTATCGGTTCCTCGCTGCAGATGCGCTTCAACGTTGCGCCCTCGCTCTTCCTCTTCATTGAGCCGCGCATTGCCGTGCAGACCGGCACACGCTACGACGGCACCCACGACCAGTATCGCATTAAGGCAGACGGGTCGCTCAGCGTTGGTTTGGGCTACCGCGTCCTGACAGGCAAGTACCGCTCGTTTGGCGCCACCGACTTTGAGCAGAAAGACGACGACAACCTCTATTTCGGCGTCAGCGCCGGCACCTGGTTCTCGCCGCGCGACATCAATGGCATGAGCGACCTTACGACCATCAACCCCATCGGCTCCTTCTACGCCGGCAAGATGTTTTCGTCGACCTCCGGCCTTCAGCTGACCGCAGCCGGCGGCACCAAGAAAGGTAACCACCGTTTCTTCAGAAGCTACTTCGCATTCGGAACGCTCGACTACGTTCTGAACCTCGATAACGCATTCGGCGGCTATCGCCCGAATCAGGTTTTCAACCTGCTGGTGAACATTGGCGTTGGTGGCGGCATTTCGCGCCGCAATTTGATTAACCAGTTCTCGCCGGTGTTCAGCGCCGGCCTGACCGGTCAGTTCCGCGTTTCTCCCAACTGGGCAATCACTCTCCACCCCCAAGTCTACGCCGCCAAAACCGAGTTCTTCAACCGATTGGCCTCCAAGCGTCCGGCAGTCGTGTCGGTCGACCTCGGTCTGCGCTACACAATCGGCGACTTCACCCGCCGCTATCCTGAAAGCGAAGAAGCCTACGCCGAGGGCAAACACTGGTTCATCACCGCAGGCGCAGGCATTGGCAAACGTTTCCGCAAAGACTTCGGCCTCGGCTCCGACGTGTTCGTTGGCTTCGGCAAGCGTTTCACCCCGGTTTCCTCCTGGCGCGCAATGCTGTCTGGCGCAGTTTATCCCAAGTCTCCCTGTGCAATCGACTTCACGGCCGGTCTTGACTACCTGTCGAGCATAACCACCGCCATGTGTGGCTACGATCCCGACCGCCTGTTTGAGCTGCAAATGGTTGCCGGCGTGTTCGGCGGTCTTGCCAACTACGACGGCCCCACAATCAAAACCTTCGGCGGCAAGCTCGGTCTCCACGGCAACTTCCGCATCAACGAACACCTCGATCTCTACATCGAACCCCAGGTGCTCCTTTCGCGCCTGCCGATCGAACAACGTCAGCACGGCTGGATTCCCACCGCCCGCGTGAACCTCGGTCTCCGCTATCGCCTCGGCACTCCCGACGGCCAGCGCGGCCACATGTCGGAAACGCTCTATGGCAATAATCCCTATTTCGTCAGCCTCTCCGCAGGTCCCGCTATCCACACCGGCGCTACATACAAGAACAACATGAACATTTGCGGCGCATTCGACATTCAGGCCGGCCGCTGGTTCTCGATGGTTTCAGGCGCCCGTATCAGCGTTTCCAACGACTGGGCGAAGCTGTTCGACAACGAAACAACCTATCTCGGCTCGCTCCACGCAGATTACCTGCTGAATGCGACCTCGCTGCTCGACCGTCGCTCCAGCCGCAAGTTCCACATTATCGGCGCTGCCGGTGTTGGTCTCGCCTACGGTCGGAACGGTCATAAGCCCTACTCTTTCGCCGGCTACGGCGGCGTTCAGTTCCGCTACAACCTGCCGATGAACATCGACGTTCATATCGAACCGGGCGCACTGCTGATTAAATCCAGCGTCCTGCCAAAAACCCACGATTTCAACCACAGTGCAGTTATCAGCGCCCGCATGATGGTCGGTGCCTCCTACCGCTTCTGATAACTCTAACAAGAATCAAAATACTAAGGGCTGCGCCAATTGGCGCAGCCCTTAGTTTTAATAACGTATGCGAATCGGCTACTTGATAGCCATGCACTCCATTTCAATCAGCCAGGCGGGACGACACACGGGCGCGAGCAGAAGAACGCGCGGAATGGCCGGAAAGCGCTGCTCAAAGATTGAGTCGACCAGCGGAGCGTCGGCCAGGTCGCGCAGGTAAACGAGAATATGGGCAACGTCGCCGAAGCTGCAGTCGGCCTCGGCCAAGAGGGCTTCAACGTTTTGGAGCATGCGCTCGGTCTGCGCCTGAATGTTGCCCGGAAAAACAACCTCGCCGCGGTTGTTAATGCTCGCCGTCCCTGAAACAAACACCTGGCGGCGACCGGGGAGTTCAACAGCAGTTGCGCGCTCAAAAGCAACCCCATATTCACTGGTGGGATTCAAAAATTCCGGAGCCTTGAGATAGGTTATATTCTGTTGTTCCACTCCGGCGTAGCTTACGGAATCAAGGCTCACGAGCGAGCGGCTGTCAGCCACCGATCCGTTAATTCCGGTCGAGGCGATGAAATGCGTCTGCGCGGTCAGCCCGAGCTGGCTGAAGGCCTGATTCCGGCCGGCAACCACGCCGGCATAGTTAGTGTCAACGTCGCGCACAAAAAGCCAGGTTCGCAGGCAGCTATTGGCCAGCGAAGCGCCCCGCCGGTCCAAGCGCGAGTCGAGCTCAAAGAGCATCGTGCGCGTTGTGCTCTCTGAATCTGCAGCAATAGTTTCTCCGGCCTGGAGAATCATCGTCAGCTCGCCGTCGGACTGCGACCAAAGGCCGTCGGCTCCAAGCTGCGGCGCCGCATCGGAGCGCATCCAAACCCATGCGGCAACCTTTTCGCCGCCCAGCGGCGGCTGCTGGATAATGGAAACCGCGCAGTCAGGAGCAGCGGCCTTAACGGCATCGGCCTGATTGGCCGCATCGGAAACGAAGTAGCGGACCATCAGCGGCGGCAGCGGCAACGACCGCAACTCGGCGTTAACAGCCCTGAGCTGACTATCAAAGGGTTGGCCGGCCTCGGGGCGAATAATGGCGTGAGCCTCGCGGCGACCGTCGGAAAAGTCAAATGTGCGCAAAGAAATCATACCTTCTTATAGCGGCTAATAGCCAGGTTACGGCCATAAACGAACAGACCGAAACCCTGGCCGAGAAGTAAAACAATATCGGCGCGGAAAATGCCATAAACAAAAATTATCGCGGCGCCGCCAAGACTTATCCACCAAAAGAGCGGCGGCAACTCCGAACGCCCCAGACGCGACGAATACCACCACTGGTAAACAAAGCGGAGCGTCATCAGCAGCTGGCCGAACGTGCCGAAGCAGAGCAGACCGAGCGGAATGTCGGGGCGCATCAGAAAATCATTGACAAACTGCGTCACGTTGCCGGCGACAAAACCGACGGCAACGACAGGAAAGAGTAGCAACAATGCCCAGCAAACGCGCGGCATCCTGACGCCCTTGATGTTAAGGTTCCAAACATAAACATAGTAGCTGACAACCTGACCGGCAACAACCGCGAAATCGGCCCGCAGCCACCCGTAGGCGGCCAGCAATGCCGACCCGGCGAGCGAAAGCGCCCAGAAAACCGTTGGCGACAGCACCCTGCGAGCCCGCTCGCTCAAAATCCACTGAACGAGCGTTCGAGCCGAAAAGAAAGCCTGGGCCAGCAGCCCGACTGCGGTAATCAACAGCGGATGCATCAGCCTTTCAGGTCGGTTGAACCGATTTTATAGTTATACCATCGCGGACGCATCCAGCGAAACGCAAAACAGTCCATCGTCGGGCCGACCAGGCGGTTTGCGAGCGAAAATTTCGACTTGCCGGCAACGCGCGGAAAGTGGCGCACGGGAATCTGCTTCACCCTACCCTCCTGCAGTCCGACCAGGGCCGGCAGAAAGCGGTGCATTCCGGTAAACATCGGGATGCGGCGGGCAACCGAAGTGTGGAGAATCTTCAGCGGGCAGCCCGTATCGACCGCCTCATCGCCGGTCATGAACCGGCGGAAGCCATTGGCGATTTTGCTCTGCAGGCGCTTGAAGCCGGTGTCCTTTCGGTTAGCGCGGATGCCCATAACCAGTTCATAGTCGTCGGCATAGTCGAGCAACAGGTCAAAATCCTCCGGCGCCGTTTGCAGGTCGGCGTCGATATATCCGACCAGCGGCGACTCCGCAGCATCAAATCCCGCCTTGATCGCCGCACTGAGGCCGCAATTCTTGGCAAAGGAAATATAAAACATCGCAGGCCGGCGCTCGCAAATTTCCTTGAGCTTGGCCTCCGACGAATCCGTCGAGCCATCGTTGACAAACAACACGCAGGCCGGACGCTTGCTCGCGGCCAGATACGCTCCCAGGCGCTCTTCCAGCGCCTGGCAGTTATCTTCCTCATTATAGACCGGAACGATAATCGTCAGGTCAAAATCAGCGG
>JAAVDE010000039.1 GCA_014801955.1 Bacteroides sp. | reverse complement strand
CACCCTATTAAGGTGGTGATAGCGCAAGGGATCCACCTCTTCCCATTCCGAACAGAGAAGTTAAACCTTGCTACGCCGATGGTACTGCGAAAGCGGGAGAGTAGGTAACCGCCCCTTCCTTCAGAGCCGGACTCACACCGAGTCCGGCTCTTTCTTTTTTATTAGACCAATTGGACTAATTGGACTGATTGGGCAAATTGGGCAAATTGGGTGGATTGGGTAGATTGGGTAAATTGGACCAATTGGTCTAATTTGGCTAATTTGGGGTAATTGGGCTGGTGGGGTGATTGGTTGAATGAACTTTGGGGGGAGGGTGAGCGTTTAGTTTTCAAACTCTTTTGCTTATTAGCTTGGTTATGAAGAAATTTTTCGCTTTTGTGCCGGTTCTGGCACTCACGTTTGCGGCTCAGGCCGTTTCGCTCGATTCGTCGTTTACTTTGTCGGTCGATAATGCTCCCAAGACGTCGCAGGCTGTTTCGCAGGCCTCGCAGCGCAAGGCTGACGGTCTTTATGAGTCGGTCCGCAAGGCGTATGCGGCCGGCCGGATTTCAGCCGACGGTGTTGTTGACAAGGCTCTTTATCATAAGGTCTGGAGTCCGGAGCTGGCAGCACGCTGCCTCCGCCTCGTTGCTGACAAAAACGCACGCGCCCAGGCTGAGTTGGGTAATCTCTACACTTACTATAAAACTGCCTATCTCTTCCCGAACAAATCGGCCGAGGGTGTTCGGCTTCTTGAGTCGGCAGCTCGCTCCGGCAATAAAGATGCTGCTGATTATCTCGGCATATATTACAACAGCAAGAAAAACTACGACATGGCAATGAAATATTTCGCCCAGGCTTCACCTGATAACAATGCGCAGGCATTGACCGTTATGGGCGAAATGTACGAGAAGGGCCACGGCTATAAGAAGAATCTGGCCAAGGCGCAGGAGTGCTATCGTCGCGCTTCGGCTATGGGTTATGCCGGCGGCATGTCGAAGTACGGGCTGACGCTTCAACGCGCATGGTTCGGGGACGTCAATATGCCCGATGCCTTTGCGTGGCTTTATATTGCCGGTGATCTCGGCGACGATTTCGCGCGCTCGAATCTTATGCTCCCATTGCGCGGCGAGTGTTTCGGCGACGATACGAATACCGAGCTTACGCGGCGCGCCTTCGCCCTTACAGATGCCTGGAACGAAAAGTACGGTAAGCCGATTCAGCAGACTCCGCTATATATCGAGGGCTTCAAGGCCGGATTGAAGGGCCATGAGTGCGACGCTGAGAGCGGCGATCCGTGGGCGCTATTCTACATTGCCGGCATGAGCTACAACAATGAGTTCCTGAACCGCGACGATAACCTCGTTTTTAAGTGTTACGACGTTCTTGGCCGCAGCAACAGCCTGCCCGCTCCGGTGATGGCGGTGGTCTACGAGCGCCTGGCCGATATTTATCGCGACGGGCGCGGCGTTAAGGCCAATCGCGCGAAAGCCGACGAATATGCCCGCATGGCCGCCGAACGCGGCAGCCTGGCCGCCTACAAGCAGGTCGAGAATATTCCCGATTAAGCAGTTTTTTCAGGCCGAGATTTGCCGGTTTGCGAAAATTTGCTTATATTTGCAGTGCAAACAAGACTGAGTCTTGCGGAAGATTACATTTCCTTGGCAATTCGGCTGCATCGCAGCGGAAAGGAATGGGACGGCTCTTCTTCCGTGCCTTCGGGCTAAACCTGACATATCTGCGTCCCGTCTTGCAGAATTATTCCGGCATAGATGTCGTGCAATAGCGATTGCGCGGTGTTGATTGTCACCGGCATGATTCGAAGCAAGAAAGACTCTGTTTAATTCAGCAATTATTTGAAGTCGGCTTCATATCATGGAGCCGACTGATTTTTTTCGACCTTTATCAACTTATATACAATTCGGACCTCGGTTCCGAACCTGCAGTAGGAAATGCCCCGACGAGAAGGGGGCCATTTCCTGCTTCTCGTTTTGGAGCCGTCAGGAGATGCGGGCCCAGTCCATGGTGCGGTCAAACAGACGCGACAGCGTCAGGCGCAGGCCGGGGTAGGAGGCGAGCTGCGGGTCGGCGTCGAGGAGCTGCTCGGCAGCGGTCCGCGCCTGCTGCAGAATCGGCGTATCGGCCACGAGAGAGGCTATCTTCAGGTTGATATGCAGGCCTGACTGGGCGGTGCCCTCAATGTCGCCCGGACCGCGCAGCTTCATGTCTTCTTCGGCGAGGATAAACCCGTCGGTCGTTGCGGTCATCACCTGCAGGCGATGGCGCGAGTCGTGGCTGAGATTCTGGCGCGACATCAGGATGCAGTAGCTCTGGTCGGCGCCGCGGCCAACGCGCCCGCGCAGCTGGTGGAGTTGCGAAAGGCCGAAGCGCTCGGCGTTTTCAATAATCATTACCGATGCGTTCGGAACGTTGACGCCGACTTCAATAACCGTCGTAGCCACCAGGATTTTCGCCTCGCCCGACGCGAAGAGCTGCATCTGACGCTCTTTTTCCGACGGCTTCATGCGCCCGTGGACCATCGCCACCTTGAAGTCCGAAAAGAGGTGGGCGATGTTGTCGTAGCCGGTCTGAAGATCGCGCAGTTCCAGCTTGGGGTTTTCGTCGATGAGCGGATAAACGATATAGGCCTGACGTCCGGCCAGCAGCTGGCGATGCAGGGCATTATAGATTTGCTGGCGGTTAACGTCGTAGCGCAGCACTGTCGTTACCGGCTTGCGGCCCGGCGGCAGCTCGTCGATAATTGAAACGTCGAGGTCGCCATAGACCGTCATGGCCAGCGTTCGCGGAATCGGCGTTGCGGTCATAACGAGCACATGGGGCGCGATTTCGGCCTTTTGCCACAGGCGCGCGCGCTGAGCCACGCCGAAGCGGTGCTGCTCGTCGATAACAACGTAACCCAGCCGGGCGAAGCGGACGTTATCCTCAATAACGGCGTGGGTGCCGATCAGAATGTTCAGAGAGCCGTCGGTCAGTTGGCTGTGGATTTCGTCGCGGCGGCTTTTGGGTGTCGAGCCGGTCAGCAGTTTGATGTTCAGCCCCAGCTCACCGGCCATTGCCGAGATTGACTCGTAGTGCTGAGTGGCCAGGATTTCGGTCGGCGCCATGAGGCAGGCCTGCGTGCCGTTGTCGATAGCGATCAGCATGGTCAGCAGCGCCACCAGCGTTTTGCCCGAGCCTACGTCGCCCTGGAGCAGGCGGTTCATCTGGCGCCCGGTGTTCATGTCGGAGCGGATTTCGCGGATAACGCGCTTCTGTGCGCCCGTGAGCTCAAAGGGCATACACCGCTCGTAGAAAGAGTTGAAATAGTGGCCGATTTTTGAAAAAACATGGCCCTTGAGCGCCGCCTTTCGGTTGCGGCCATAGCGGATGATGTTCAGTTGCAGATAAAACAGCTCCTCGAACTTCAGCCGATGGCGTGCGCGCTGAGCCTCAATCATGTTGGCCGGCCGGTGAATGGCATGCAGAGCCTCGGCGCGGCTCATCAGGCCGTTGGCCCTGACAATCTGCTCCGGCAGGATTTCGGGAATCGGTGGATTCGAGTCGAGCGCCGTTACCATCCAGGTGTGGAGCTGGCGCGAGGTTATGCCGCGGTTGCGCAGTCCCTCGGTCAGCGGGTAAACGCCGCGCAGGCCGCGATGTTTTTCGGCCGATGCCTCGGTGTCGAGCTCGGGATGCACCAGCTGCCATCGGCGGTTGAACTCCGTTGGCTTGCCGAAAAGAACATAGGTAACGTCGGGGTTCAGCGATTTTTGAATCGACGCCGCCTGGCGAAACCAAACGACCTCGATAACGCCCGTTCCGTCGGTGAACGCCGTCACCAGGCGCGTTCGCGCGCCCTCGCCCTGGAGCGATGCGGCGATGAAGCGTCCGCGCAGCTGAATCTGGGGCATTTCCGCGCCGTGGAGGTCGGCGATTTTATAGACCTGCGAGCGGTCGAGAAACGACGTAGGGTAGTGTTCCAGCAGGTCGCCGACGGTTTCTGCGCCCAGCTCCTTTTTCAGCAGGGCGGCTCGGTTCGGGCCAATGCCTTTCAGGTATGTCAGCGCGGTTTTAAGCTCCATTCAGCTCCGGCTGCGAAGAATTACCCGCGCGATTTCCAGGTCGAGCGGATTAGTGATCTTAATGTTTGTCGGGTCGCCGGGAGTGAGCGCAATGTTGCCGAAGCCGGCTGCGGTCATGACAGAAGCATCGTCGGTAAACTCCGGCGAATAGGGGAGCTGATATGCTCGGCGCAGCAGGTCGGCGCGAAACCCCTGGGGGGTCTGCACCGCGCGAAACTCCGCGCGGTTGGCCGGCGAGCCGTCGGCGCGGCGCAGCGAGTCGGTGACGTCGACCACCGGAATCGCCCCCTGGTGGTCGGCCAGGGCGGAGATTACCGCGTCGATTACCGGGCGGGTAGTCAGCGGTCGGGCGCCGTCGTGGACCAGAATGACGTCGGCTTCGACCTCCCCGGTGGCTTCGAGGGCGTTTGCAACCGACTCCCAGCGCGTTGCTCCGGGCCGGGCGGCAATGACCCCCTCGGGGAGCAGCGCCTGCCACGCCGGGTCGATAACAACCGCCACAACCGCCTCGGGCAGCGCCCGGCGGAAGCAGTCAATCGCATGGCTTAAAACCGTTTGGCCCTCCAGCTCGCAAAACTGCTTGGGCACGGCTGCGCCGAAGCGGCTGCCAACGCCGCCGGCGGCAATGATAACAATGCTCTTCATGACCACAAAGTTACGCAAAATCTCTCAAAAAAACAAAGCGGCGAGCGCCGGAGCGCTGCCGCTGAAGTGAGCCACAACGGGGGTTCGAACCCCGGACCTTTTCGTTACGAATGAAATGCTCTACCGACTGAGCTATTGTGGCGATTAGCCATCTAAGGCGACTGCAAAGTTAGCCATAAAAATCGTAATTCCCAAAAAAAATACGATATATTTCGTGGCCGGCCCCGAGGTTATTGCTGATAAACGGGTTTACCCTTGAAGAAATTGGCGAAAAATAGCAGCTGCGGCTCAATGGAGATTGCCCAATAGGTGTTGCGGTGTACTCCGGGACGCGAAATGTATTCGTGGCGGATGTTTCTATACAGCAGTTCGCTATGCAGCTTTTCGTTGACGGGATAGAAAAAGTCGGAAGTTCCGCAATCGATGATTATCGGCATTCCGGACTTCACGCCCGGCAAGAGGCTCGCAATAGTGTGGCTCTCCCAGTTCTCGGGATGCTCGGAATATTCGCCGAGCGATTTTTTCATGTCCCAGCTGTCGGGAAACGGACGGATGTCGACGCCGCCGCTGGTTGAGCCGCATGCACCGAAAACGTCCTGATGGCGGAATCCGAGCCACAATCCGCCCTGGCCTCCCATGCTCAGGCCGGTAACTGCGCGACCCTTGGGCGAGCCAACGGTCTTATAGCGCGCGTCAATGTCGCTGACCAGCTCCGACGCAACGAAGGTTTCATAGCGGAGGGTGGAGTCAACCGGGCTGTCCCAATACCAGGACCTGGCGCCGTCGGGGCAAACGATAATCATTTCGTGGAGCGACGCCAGCTCGGGCAGCTCCGGCTTTATGTTAAGCCAGGTTTCGTGGTTGCCGCCATAGCCGTGGAGCAGATAAAGGACCGGGAACTCGCGGGTGCCGTCGTAGGCCGCGGGCAAAATGACCAGCGAACTGATGTTCTTGTCCATCGACGGACTGTAAACGGCGATTGTGTCTACGCTCTGGGCCTTTGCAACGAACGCAAGGCAGAGAATCAGCAGCGGAAGCAAAAGTTTTTTCATTGAAACGGGAGTGGGATTTATTGGTTACCGGTTACTATTTCAATCAGCGCCGGGAAACTCGCAATCATATAGTCCGGGCGGACGCCATTAAGCTCGGCGGCGGTTCCGTTGCCGTAGGTAACGGCGCAGGTGCGCGTTCCGGCGGCTCGCCCCATCAGAATGTCGACCGCGGCGTCGCCGATGGTCAGCGTTTCAGCCGCCTGCCATTGCAGTGGCCCGAGAATCGCCAGCACGGGGTCGGGCGCCGGCTTTCCGACGGTAACGTCGTCGCCTCCGATAATCATTTCAAAGCAATCGCCGATGCCAAACAGTTCGGCGTATTCCCTGAGCGATGATTGGTTGCGGCTGCTGGCAATCGCCATGCGCAGGCCCGCGTCTTTCAGCCGGCGCAGCGTTTCGATGACACCCGGATAGCAACTGACGCTCAGCGGCCTTTTCAGGCGGTCGAAAATCCGCCGATAGGTCGTTGCATACTCCGGGCCGAGCCCCGGGCGGTCGGGCCAGAGAACCGCGGGAATCTCCTCCAGGCGCAGCCCTATGGTTGCGCGACACTCGTCGCAGTCTCTCTCGGGCAGCCCCAACTCGCACATGGTTTCCTGCATCGTGCGGATAATCAGCGGAGCGGTGTCAACGAGCGTTCCGTCGAAATCGAAAATCAGATTTTTTATCGTTGCCATTGGTCAGTTGTTGGTTTCTTCATTATATATGCGGTCAAAAAGTGCGCGGATGGCCGCCGGGTCGGCAATCAGCCGGCGCAGCCGGTCGAGGCGCGCCGCGTTGTCGCTCTGCGGCAGCCATATTTTCAGATAGCCGTCGGGACCATACTTGTTGGTCAGATGCCCTACCGTGCGCTCAAAGTGGCCCTCGCGGTCGAGTTGCGGATAGTTGCGCAAGCCGTACTGAATCGCGCGGCGAATAATGGTTTCGCCGTCAATGAAACGATCCGCCTCGGCAACTATCAGACCGTAGACATTGCGGGGCCGTCCGCTCTTCGACGCCCGATGGTCCTCGACCGCCTCGCCCATGAGCCGAATCTGCTCCGCCGAGAAATGCGCCTTAATAAACTCGTCGTTCTCAAGGATTCGGCGCGAATCAACGTGGTGGTTCTCTCGGCCATTGACCAGGCCGAGATCATGAAACGCCGCCGCGGCATAGGCCATGTTGCGGTCAATGTCGGCCAGCGACGACGCCAGTTTCAGGCTTTGCGCGATTACCATGTTGACGTGGTCGGCTTGGTGGGCCTTGTCGAACTCGGCATAGCGCGGAATAATCTGCTCCTCAACATAGCTGCGGAGCTCCGGGTCAATCTTGTTCATTCTAACAGATTTGGGTGTTTGGTTGAATTTTGATTTGAACAGGCGGTTGAAATACGTTATGTTGGCAAATCCGGCGTCGTAGGCTACCGATGCGATAGTTCGGTCGGAGTTGAGCAGCATTTCCATGGCTCGCGAAAGACGCAGGTCATTAACATATTCCGACAGACTCATGCCGGTTTGGCGGCGCATGAAGGTGCAGAAGGCCGATTTGTTCATGCCAACGTGGGCAGCAACTTCGTTGAGCGTTATTTCGCGCGCATAGTTGCAACTGCAGTAGATTCTGACGTTTTCGAGCCGCCGCTGGGTCCGGCTCATGGAGTTGCTTCGTCCGGCCGGTATGCAGCCATCGGTTTCGGCCATCGCCTCAATCAGCTTCAAAAATTCGGCAGCACGCTCAATCGGCGACGCCACGCGCATTTCGGCCAGCAGAGCCGCGATGCGTTCTCGCTGCTCGCCGATATAGCTAACGGCTCGGGTTTGCGACTTCAGCCTGCCGATGTGTGGCGCCATCTCGGGCAGTGCGTTGGCCAAAGCGTCGAGAGTCTGCGACTCAAAGAATATCGAAATGTTGGCAATGTTGCCGTTGGAGTCCGTGTGGGTCGGGTCGAAGTGCCAGACGTGGGCAATGTTCGGCGGAATCAGAATAATCTCGCCTTCGCTCATCGGTTCGGTGCAGTCGCCGATGGTTCGGAGTCCGCTGCCGCAGATAACCTCCGACAGTTCCCATTGCGGGTGGGAGTGGCAGCCGATCTGGCGGTCGGGCGTTATGCTAACGTCGTCGAAAATAAATGCGGTTCGGTTCATCGCTGCAAATTTAGTTAAAATATTTTGAATTATCGGTAAATCTGCTTCAAGAAACTATTCCTACCTTTGCGCTGAAAAATCATTATTACCGAACTATGGCATCAGAATCCATTCCCTTAGCGTCGAAACCGAGGTTTGAAATCCTCGACGGTCTGCGCGGTGTTGCCGCGATGATAGTTGTGTTGTTTCATCTGTTTGAAACGTATTCATCAGGTCCGAGTGACCAGATTATAAACCACGGCTACCTGGCCGTTGACTTCTTTTTTGTGTTGTCGGGCTTTGTTATCGGCTATGCCTACGACGACCGCTGGCGACAAATGTCGGTTCTCGGCTTCTTCAAGCGACGTCTCATAAGGTTGCAACCCATGGTGGTGCTCGGAACTCTCATCGGCGCCTTTTGGTTCTATTTCGGCGACGCACCCGGCTTCGAGTTGGTGATGCAGACTCCCTGGTGGAAGCTGCTGCTGATTATGGCGCTCGGCTGCATAATGTTTCCCACTCCGCCGTCGATGGACATTCGCGGCTGGCAGGAAATAAACTCGCTCAACGGTGCCCAGTGGTCGCTAATGTGGGAATACGTTGCGAATATTCTCTACGCCATGTTCGTTCGCCGGTTTTCAACCGTCGTGTTGGCTCTGTATGTCGGGCTGTCGGCGTTGCTGACCATTGACCTGGCGCTGAATTTCGACGTGTTCGGCCTGCTGGCTGTGCGCGACTATGCCAAGTTCACCGTTATCGGTGGCTTCGGTCTCACTCCCGACCAGGTTTATATCGGCATCTGCCGATTGCTCTATCCATTCTTCGGCGGTTTGCTGCTGTTTCGCATGAGCAAGTGGCGCATCCGAATCAGGCGCGGCGCAATGAGCCTGTGCTCGCTGGTGGTCGTTGCAACTCTCGCTGTTCCTCATATTGGCGGCCAGTCGCATCAGTGGCTCAACGGCCTTTATTGTGCGGTAATTATTCTGCTGGTCTACCCGGCAATCGTTGCCGCCGGTGCCGGCAGTGAACTCAAAGGGCGCAAAACCACGGCCTTATGCAAATTCCTGGGCATGATTTCCTATCCGCTCTATATTACGCACTATCCGATGATTTACGTTCAGATGAACTGGGCGGCGCAACATGCCGACGCCCCGCTCGGAACCCACATTTGGGTTGCCGGGAGCATATTCATCGCCTCTGTTGCCGTTGCCTACGCCTCGGTTAAGGTCTATGATATTCCGGTGCGCGAGTGGTTGCAGCGTAAGTTGTTGGCGCCAAGGCAATAATAATAATAATAATAATAATAATAATAATAATAATAATAATAATAATAATGGCGCGAAATGTTTGGTAAGTTGCTGATTTTTTGGTAACTTTGCCACATTCATTCACATTTCAATTCATCCAACCATGAAAAAGCGCTTATTATTTATGCTGGTCGCATGCTGCATGTCGGCAATGGCAGTTTTTGCGGGCAGACCTGATTATATTCCGCAGAGTGCCGGCGGCAAGGTAGTCGACAGCTATACCCGCGAGTTGCTGTCTGATTTTCAGGCCGACCTTCTGCGCCCGGATTCAACGCTTATAAAATCATATTTCAAAAGGGAGGCCAATATGTTTAATCAGCAGGTGAACCTGCTGATCGACAGCCTGCCGGACTCGGACTGCATATTATATGTGACCGCCGAGGGCTATTATCCTATGTTTATGAACATCAAGCAGCCGGGTAAATCCGAATGGGGCATTGAACTGAGGCCGTTGATGATGAACCGCGTGCCTTTCTATCAGCCTAAGAAGCTGGATGAAGTGACCGTTACGGCCTCGAAGCTGAAAATGGTTATGAAGGGCGACACTATCGTTTATAATGCCGATGCCTTCGCCCTGGCCCAAGGCTCGATGCTCGACGGGCTGATCAGCCAGCTCCCCGGGGTTGAACTGAAGGGCGACGGTCGCATCTATGTGAACGGCAAGTTCGTTAACGAACTGATGGTCAATGGCGAGAACTTCTTTAAGGGCGACCCGAAAATCGCCCTCGAGAATCTGCCGGCCTATATGGTTAACGACGTCAGAGTTTATAACCGCGACGACTATAGAGAGCGACGCCCCAAAGAGGAGCTGCCGCTGGTAATGGACGTTAAGCTGAAGAAGCAATATCAGACCGGGTGGATTGCCAACGCCGAGGCCGGCTATGGTACGTCGAACCGCTATCTGGGCCGACTGTTCGGGTTGATGTTCACGCGCGACTCGCGCCTGTCGATAGTGGCAAACGTCAACAACACGAACGATGACCGCAAGCCGGGGCAGACCGACAGCTGGAACCCCAACTGGCAAACCGCCGGGCGGGCCGATATTGTGAAGGCCGGTGTCGACTACCTGTGGAACTCGCGCCTGCGCAGCTGGAAGATTGAAACGAACCTGTTGGCCGAACATAAGAAGGGCAACCTGGAGTCGGAGCAGAACTCCGAGCGCTATCTCGAGGGCGGCAACATGCTGGGCACTTCGTCGGGCAAGTCCGTTTCCAAGGAGTGGAAATTCAGCACCAATGATAAGGTGACGTTCCACGTTCCGCGAATCAACGTTGAGTTCGCCCCCAAGGCTTCGTTTATCCGCGAAAAGGCCAACTCCGTCAATGCGTCGACCACCTCCGATGCGCTCGGCGAGCTGCTGAACTCGCTGAACCAGACTTCGGAGACCTATCGCCGCCTTTGGGAAGTGGGAGCCAATCTCTATGCCGGCTGGGATCTTCCGCAGTCAACCGCCACTCTGTCGAACAGATTCAACGTTGACTGGAACGACCGCCACCTGGAGTCGCTGACCGACCGCAATCTGCTATTTCCGCAGCAGCCGGAACAGAACGACCACAGCTCGCTGCAGGAGCTCTTGCCGGAACGACGCCTGAAGATTGATGAAACAGTCAGGTTCGCCAACGAATATGATCTGTCGAAGGCTTTCAGTGGCTGGTGGAACGTTCAATACCTGCTTCGCCACACCAACCTCAACAGCACGCGAAACTACTATGAGGAAACCGACCTGGATCTGCCGTCGGTCACTCAGCGCAACAGCACTCTGGTGCCCTCCAAATCGTTTCACTACGTTGCGGTTGAGAATATACACTCCGTTCAGGGCAGCCTTACGAACTTTTTCCCCCACGTTTCAATGTTTAAGCGCAGGGATCAGTTCAATCTCAGTGCTGATGTAAAGGTCAGCTATGCCCCCGGCCATATCAACTACGAATATCAGAATCGGATTATCAGTGCCCGGCGTTCGCCCTGGTATGTTGAGCCGAAAGTTCGCATGAACCTGATGCTCTTCGTTGTCGGCTACTCCTACAAGACGGTTTTGAACAATCTGCTCGACCTGGTCGACGTTACCGATGCCGCCAATCCGCTCTATGTCTATGCCGGCAACCCCGACTTGAAAATCGGCCGCGTCCACAGCGTTGATTTCATGAGCTGGTGGTTCCTGGGCAAGGGCGTTAAAATCGATGCTGCGTTCAATAAATATGAGAACATGGTTGCGCAGTCGGCGTTTTATGACACCACGACCGGCGTTACCACCTATCGTCCCGTTAACGTTAACGGCAACTGGGACGTTACGGCTGCCGTTGACGTTAGCCGTCCGCTCGACTCCAGGAAGAATTGGAACATTTCGTCGAACACGAGCTTCGTTTATCGTAACTCGGTCGACATCATTAACCTGGAGCAGAGCACCGTCCGCAACCTGAATCTGCGCGAAAAGCTCGCCCTGACCTATAAGATTGCCGAAGGCATGGAGATTGCTGCCAAGGGTAATGCCGACTATCGCCGCGTAACCGCTCCGCGACCCGATTTCTCGACCATCAACGCCGTTGATTTCGACTACGGCCTCGTTTACAGCGCTTCCAAGCTGCCCTGGAACCTGAGCGTAACAACCGATATTATGATGCACTCGCGCCGCGGCTACTCCGACTCGCGCCTCAACACCAACCACCTGGTTTGGAACGCCCGTATTGCCAAGAGCATCATGCAGGGCAACCTGACCTTTGCGCTCGACGGCTTTGATATTCTCGGCCAGCTCACTAACGTTCAGCTCACCATGAACTCCCAGGGTCGCACCGAAGCGCGCTACAACACCCTGCCGCGCTACGCCATGCTCCACATCCTCTACCGCCTCAACCTCCAACCCAAAAAGAAATAAACATAAACTTTTTTGAAAATTTTTATGTTAATATTTTGCAGAGTAAAAATTTTATTTTATCTTTGCATCATATTATCGCCCTTAGGTGGAAAATACTAAGGCTCACCCACCATCAGGTGGGTTTATTTTTTATGGATAAACAACGTGTTATAGTCTATATAGACGGATTCAATTTCTATTACGGGCTAAAGAAAAATGCCCATTGGAAGCAGTATTATTGGCTGGATATAGTCAAGCTTTTTGAGATGTTCATGCGTCCCAATCAGGAGCTTGTTGCTGTTAAGTACTTTTCGGCAAGGGTTAGTGATATTGATCAGAGTTTGCGCCAGAATGCATTCTTTCAGGCCAACAAGGAGAATCATAAGTTCAAACTGATTCTTGGTAAGTATCTGAAGAAAGAAATAACATGCTTCAGCTGTGGTAATAAGATTCATACTCATGAGGAAAAGGAAACAGACGTGCGTATTGCAACTCAAATAGTAGCGGATGCGTATCAGAATAACTGCGACCTTGCCATTATAGTCTCGGCCGACAGCGACATGATTCCGGCAATTGAATTAGCCGTAGAAGCCGGACATAAGGTGGTGGTTTATTTCCCTCCTCACCAGTATTCCAGCAATCTCGCTTCGATGGCGTCAAGTAAACCAGTGCAACTCAAACAGTATGAAGGTCGCTTTAAGCAATGTATTTTGCCGGATGTTGTTCATCTTGCTGTTCCCGATTTTGATTTAACGATTCCTCCAAAATGGAAGGGGTTTCAATGAATCAAGCTCTAACACGCAAAAAGAGCTGAGTCATTTGACTCAGCTCTTTTTGTGTGTTGCCTTGGAAGGATTCGAACCCTCACAGGCGGAACCAGAATCCGACGTGCTACCATTACACCACAAGGCAGAGGGTTTGTTCGTTTGAACGGTGCAAAGTTACGAAGGATTTCTGAGATGACCAAATTTTTCGGCAACTTTTTTTTACTTTTTTTCAAAGTAGTTTGCAACAGTGGCATTTAGCTCTTCGCCATGAATGTCGCGGGCAATGATGGTTCCGGCGTTGTCGATAACAAGAACGGTCGGGATGCCCATGATGCCGTAGAGGTCGGTGGTTTCCTGGGTGCCGCCATAGAGAATGGGGTAGGGGATGTTCATTTCCTTGGCAGCTTCGGGTCCGGCTTCTTCGTTGCGCTCCCAAACGTCAACGCCGACAACGCGCAGGCCCTTGGCGCCATATTTGTTATGGAGTTCGATGAGGTCGGGGGTCAGCGCGCGGCAGGGACCACACCAGCTGGCCCAGAAGTCAACGATGGCGAGCGGAGCGCCGTCGATGAGCGACGAGAGCGACGTTTCCTTGCCGGCGCCGTTGGTCAGGGTGAAGTCAACGTAGTGGTTGCCGGCAGCAGTTTTCGCGCGGGTTTGAGCGGCGGTGCGAATAGCGGCGAGATTGGGGTTGGAGGCCAGGTCGGGGTTATGCTCGGACATGGTGTCGATCAGAGTGGTGTCGGCCAGGTAGATATACTGGTTGAAGAGCATCAGCGAATAGGGGTTGGCGGGGTGCTCGAGCATGAAGTTGCGGATCAGCTGTTCGTCGCCGGCGTCGCCCTGGGCCTGCTGAGCCAGCTGAGTGTATTGGTCGTTGGAGGGAGAACCGGTAACGCCGTCGTCGGTAACGGTGATTTTGCCGGGCTCGACAACCAGGGGCACCAGCGGGGTGTTGTTGCTGACAATGAAGGCATAGACCGGTTTTTCAATCGTGCCTTTCAGGCAAACGACGGTGTCGGTGGCAGTGGCCATAGCGAGGGTGTCACCGTCGGCAGGGTTGAGGGCGAGGATGGTTTGGTTTCGGAAGTCTTCGGGAACCGTGAGGGTGATTTCGAAGGCGTTTTTGTCGGCACACGATGCGAGCATCATCGCTGCGCAGGCAAAGGGAAGTAGTTTTTTCATTGTTTGGAGATTTTGTTTAGAGATGATTGTTAATTATTTGCAGTCAGTCGGTTGGCCGTCAGGTGCCAGAGCAGGATGCCGGCGGTCACGGCAACGTTCAGCGAGTGTTTGGTTCCGAACTGAGGAATCTCGATTGTCAGGTCGGCTGAGTCAACGACCGATTGGTCAACGCCATAGACTTCGTGGCCGAGGATGATGGCGACCTTTCGGTCGGGGTCGGGGTGGAAATCTTCGAGGCTCACGGAGTCGGCGGCCTGTTCGATGGCGGCGATGGTCCAGCCGTCGGCGCGCAGGGCGGCGATGGCGTCGGCGGTTGTTGGATAATAGGTCCAGTCAACGGAGTTTTCGGCGCCGAGAGCGGTTTTGTGGATTTCGACCGAGGGAGGGGTGGCCGTTATTCCGCAGAGCAGCAGCCGGTCGGCGGCAAAGGCGTCGGCTGAGCGGAAAATCGAGCCGATGTTGTTGAGCGAGCGGATATTGTCGAGGATAACGGCAATCGGGAATTTAGCTTTGGAGTGAAATTCCTCGAGGCTGACGCGGTTGAGGTCAGCCATAGTCTTTTTTTTGTTCACAGCAGTTCGTTATAGACGTTGACGAGGCCCTGGCCGAATTTTTCGGGGGCGAAGCGGGTAATGTATTGCTGGCCGCGGTGTACCATTTCCTGGCGCAGGCTCGACGAATCGAGCAGGCGGCGGGCAGCGGCGGCAAAGGCGTCGACGTCGGTCGGGTCAACATAGAGCGCGCCCGGGCCGCCGGCCTCTTCCAGGCATGAGCCCGTTGCGGCAACCAGCGGGGTTCCGCAGGCAAGGGCTTCGAGCATGGGAATGCCGAAGCCTTCGTAGAACGACGGGTAGGCGGCGATCGTTGCGCCGGCGTAGAGCGCCGGAATCTGGGCCATCGTAACGCCCGAGAGCATCGTCAGGCGGTTTGACAGGCCGAGCTTGCGGGCTTCGGCTGCTATGCGCTTTGCGTAGGCGGTTTGGCGACCGACGAGCACCAGGTTAACGTCGGAGGGCAGCTGCGCCAGGGCGCGGAGCGTCAGCAGCTGATTTTTGCGCGACTCAATGGTGCCGACGCCGATGATGTAGGTTCCGAAGCGGCGTTGGTGCTTGGCAACGGCCTCGGGCGACGGCGTTCGGAAGAACAGCGGCGAGCAGCCCTGGTAAACGATGCGGATCTTATCGCCGGGAATGCCGTAGAGCTCGCGCAGGTCGTCGGCCGTTCGGCGCGAAATGGCAATCACCCGGTCGGCGGCCTCGGCTGCGTAGCGGAATTTTTTGCGACAGATGGCAACGTCGGGCGCATGGTAGAACTCCGGGTGGCGCTCAAAAATGAGGTCATGGATGGTAACGACCGAGGGGATTCCCGAGCGCTCGATGCCAAGCGGGAGCTCGTTGCTGAGGCCGTGGTAGAGCGCCGGGCGGTCGCGGCGGAGCTGAGCCGTTAGTCCGTTTGAGCGCCAGAGCTGCGGCAGCAGGCGCCCGGCAAGGGTGTCGGGGGTGCGGAGGGAAACCCGTTGATTGGCCAGCAGGGGCGCCAGGCGCGGATTTTCCTTGATTCGCGGGGTGTAGAGGTCGAGGTGCGTGTCGGTCGGCAGCAGCGGCAGCAGGCTCTCGATTGCAAGGCGCGAGTAGTTGCCGATGCCGGTATAGTTTAGAACGGCGCGTTTGCCGTCGAAGGCAATGGTTTTCATTTGAAACGTGAGTAATAGGCGTTGAGAGCCCGGGCTGCGGCGGTGAATGAACTCAGTTGGTTGTCGAGCACCCGGTTTTCAAGGTCGGGGAGCAGAGCGGCGATTTCCGGGTCGTTGAAAAAGTTGTTGCGCAGCTGTTCGTTAATAGTTTCGAGCATCCAGTATTTGGCCTGGTGGCGGCGGCGCTCCATGAAGTAGCCGTTGGCGGTCACGAAGTCGAAATAGCGGTCGATCATGTTCCAGACCTCGTCGATTCCCAGCGCATAGTAGCCCGAATAGGTCAGCACCTCGGGCTGCCAGCCGCTGGCCGTTGGCGGAAACAGGTGGAGCGCCGAGCGGAACTGAGCCTGGGCGAGTTGGGCGCGGTTGATGTTGTCGCCGTCGGCTTTGTTGATAACTATGCCGTCGGCCATTTCCATGATGCCGCGCTTGATGCCCTGAAGTTCGTCGCCGGTGCCGGCAAGCTGAATGAGCAGGAAAAAGTCAACCATCGAGTGAACGGCGGTTTCGCTTTGGCCAACGCCGACGGTTTCGATGAAAATATTGTCGTAGCCCGCGGCCTCGCAGAGCACTACGGTTTCGCGCGTTTTGCGGGCTACGCCACCGAGGCTGCCCGCCGAGGGAGAGGGGCGGATAAAGGCTCCGGGGTGGGTCGACAGTTTCTCCATTCGTGTCTTGTCGCCGAGAATGGAGCCGTTGGTGCGTTCGCTCGAGGGGTCAACGGCCAGCACGGCGAGTTTGCCGCCGCGGCTGAGAACGTGGAGCCCGAAGGCGTCGATTGAGGTGCTCTTGCCGGCGCCGGGAACGCCCGTGATGCCGATGCGGCGCGAGTGGCCGCTATGGGGCAGACATTTTTCAATTACCTCCTGGCCCAGCGCATAGTGGGCCGGATTGGTTGACTCAACGAGCGTTACGGCGCGCGAAAGCATCGTTACGTCGCCTCGCAGAATCCCTTCAACCAGCTCGCCGGGCGATGGCATCGGCTTGCGGCGCGCACGCGCCAGATAGGGATTGACGGTCGGGGGCTGGGCAACTCCGGAGTTTACCGACAGGCCCTTGAAATCACTGCTGTTTTCGGGATGGTTCATTGATTTCGGCGGTTATGCGTGAGGTAATGAGCGGGTTTTCGGGGTCGTTGCAAATAACGGTCAACCGGGCGGCGATGAAGTCGGCGGCGGCATTGGCGGGGCTGAACGTGAGCGTTATGCGTGCGCTCTTGCCGGGCTTGACCTTGGTGGACGAGACTTCCAGGTCGGAGAGCACGGGGTCGGCAATCTGAACGCGGCGGATTTCAAGGGGCGATTTGCCGCTGTTGCGCAGCTCAAAGGTGAGCCGGCGCGGCGACAGGTCGGTCAGCTCGCCGAGGTCTACGCGACCGGGAGTCAGCGACGCCACCGGGGCATTGATGCGCTGGCCTGGAGTCAGCTGCGAAAAGTCTTCGCTGATAATGGCGAAATAGTCCATTTCGAGGGTGTCGCCCTCGGCGGCTATCAGGCCGAAGTCGCCGGTGTTGATTCCCCAGTCGGAGGCATGGAGGGTTTGCAGCGTGAGGCTCAGCTGCATCTGCTCGCCGGGAGGAACGACCGGCGGGGTCAGCCGGGCGTTGATGAAGTCGGGCAGGCCTGTGAGGCGTGGCCGGACCGTGTCGGCGCTTTGGTTGTAGCCCTCGATATAGACGGTTTTCAGTTTTCCGCGCAAAACCTCGCCGAATGCAGCCGTTTTGTTGCTGATTCTCAGCGGACCGCCAACGACCGGAAAGCGCGAGGCGAGGGTCGACGACGCGCCGATGACCGTGCCGCTGACCGTTAGGGTCTGCTGCTTGGTCGGCTCGGCCGAGGTTCGGATATAGATGTTTTTCGAGAACTTGCCCGGGCGGCCCGACGACAGGTAGGTTGCAACGATGCGGGCAGTGTCGCCCGGCGCGATTTCCTCCTTGGGATATTGCGGCACGGTGCAGCCGCAGGTGGCGCGTGCGTCGAGAATCCGAACCGGTTTGTCGCCGGTGTTGACCATCAGAAAGGTGGCGTCAACGGCGCCGAGGTCTTCGTTGAAGGCGCCGAAGTCGTGGGTCGTCTGCAGCCATGTGACCGACGGCGACTGAGCGGCGGCGGCCAGCGGCAGCAGTGAAATCAGCGAAAGGAGTTTGCGTAGGGTAATCATTTTTTGGGAATTACGTTGCCTGAAATCTTCAGAATTTCTTTCTTTTTCTTGCCGTTGGCCCCCTGAACGTTGGTGCGCACCGTTATCAGCGAGTTGAACTCGCCGGAGCGCCCATTGGGGTTGAACGTGACCTGGACGGTTTCGGATTTTCCGGGCGCCAGCGGGCGCGGCGAGAACTTGGTCGATGTGCAGCCGCAGGTGGTTGAAACCGTGATTATAGCCAGCGGCGCCGAGCCGGTGTTGGTATAGGTGAACGCGCAGGTAACCGGCCCTCCGTTCTCGCGGATGTTGCCGAAATCATGGGTTGTTTCCTTGAAGGCGATGTCGGGGCCGGCGGCTGCTGCCGATAGAGCGCAGCAGACCATCAGCAGCAGATTAGCGAAGAATCGAGTCATAGTCCGTTGGGTTTTGAATCAGGCGCAGGGCCTCGCGATAGGTTGGGGTTATCGGATTAACGACCTCAAAGTAGGTCGAGGGCGAGAACAGGTCGCGGCCAATGAGAGCCTTGATGTTTGCCTTGATGAGCGGCGCTGCGGCCTTTTGCTGCTCGGGGGTGCTTTCGGCGCCGAGCTCGCGGGCCATTTCGTGGAACTCTTCCATCATGGCCGCCGAAACCTTGAACTCATGAACGAACAGAGCCTCGGTCGGATAGTTGGCGCGCAGCGATTTGCGGTTGTTTTCAACGTAGTCAACAACGAACTGGTTGAGCACGTTCTTGGCGCGCACCTCGCGGAAATACTTGTTGATGCCGGTAGTGTCGGCGGCAATGAAGCGGTCGGGCATGATGCCCCCGCCGCCATAGACCGTGCGGCCTCCGCGGGTGTGATAAACCTTGGTGGAATCGAGGCGGACGGAGTCGGCCGAGAAGATTTCGCCATGGTCATAGCGGTCCTTCAGGTCGTTGCGGTAGCTGTCGGCGTTGCCGCGCTCATAGGGCTTTTGAATCGAGCGGCCCGAGGGAGTGTAGTAGTGGGCCGTTGTCAGGCGAATCATAGAACCGTCGGGGAAAGGTATGGGCGTTTGAACCAGGCCTTTGCCAAACGAGCGGCGCCCTACGATGGCTGCGCGGTCATGGTCCTGGAGCGCGCCGGCCAGGATTTCCGAGGCCGAGGCCGAATACTCGTTGAGCATAACGACCACGCGCCCGGCCAGCGGGTCCTTCACCTTGTTGGCGCGGAAATGGCGCGCGGGCTGATGGAGGCCCTGCGTGTAAACGACCTCGTCGTTGGGCTGCAGAAAATATTCGGCAATCTCGATTGCGGGCTGCATGTAGCCGCCGCCGTTGTCCTGGAGGTCGATAATCAGGTCGGTCATGCCCTGCTTGCGCAGGCGGTCAACGGCCTCGCGGAACTCTTCGGCCGTTGTTTGGCCAAACGACGAGATGCGGACGTAGCCAACGCCCGGGGCGGCCAGATACGAAGCGTCAACGGTGTAGAGCGGAATGTCGGCGCGCTGAACGCGGAAAACCAGCGTGTCGGGCTCGGAGCGGCGAACCACCTTCAGGTTCACCCACGACCCCTTGGCGCCGCGCAGCCGCTTCATGATGTCGGAATTATGGAGCTTGCGGCCGGCGATGACAGTGTCGTTCGCCGCAACGATGCGGTCGCCCGGAATTATGCCGACCTTTTCCGACGGGCCTCCGGCGGTTGTTTGGATAACGTAGACCGTGTCCTGCACCAATTGGAACTGCACGCCGATACCCGAAAAATTGCCGTTAAGCGGCTCGGTCAGCGCCTTGGTCTCAGCTGCGTCGGTATAGAGCGAATGAGGGTCCAGCTCCTTGAGCATCGCAATGATACCCTGCTCAACGACCCGGTCCATGTTGACCGAATCGGCATAATAATTCTGGATGAAGCCCTGGGCCGTCATCAGCTTCTTGGCGGCATCGAAGTTGGCGCGGGCTGCGGATGCGCACCCGAGGCCAACCAGGCAGAAAATCAGAGTTCTAAGTATTTTCACTGTTCGTTAGATGTGTTGTGTTAAAGGTTTCAGCGGGGAAGAAGTTCGGAAGTATCGGCGCCATAGCGCTCCAGCTCGCGCACCAGCGACGAACTGATAAAACCCTGCTCGGGCAAAGTAAACAAAATAACTGTTTCCAGCCCCGAAAGGTTTCGGTTAGCGTCGGCCAGCGTACGCTCATATTCGAAATCGACCGTTGAGCGAACGCCGCGCAGCAGATGGGTGCAGCCCAGCCGGCGGGCGGCCTGCCAGGTCAGCTCCGAATAGGCCTCCACCTCAATGCGCGGATCATCGCCGAAAACATCCAGAATAGCGGCCACGCGCTCCTCAACGTCGGTATCCGCCATTTTCTGCGCATTGACGCCGATGCCGATAACGATTCGGTCAAAAACCTGCAAACCGCGCTCAACCACCGACTGATGGCCAAGCGTGAACGGGTTAAACGACCCTGCAAAAAAAGCTATACGTTCCATTTTCATACTAAGCGCAAAGTTACTAATTTAATTAGTAATTTCCAATTCCGCGATTCGGAATTTTTGCGCGTCAACCGGTGCGGCGGCTTCTCGCCGACGCACCGGTTGACATCTATGGCGGCCTCAATTGCCGGTAAGAGCTATTTGCCGAACAGCTTGCTGAGGTGTATTAGCAGTTTTTTGGTGCGCCTTCTCCATCGTTGCTCGTGTAGTCGCTCCTTAACTATCAATATTATTGAATCGGCATCTTTGGTTGCGATGTATTTATAGATGGGGTCCGGCTCTGTTTCGCTCATTTCTTCGATGTCGTGCCAAAGAACCGTGTCGTTCAGTTCGGCAAGCACCCATTGCCGTAGCGTGTCATCGGATTTTTTTAAGAATGAAATCCTTTGGATTATAGCGCTTATGAGAATATTTTTTAATTCAATGTTGAGCGGTTTTAGTGCTTTCATGTAATCGCAGTCAACAAGCTGCTGACGCTTTAGGTAATATTGGCTTTTTAAGTCGGTCCATAGCGTTGGGTTATATCGCGACGTCAGGCCGCCTACCCTGTAGTTATAGCCATAGTAATCGATGATTCTATATCGGTTGATAAAGGGGAATAACTTCATGTTCATGATTAAATCTTCGCCCATCTTGAATCCCGACGGAGTCAGTTTCGCTTTCCGAAACAAGTCCAACCGATAAAGTTTCCCCCATATGCTGACCGATAAAATATTAATGCCGAAGAATGAAACATAGTAGTCATCGAAAAGTTGTGGCTGACTGATTGTCTTGGCTTCTATATATGGGTTGCGCTTGAATTTGAAGTTCCTGATACATCTTGAATTGCGCATTTCAATAACGTCGGCGTCTGTTTCTGCCATCGCTTTCGCTAATTGAGCCAGGGCCTCAGGTTCAACATAGTCATCCGAGTCAATGAACGTGACGCAATCTGCGGAGTTGCATGATAATAAGTAGTTTATTGCATCGAATCGGGCTTTGTCAACACCTTCGTTCACGGCTTTGTTGATAAAGACTACCCGGTCGGGATATTGTTGTGCATATTCCTGACAGATTGAGGCACTGTTGTCGGTAGAACAGTCATTTACGATAATGATTTCCGTGTCTCTATGCGTTTGGTTTATTAATGAGCCCAGGCATTGTTTCAGATATTTCGAAGTGTTGTAGACCGGAACGATGCAACTAATCTTCATTTTGCGATTCAAGAGCCGCGGGGCACACGCTTTGGCGGTTATGGAGGGGAAAAAGAAAGCGTGAGTGCCGTACTTGTTGCTCGTTCCACTCATCGAGGCTCTGGTATTGCCCATCGTAGCTGAACGAGCAAACATGCAGAAGCCTCACGCAGAATATGAATATATTACCATTGCCAACGCTTAGGCGCGGGCAATAGCTTAAATATACATATCCACAAGGCATCTACTGTTTGCAACATTCTTGGCTACGATTGAATTTACCAGATTCCGATGAGTCAAGAAGGTGCGCAGTAAACGCTTCCTGTATTATTATGTCTGCATCCCACCACACTTACCCCGACCGGGCTTCTGCGTGGCGGTCTGCGCCTGCAAAGTTACTAATTTAATTAGTAATTTCCAATTCCGCGATTCGGAATTTTTGCGGGTTGGCGGGGGCGGGGGCTTCTTTGGGCTAAATTTGGCGGGAGGAATTGCATGTTATTAATTATTGTTGTAAATTTGCGCTATTGGTAATTAAGATTATGAATAGAGAAGTTCGCAGGAATATTTTGGCTGTCGGCGTTGAGGACGCCGGGCTGGATATGTTTGAGAATCAGTATCCGCTGACGTCGGGCGTGACGTATAACTCTTATGTTATTCGTGGTGGCTCGAAAACGGCGGTGATTGATGCCGTTGACCGTCGTTGCACCCGGCAGTGGCTCGACCTGGTGGCCGAAGCTGCACCCCTGGGCGTTGATTATCTGATTGTTCAACACATGGAGCCGGACCATTCGGCGTCGATTGGCGATTTCATGGCCCGGTATCCGCAGGCCGTGGTGGTCGGCAGCGCACAGGCGCTGAAGATTCTCGGCCAATTTTTCCCTGACATTGATTTCAGCGGCCGCACTCAGGCGGTCGGCGAGGGCGACGTGCTTCAAATCGGCTCCGAGGAGCTTCAGTTTTTCGGGGCGCCGATGGTTCACTGGCCCGAGGTGATGGTCAGCTACCACCGGGCGAGCCATACGCTGTTTTCGGCCGACGGGTTCGGCACGTTCGGCGTTGGCGATGACGGGGCGTGGCCCGACGAGGCGCGCCGCTATTATGCCAACATCGTTGGCAAGTATGGCGCTCAGGTCGATAAGCTGATTACCAAGGTTGCCCGGCTGGAGGGCGTTGAGCGCCTTTGTCCGCTCCACGGCCCGATTCTCGAGGGCGCCGACCTTCAACGCGCCCTGGAACTCTATGGTCTCTGGAGCAGCTATCGGCCCGAGGAGCCGCAGGGCGTTTTGGTTGCCTATGCGAGCATTTATGGCCACACGGCCCGGGTCGCCCTCAGCGTGGCGGCGGCTCTTGAGCAGCGCGGCATTGCGGTGACGACGGTTGACCTTTGTCGGACCGACGTCAGCTATGCCGTTGGTCAGGCTTTTCGCATGGGGCGCATCGTTTGCGCGTCGCCGACCTACGATGCAGGCGTTTTCCCCGCCATGCACGATTTTCTCTATCACCTCCAAATCAAAGGACTGCGCAACCGAACCTTCGGCCTGATTGAAAACGGATCATGGGCGCCGGCTGCCGCGCGCCAGATGGCCGCGATGATTGGCGCGATGCGCGACTGCACGGTCATTGACTCCGTTTTGACCATCCGCTCCGCCGCCGACTCCGAAACTCCGGCGGCGATTACCGCTTTTATTAACAATTTATTGGCTCATTGATAATGACAACCTTTTCCATCCGCAATATCAACGTTCATCCGTTCAGCTCCTTCAACGAAGTTATTGACTATGCCGACGACCACAAGGGCATCCTCGTTGCCGTCAACGCCGAAAAGTGCATGAACGCCACTCAGCAGCTCGTCGACGTTATTAACGACAATATCGGCTATTGCGATGGCGCCGGTGCCGTTAAGGCCGGTCGCCGCAAAGGGTTCAAAAACGTTGAGCGCACGCCGGGCTGCGAACTCTGGCTCCATATTATCCGCCGTTTTGCCGGCCAGCGCAAATTCTATCTCGTCGGCACCCGCCAGGAGGTTATCGAAGAAGTCGTTGCGAAACTGCGCGCCGAATTTCCGGGAATCGACATCGTTGGCTTCCGCAACGGCTTTTTGCAGCCGGGCGACGACGAGAAACTCGCTGCCGACCTGGAGCGCACGCGCCCCGACTTCGTTTTCGTTGCGATGGGTTCGCCCAAACAGGAATTTCTCATGCAACGCCTCAAGCAGCGCCATCCCAACGCCGTTTACCAAGGCCTCGGCGGCAGCTTCGACCTCTACGTCGGCAACTTCAAGCGCGCGCCCAAGGCACTCCAGGCCATCGGCGCCGAATGGCTCTGGCGCTTCATTGCCCAGCCCTCGCGCATCAGGCGCATCGGCCCCTACCTCCGCTACGCCGCCGCCCTCTACACCAACCGCCTCTAAATGGCCGACGCCGGCGGGCGGGTTAGTGGCGGAGGAGCTTTTGGCGGAGGAGCAGGTAGAGGCCCGAGTTGGTGGCGGCGCCGAGCAGGAGGGTTGTGGCGCTGAATGTTGTGCAGGCGACCAGGCAGTTGGCTAAGGCGCTGATGTTGGTGCGCGCAAAGGTGCCGGTCGGGGCGTAGGGGGCGAAAAGGTAGAGGGCGACTGCGGTCAGCAGGCCGGCAATCAGGGGAATCCAGGCCGCGCGTCCGATGATGGCGGCTATGCCCCGCAAGGTGAAGAATTTCAGGGTGCGGGCGGAGTAGATTGTGTAAACAATAGTTGCGAAGGCAACGCCGGCGACCTGAGTCGCGGCAATCAGTTCAATGCCGTAGCGCCAGAAAATGGCGAGCAGGGCGAGCTGAAAGGCTACTTCGCCGAAGCCGAGGTTGCGCACGAAGCGGGTTTTGGCGCGGAGCTTACAGAGGGTTATGAAGTATTGTTTGATGGCGAAGAGACATTCGGCGAAGAGGAGGATGCGGAAAATAGGTATGCAGTTCATCCATTTGGCGCCTAACATGCAGCCGATAATCGGCGTTGCGGCGGCGAAGAGGAGGGCAATGATGGAGAAGTTGATTGTCAGCATTGTCGTTGTCATTTCTTCAACGAGCCGGCGCTGGCGGTCGGGGTTTTCTTCGTTGGAGGCCACGACGAAGAAGGGTGCGTTAATCGATGATTCGGAAACTCCATAGGGCACCTGGGCGAGTTTTCCACCCTGGTAGTAAACGCCCGATGCGGCGGGGTTGTAGTAGCGGCCGAGAACCGCGGGGTTAATGTTGCGCTCGATTATGGTTGCGAGGTAGGCGAGCATCAGGTGGAAGCCATAGCTGAAAAATTCGCGGAAGGCCTGTTTGCTGAATTGCAGCTGCGGAAACCAGCGCGAGGCAATGGTGTAGTAAATGAAGATAATGAAGTTGAGCAGAATCTGGGTGCAGACCAGCGCATAGTAGCCTCCGCCGAGCAGGGCAACTATGATGGCCATGACCGACACGGTCAGTGTCGCACCGACGCGCACAAGGCATACGGTTTTCATTTTCAGCTGTTTGCGCAGGCGCGTTTCCTGAACGTAGCCCATCGTTTGGAAGAAGAAGGAAACGCCGAAGATGCGCATGATTGACGTTATTTCGCTATAACCGAAGAAGTTGGCCCATAGCGGCGCGCTCAGGAAAAAGGCAGATCCGAGCGTCAGGCCAACTGCGGAGTTGAAGATGAAAACCGTTGAGTAGTCCGATTCGGTCGGGTTGGGTTTGTGGATAAGGCCGTCGGAGAGGCCGCAGCCCGACAGGTCGGCGGCGATAACGGTGAAGAGCGCGACCATTGCCAGCAGGCCGAAGTCGCCCTGGGTTAGCAGGCGGGCCAAAATGAGGTTGGTTACCAGGTTGATAACGGCTATGCTCGCGCGGTCAATGAACGACCAACGATAAACTTTTTCTCCGGCCATTGTGGGGTGGGGTGTGTTTTATTTCAGGATGGAAGAGTAGATGTCGCGTAGGTCTGCCTTAATCTTGTCGGGATAGAAGCGGGGGGCGATGCGGAGCGACATGTCGCCGTGGCGCCTGACCAGGGCCGGGTTGAGCAGGTAGCAGTCAATTGCGGCGCTCATTGCCTGGCGGTCGCCGGGGGTGAAGAGAATGCCGTTGTCGCCGGGGAAAACCATTTCGGGAATACCGCCGACGGGGGTGGAGATTATTGGCATTGCGTGGCCCATGGCTTCGAGAATCGACATTGGCAGACATTCAATGTAGCTCGGAAGAATCAAAACGTGGTTTTCGGCGAAGAGTTCTTCTTTTTGCTCGCCGTTGACCCAGCCGAGGAAGTCGACCATGTCGGTCAGTTCGTTATCTTTGATGAACGAGAGCAGTCGTTCGTTTTCGCCGTTGCCGCCGATAGTGAGCTTAACGCGGCCATGCCAGCGCCGGCGGTTGGTTGCAAAAACCTCGAGCAGGTCAAAAATGCCTTTCGCATCAACGAGATTGCCAAGAAAGAGCAGGCGCAGCGGCGACGTCGAGTCGGGGTGGCTGATATGGGCCGTCGGCAGAAGGGGATTGTGGAGAATGCGCACGTCGGGGTGGCGGAACGTGGTGTCGAAATAGTCGCGCCAGGTTTTCGACAGGGCAACAATCGTTGAGCAGCTGTCGATTACGCGCTTGGCGCTCGGAATGCCTATTTGCAGGAAGTAGTTCTGGGTGTTGCCGCCGTGGCAGTGATAAATCAGTTTGAATCCGAGCAGCTTGCCCCAGCGCATGATAATGCGTTTGCGCACGAAGCTCTTGCCGCTGGCAACGTGGACGTGGAGGATTTTGCGGCCTTTGATGCGCTCAACCGGCATTCGCAGCAGGGTGCCGGCCAGGGCGAACGCGCCCGGAATGAAGCCGCGCTTGCTGTTGGTTGCCAGGTGTTTGAAATCGGGGAGCAGCTCGCTGTAGATATTCAGAAACGACGCCACGCCCCCTTGCGCTTTGCGCGAGGGCCCAATGATGAGGACTTTGGAGAATATGGAATCGTTATTGTTCATTCGGTCAGGAGTTTTTGGGGTTGGTTGTTGAGTGGCTTGTTGCTGCAGAGAATGCCGCCGAGAATGAAAGCCAGCAGAGTGAGGCCATGAATGTTGTTAAGTCCGGCGAAGCCGCCGATGCCGAGCACCGAGATGCCCGTTAGCGTACACAGGTAGTAGCGCGAGTGGGCCATCGGCCGGATTATGAAGTAAACGCCGACGTAGAACAGCATCTGGATTATCAGGCCGATGAACCCGATGTCGAGAATGGTCTGAACCTGGGTTACTTCGACTTCCGTGGCGACTTCTTCAGCCTGGGTAACGTCGGTGTAGTAGTCGTTGCGGATCTGGAACTTGGGGTTGGTCGATTTTTCGGGATGGAGGAAGCCGAAGCCGAGGTGGAGGCGGTGCATATCGGTCAGCAGTTCCCACTTCGGAAGAATCTGAGCCATGCGGCCGGTGCCGAACTCGGCGAGGTCTTCGTCGTCTTGCGCGGCTTCGAGAGCCGAGAACTGGTCGATATTTTCGGCCAGGCGCAGGTTGCCGCCGGTTGATTTGTCGATGAAATAGCCGGCAAAGAGAAGCAGTGCTGCCCCCAGCGAGTAGACTGCAATCTGGCGCACCCGGGGGCGGAACGCAACCCAGCAAACAATCAGGGCGAAGAGCAGCGAGTTGGTTCGCGAGGCATAGAGCGCCAGGAAAATCAGCAGCCATTGGGCCCACGAAAGGCGCAGGTTGCCGTAGTTCAGCGCCGGAATCAGCGGAATCAGCAGGTAGAGCCCCGGCGGATAGTGGCGAATCATCGGATGGCCGATGAAGAGCTCGAAAATCGACGATGTTATTCCGCCGCCAACGGCGCCGGGCAGCAAAACGAAGCCGCCAAAAATGAACGTGTCGATAACGTAGAAGGCACACAAAACCAGGGCGTGGGTCGTCAGCGCTTCAATGAAGTTGGGCCATTCGAAGCGATGATTGGCAAATATCAGCAGCGGAATGAAGAATACGGCGATAGTCAAATAGTTCCTCATTCGAAAGAACTGAACCGACATTGATTCTAGCGATGTTGAAGCAATCAATATGATTGCCGCGAAGTAGGCGAGCATCGCAAGGGTTATCAGCTTCAGGGGCTTGGTTTTGCGGTAGATCAGAATCATCAGCAGGCCCAGCGGAACGCAAACGTCGGCAATGCGCATAGGCAGAACGTTGAACGGCATGAGGCCGAAGCTGCCGATGAGCAGCATGATTTCAATCGTGAAATAATAGCGGTCTTTGCGCCATATCCAAATGAAAAACATCAGCAGGATGAGAATCAGCGGATAAAGACGCAGCCCGACCAGCGACATCAGAAAGCAAAAGCCTATGGCCTGCCACCATTTGGCGGCAGGCGCATGGAAAGTAGCTTCTTTTTGTCGCTTCAGGGAAATCACTTAAACTGATTGCGGATAAAGATGACCGTAGGGGGAATCAGCAGGCCCATCAGCAGGGCGATGAGCATTACTGCCACCGGCGAAATCGATTCGTCTTCGTTGAGCGAATAGGCTTCGTCGATAATCTGCGCCTTCGGGTTGAGGTTGGCGAAGAGAACGTTTGTTTCCTCCTGTTTCTGGAGCAGGAAAACGTAGATTTGCTCTTCGATTGCCTGGTCGCGGGCGATTTTGCGGAAGCTCTGTTCAACGCCGGGCAGGCTCGAAACCGAGCCTCGGGCGTTTTCATAGATGGAGCGATATTGCTTTTCGAGCTTCAGCGACGCGTCAACGGCGCTTTCGAGCGAGGCAATCAGGTTTTTGCGGACAAGTCGGATTTGGTCGTCGAGGCGCTGCAGGCCAATGTTGTCGGCCTTGGAGGCGGCCTCCATAGTTGCGCGGCGCAGGACCAGCGAGTTATAGGAGTTGATCAGCGACGACGCGCCGTCGTTTTCGCCCATCGGAGGGATGAGGCTGTTGTCGGCCTCGCTTTCGCGCGCCAGCTGAAGGGTCAGACGGGCCATTTCGGTCTGCACCTGCTGGATGGTGAGCGCCTTTTCGGCTTCGCCCATGCGTTCGTAGTAGGCGGGAGCATCGGCTTCGACCATGCCCAGGCCCTTGTGTTCCTTATACTCTGCGAGCTGCGCCTCGGTGTCGATCAGCTCGTTGCGAACGGCTTTCAGTCGGTCCGTTATCAGCTGGGCGGTTCGGGAGTTCTGGATGTCCTGGTCCTTGCGTGAGCGAATATTGTAGTTCTTGATGAGCTGGTTAAGGATGTCGATAGCGTAGGCTTCGTTGTCGGTAAACATTTGCATTTCAATAATCTGCGAATGTTTTGACGCCAGGTCGATATTCAGCTTCTCGCGCAGGTCCTCGGCGGCGTCGTCGGGGCTCTGAACAACGATGCGATATTTGCCGGCGCTTTCGGGATTCAGGGCGTCGGTAGCGGCGAGGGTGAACCGGCCATAGTCGGTCTTGATGGTCGCCGGCAGCTTGAGCCCGCTTTCGCTGAAGAGGCTTTCCTTGGGGGTGCTGACGGTGACGGAGGCGGTGCCCTTGTCGGAGAGCTTCACTGCGAAGCGGAGGGCTTTGCGCAGCGTGTCGATGTTAATGGTTTTGTCGTCGGGCGTCAGCTCCAGCGGGAAGTCTTTCGTTTCGAGCTGGTAGGTCATCGGAGCCAGGCGCTTGTAGGTGGAGATGTTGAGCCCGAGGTCGTTAACGACCGAGCGGAGCACGGAGTGGGAGGTCATTATCTGAACCTCGTCTTCGGCGCTGGAATTGCCGCCGAAAACCTGCGACAGGCCGCTCAGGCCGCCGCCGAGGAATTTCGAAACCGCGGTTTCCTCGGTCAGCATGATGTTGGCGCGAATCTGATATTTGGGCTTGATGAGCAGGGTCGCAAGGCCGCCGATGATGCCGCATATAACCAGCGAAACAACGAACCAGTGCCAGTTTTTGCGATATTCTTTCAGCAGCTTGCTGAAGTCAATGAATTCGGATTTATTTTCACTCATGGCTGATTGGTGGTTACTTGATGAAGAGTGCAATGGCCAAGGAGGCGATAACCGATGCGGCGCTGACGATTACCGACGTCATGGAGAGTTTGAACTGGCGCTCCTGGTCGGTCGAGGCATTGGCGGCGCGAACCTTGTTGGGTTCAACGTAGATAACGTCGTTTTGAGTCAGGTAGAAGTAGGGCGACTCCAGGAGTTGGGAGTCATTGAGGTTCAGGCGATGGTACTGGCGCTGACCGTCTTCTTCGCGGATGAGCAACACTCGTTTGCGCTCGCCGTAGGGGGTCATGTCGCCGGCGGCGGCAATGGCGTCGAGAATCGAGTAGCGTTCGCGGTTAACGAGCTGAACACCCGGATTTTGAACTTCGCCCATTACGTTGACGTGGAAGTTAACGAGCTCGACCGTGATTATCGGGTCAACCACCGTTTCGCCGATTTTTTCGGCCAGGTAGTCGGCCAGGCCGTTGAGCGTCATGCCGCCGACGTGGAGTTTGCCGAGCACCGGAAAGTTGATGAACCCCTGGCGGTCAACGTGGTAGGTTTGCAGCGCAAGGTTCTGGGCGCGGCGCGAAAGCCCGTAGCTTTCGGGAGTCACGGAGTTGGAGGTGTTGAAGTCGCGAACGCGCGGATGCTGATAGGGAATAGTGTAGTCTTCGACTGCCGCGGGGTCTGCGGCTGAAACGTTGATGAGCAGTTCGTCGTCGGGCACTATTTTAACCGTGAAATCGCCGGTCGCAACGACGCCGTCGTTGGGCAGGTCGGTGAAGTAGGGTAGCACTGTTTTGCCTGATGAGCAGGCGGTTATGCCGGCGCTGACGGCGAGTGCGATGATGAAATGATTGAGTTTCATTGAATAGTGGGCTTATAAGCGTTTCTTACTAAACGCGCGCGTGGTGTTAAATATTGTTATGGCTGCCGAATATTTTAGCCAAGTAGCTCGCCGGGCGTTTTTTTCAGCGTCGGATGAATCCAGTCGGGCAGAATCTCGGCCATCGGTTCCAAGACGAAGCGCCGGGCGGCCATGCGGGGGTGGGGCAGGGTGGCCGTGGGGCTGTTGCTAATGATGGCGTCGAGGCATATCAGGTCCAGGTCAATCTTGCGGTCGCAGTATTCGCCCCGCTCGTTGCGGTGGCTGCCGCGGGCGTCGATGGCGAGCTCTATCTGCCTCAGGCGGCCAACGATTTCTTCGGCCCCGAGCGCCGTTTCAACGTTGACGCCGACGTTGACAAACGTGTTGGGCGACTCAAAGCCGTCGGGCTCCGATTCTACCGGGCGCGAAACGGCCATTACGCGTCCGACCGCCGGGGCAAGCATAGACACCGCGCGGGCAATCAGCTCCGCGCGGTGTCCGAGGTTGGATCCAATGTTGATGTGGGCGATCAAATCTTACGGCTAACTTCAACTTCTTCGAAGCCTTCGATGATGTCGCCGACCTGCAGGTCATTGTAGCCGGCGATGCTGAGACCGCAGTCATAGCCCGAAGCCACTTCCTTAACGTCGTCCTTGAATCGCTTGAGCGAGCCGAGTTCGCCGGTGTAGCGAACAATGCCGTCGCGAATCAGGCGCACTTTGTTCGAACGCTTGATTTTGCCTTCACGAACAAGGGCGCCGGCAATGGTGCCGACTTTGGAGATATGGTAGGTTTGAAGAACTTCGGCAGTGCCGGTAATTTCCTCCTTGAGTTCGGGGGCGAGCATGCCGGCCATTGCGTCTTTGACTTCTTCGATTGCCTGATAGATTACGGAGTAGAGGCGAATGTCAACTCCTTCGCGCTCGGCAGCCTTGCGGGCCGACTGGCTCGGGCGAACCTGGAAGCCGATAATGATGGCGTCGGAGGCGGCGGCCAGGTCAACGTCGCTTTCGGAAATCGCACCAACGGCTTTGTGGATAACGTTGATTTGAATTTCTTCGGTCGAGAGTTTGAGCAGCGAGTCGGAGAGTGCTTCAATCGAGCCGTCAACGTCGCCCTTAACAATAATGTTGAGCTCCTGGAAGTTGCCGATTGCCCGGCGGCGACCAATGTCTTCGAGGGTGATCATCTTGGTCGTTCGGGCGCTCTGTTCGCGCTGGAGCTGTTCGCGTTTGGTTGCGATTTCGCGGGCTTCCTGCTCGGAGTCGAGAACGTTGAACGTGTCGCCGGCCGTGGGGGCGCCGTTGAGGCCGAGAATCAGAACCGGAACGGCGGGGCCTGCTTCCTTGATGCGCTGGTTGCGTTCGTTAAACATGGCTTTCACCTTGCCGTAGTGGGTGCCGGCGAGAATGATGTCGCCAACTTTCAGAGTGCCGTTCTGAACCAGCACGGTTGCAACATAGCCGCGACCCTTGTCGAGGCTCGATTCCAGCACTGCGCCAACGGCATTGCGGTTCGGGTTGGCCTTGAGCTCGAGCATTTCGGCTTCAAGCAGAACTTTCTCCATCAGCTCTTCAACGCCGATGCCCTTCTTGGCCGAGATTTCCTGGCTCTGGTATTTGCCGCCCCAGTCTTCGACCAGGTAGTTCATCGCAGAGAGTTCTTCCTTGATTTTGTCGGGGTTGGCGTGGGGCTTATCGATTTTGTTGATGGCGAACACGATGGGCACGCCGGCGGCTGCGGCGTGGTTGATGGCTTCAACTGTCTGCGGCATAACGGCGTCGTCGGCGGCAACGATGATGATGACAAGGTCGGTAACCTTGGCGCCGCGCGCACGCATGGCGGTGAAGGCTTCGTGGCCGGGAGTGTCGAGGAACGTTATGTTGCGGCCGTCGGGCAGGGTGACGTGGTAGGCGCCGATGTGCTGCGTAATGCCGCCGGCTTCGCCTGCAATAACGTTGGCCTGGCGGATGTAGTCGAGCAGCGAGGTTTTGCCGTGGTCAACGTGGCCCATGACAGTTACGATCGGCGGGCGGGGGAGCAGGTCCTCCTCCGAGTCCTCAACGGCGGCAACGGCTTCGGAGAGCTCGGTGGTGATATATTCGGTTTCGAAGCCGAACTCTTCGGCAACGATATTGATGGTCTCGGCGTCGAGGCGCTGGTTGATGCTGACCATAACGCCCATCTGCATGCAGGTTGCAATGACGTTGTTGATCGGCACGTTCATCAGCGATGCCAGGTCGTTGGCCGTAACGAACTCGGTGAGCTTCAGGATTTTGCTTTCGGCTTCCTGCTGCTCGGCGCGTTCCTGCTCGCGGGTTGCGAAGGCTTCGCGCTTTTCCTTGCGCCATTTGGCTGCGGTTTTCTGGCCTTTGTTGCCTTTGGCGGTCAGGCGGGCGAGCACTTCCTTAACCTGCTTCTGAACGTCTTCTTCGCTGACTTCGGGAGCGGCCTGTTTGGCCTTGCGGTTGCGCTCGGCGTTGTTTTTCTTGTTTTCGTTCTTTTTCTGGTTGTTGGCCTGGTTCTGGCGCGGGTTGCCGCCGCCGTTCTGCTGGCCGTTGTCGCGACCGTTGCGGCCTTCTTTCTGAACGTCAACTTTTTCGCCGGCGCCTATGCGCTTGCGTTTCTTGCGGTCGTTGTCGCTGCCTTGGGCGGCGTTGCGGCGCTCTTCTTTGGTTTTCTTTTTCGGACGGGTTGCGCCGTTAATGGCCGAAAGGTCGATTTTGCCAACAACGTTGAGCTGCGGACCGCGAGCCTTGATGGCTTCGCTGTCGTGAATGCGGAACACTTCGGGCTCAGCGGGTGTTTCGCTCTTGGCGGGCTCGTCGTTTTTGGGCTGCTCGGCCTTCGGTTCGGCCTTCACTTCGGCTTTCGGCTCAGCTTTTGCCTCGGCTTTGGGTTCAGCCTTGGTTTCGGCCTTGGGCTGCGGCTTCGGTTCGGGCTTGGCTTTGGGCTCGGCCTTGACTTCGGCTTTCACTTCGGCCTTGGGCTGTTCGGCCTTGGCTTCGGCTTTGGGCTGTTCGGCGCGGGGCGCAGACTGGGCTGCCGGCTTGGCCTCGGCCTTCGGTTCGGCCTTCAATTCGGCTTTAGGCTCGGGCTTTGCCTCGGACTTGGTTTCGGCTTTGGGTTGCGCTTTGGGTTCAGCCTTTACCTCGGCTTTGGGTTCAGCCTTGGGCTCGGGCTTGGCTTCGGCTTTCACTTCGGCCTTGGACTGAGCTTTCGGAGTCTCTGCGGGCTTCTCAACGATGGGACGGCCGGTTGCAAGGTCGATTTTGCCAACAACCTTGGGGCCTCCGTTGGCTTCGGCTTTGGCGGCCTGAGCTTTCGGAGCCTCGGCGGCTGCGGGCGCGGCCTCGGACTGCGCCTTTGCGGTGCGCGGGCCGAGGTTAATTTCTTTTCCGCCTCCAAACTCCTTTACCAATAGTTCACAAACGGACTCGTCAACGCGCGCGTTGACGCCTTCTTCAACTTCGATGTTTTTCTTCTGCAAAAACTCCCTCACCGTGCTGAGCCCCACGTTGAGTTCGCTTGCAATTTTGCTTAATTTCTGTCTTGCCATTTAATATTTAATAAAGGAGTTGGTTTTTTAGGTGGAAAAATTAAATGCGGTCGTTTTATTATTCTGCGGCGGGCGCCTCTGCTTCGGGTTCTTCGGCCTTGGGTTCTGAGGCTTCGGCCTGAGCTGCCGTAGCTTCGTCGTCGAACTCGCTGCGGAGCACTCCGAGCACGAAGTCAACGGTTTCGGCTTCCAGGTCGGCTTTCTCGATCAGAATGTCACGATTGGTTTCAAGAACCGCTTTGGCCGTCATCAGGCCCATGTTCTTCAGCGACTCGATAACCCATTCGTCGATTTCGTCCTTGAACTCGTCGAGATAGATGTCGTCGTTATCCTCGTTTTCAGTTTCGCGGTAAACGTCGATTTCATAGCCGGTCAGCCTCGATGCGAGCTTGATGTTCATGCCGCCCTTGCCGATTGCGAGGCTAACTTCCTCGGGGCGCAGGAAAACTTCGGCATTCTTCGTTTCCTCATCGATGCGGATAGAGCTGATTTTGGCCGGGCTGAGCGCGCGCTGGATCAGCAGGCTGGGGTTCGACGTCCAGTTGATAACGTCGATATTCTCGTTGCGCAGCTCGCGAACAATGCCGTGGATGCGCGAACCCTTAACGCCAACGCAGGCGCCTACGGGGTCAATGCGGTCATCGTAGCTCTCAACGGCAATCTTGGCGCGCTCGCCCGGAATGCGGGCAACGGCGCGGATGTTGATCAGGCCGTCGTGGATTTCCGGAACCTCCAGCTCAAACAGCGCGCGCAGGAACTGGTCGCTCACGCGGCTAACCATGATTTTCGGATTGTTATTCTTGTTCTCAACGTTGGCAATAACGGCGCGAACTGTTTCGCCCTTGCGGAAATAATCGCCGGGAATAGACTCGCTCTTCGGCAGGAGCAGCTCATTGTGGTCCTCGTCCATCAGCAGCGTTTCGCGGCTCCAGGTCTGATAAACCTCAGCCGAAATCAGCTCGCCCTCCAGGTCCTTGAACTTGGAGTAGATAGCCTCCTTCTGCAGGTCGAGAATCTTCGACTGCAGGGTCTGGCGCAGATTCAGAATCGCGCGGCGGCCGAAGTCGGCAAAAATAATCTCCTTAGTGTGCTCCTCGCCAATCTCGGCGTCGGGGTCATTATCGGCGCGAGCGTCGGTGAGCGAAATCTGCAAATAGGGATTCTGCACCTCGCCGTCGGGAACAACTTCGAGGTTCTGGAAAATCTGCACGTCGCCCTTGTCGGGGTTCATGATAACGTCGAGGTTTTCATCGGTGCCGAACATGCTGGAGAGAACCTTGCGGAAGCTCTCTTCCAACACGCTGACCATCGTGGCCTTATCGATGTGCTTATACTCCTTAAACTCATCGAAACGTTCCACCATATTGGTGTTTTCCGCTTTCTTTGCCATGGGGTGAATAGGGTTGTTACTGTCTTATTAAAAGTTTATTACATATTTTACTGATTTGGCATCGCCATAGGCGAGCTTTTCGGGCTGAAGCTCCATTACCGGGCGCTTCTGCCCCTCCTTCTTGACCTTGCGGGCAACCTCAACGGTGAAACCCTCGTCGGTCGTTTCAACCAAAGTGCCCGTAAACTTGCGGCCGTCGCGGCTGAGAACCTCAACCTCGTTGCCGATATTCTTGTCGAACTGCTCGCGCACCTTAAACGGCGACGTCAAGCCCGCCGAACCGACCTCGAGCTCGAAATCCTCCGAATCGCGGTCCAGCGCAGCCTCAATCTTATGGCTCAACTCAACGCAAGTGTCAACATCCATATAATTCCGCGAATCAACTTCAACAACAACGCGGTTGTCGGCGCTGACGCTAACGCTGACCAGAAAAAGATCCGTGCCCTCAATGGCCTCGCGGGCAACCTGTTCGACTAAACTTTTGTCAATCATATTCGTATCTATAAAAAACTCGGAAGAGACCTGCGCCCCCTCCGTTGCTACGCTGCAAAGTTACAAAAAAATCCCAACCCCCACAAACTTTTTTCAAAAAAATCTAAAATTTTGCATATATAAATTTAATTTCGTAAATTTGCCGCAAATATAAGCACACTTCACACGAACAACTTATTTTTCAGGACTGTTGCTCCTGGCTCCCGCGAAGCAACACAACCACCGGAAGAGTTCCTGGACAGGCTGCTTCCGGAGATTCGCACCCCGGCCGCAGCCGGGCAGACGAACGGTTGTGAATGATGCGCCTCACCTGGCATACCCGCCATCGCGTCGCGCAAATGGATAAAATATACACACGACACAATGCCCGAAGATAAACCAATCCCTTCATCGCAGGCCCAATGGTTCGCCATCAAAACCCCAAAGGACAAAGCCGCCGAAACATTCCTGGCCGACAAATGCGAAGAAGTATTCTTCCCCACCCAAACCCTTAAAACCGAGGGCAAAAAAGACCGGCGAAAAGCAGTGATACCCCATGTGCTCTTCATCAAAACAACCGCCGAAAACGCCCTCGACCTCGAACAACAAGGTCGCAAAAACCCACTCCTCTCCATCCCCTTCTGGATCTATCGCCACCCCGGCGACAACCACATACAAATCATTCCCCAAGCATCCATTGACCTGCTGCGACTGCTAACCTCCGACAACACCTCCGAATGTCGCATCTACACCGGCCATGAATTCCGGGCCAACCAATACGTCCGCATAACCGGCGGCCTCTACCAAGGCTACGAAGGCTACATCCAGCGCGTCAAAAAAAACAAACAAGTCCTCGTTAAAATCGAAGGCGTCTGCATGGTCCTCCTCCCCTTCATCCACCCCGACCTCCTCCTCCCCCTCCCCACCCCCACCGAAGTCCAAGCTTAAATGTCGGCCCCCACTATTTCGATAATCGTTCCGGTCTATAACGCTGAAAAATATCTTGACCGATGCATAGGTTCCCTCTTGAACCAGGACTATCCCTCGACTGAGATAGTTCTGGTAAACGACGGCTCTACCGATGGTTCACGAGCGATATGCCAGTCATTTGTTGACAAATTCCCCGAAAAGATTCGTTTAATCAACCAGCAGAACACGGGCGCCTCAATCGCTCGCAAAAATGGTATAGACGCAGCCTCGGGCCAATATCTGATGTTTGCCGACAGCGATGACTTCGTTTCGCAACAATATGTGTCAGCTCTCTACGAAGCATTAATCAAATCCAACGCCGAGATAGCCCTCTGTCCCGTAAAACGAATTGCAATCGGCGAAGCCCCTGACTTCGCCACGCGGATAACGACGCGAACAATGCAAAGCGACGAACTCTTCCGCCGCTTCTTCAAATATGAATTCTGGGGATATTATGCTAGCATATATAAACGCCATCTATTTGAAAATGTTGACTTCCCGGATGCAACAATATATGAAGATTATTATGTGCGTGCGCAATTGTTTGCGAATCAATCCTTCGTTGGATATGTAGAAGAACCGCTGTATTGCTATGAACAGCACCCGGGCAGCCTGTCAAAGCAACCGCTATCGCTGCGGGCGCTCGGCGAATTCGACAACGCCAAAGCAACCTGGGAATTCATCACCAACCACGCACCCGCCTACTCCAACCAAGCCCTGGCAATCGCCTCCGAAGCCGCCACCAAATGGCTCAACGCATTAAATAGTAAAGGGGCATTATCGGAGGAATATAAACCATATTCCGAAAATATCAGAAATTTTATAAAGCGGAATTTCAGCGCCATAATGTTAAATCCATATTTTCTGTGGAAAGTTAAGATTGTTATGGCTGTAGCAATGCTGCATCGAAAGTAAATGAAGAAAAAACTGCTTTTTATCAATGGCAATCTAAGAACCGGTGGTGTCGAGATGGCACTGGTCAATCTCTTGAATTGCATTGATAGCTCTAAATATGAGGTAGATTTACTCCTTATCCAGAATGGATATGACTATGAATCTGATCTTCCGGAATATGTGAACTGCATTAAGGTTAATTTAGATGAAGCTCAGGGGCCGTTTGGGGCGTCAGTAATTAAGAATGTACGTAATCGCAATTGGGATTGTGTCAATTACCGCATCGTAAATCTGCTTGCTCAAAAGACGTCGCTGAAATTATTCAGATTCCTCTCATTGGGCAGTCGTTTGAAATCTCGATATGATGCAGTAATCGCTTTTAGACCTGGAATATGTGCCGACATTGCATTATATCGAACTGTTTCTGACTTGAAAATTTGCTGGTGGCATCATGGGGAAATAAATGTGGGCATCCCCTTAAATATCCTCAATGAACAACTATCAAAGTTTGATAAAATCGTTGCGGTGAGTAATGGGGTAAAAGCGATGTTGTATGAAGCTTTACCGGATTTAGCATCAAAAATTGTTGTAATTCATAATATTATAGACATTGATAGGATTCGCTATAAGTCTAATGATTACGTTTCCTATCAAAAGAATAACCATAGTGATAAATGCTATGAGATTGTTACTGTTAGCCGCCTTTCAAAGGAAAAAAATGTTGACAGGGCAGTTGAAGTCGCTGATATTCTTCGACGACGTGGCGTGCAATTTCGGTGGCATATTGTCGGTGATGGGGATTGTCAGGACGAAATAGTTCAGCAGATAAAACAACATTCGCTTGAATCATATATATTTTTAGCGGGTAAACAGGTAAATCCATATCCGTGGATAAAAAACGCTGATTTGATGGTCCACTTGTCGACAATTGAGTCCTTTGGTCTCGTTATATTGGAAGCCATGGCTCTTGGAGTTCCTTGTGTTGCAGTGGAATCTATCGGCTCGAGAGAATTGATTAATAAGCATAACGGAATATTAACGAAGAATGATAGCGAGATTATCGCTGATAATATTCTTTTTGCGATTAAGAACGGAGATGAAATGAAAAATTTCGTCAATAACGCTGATTGCGAACTTAACAGATTCTCAAGTGAAAATATCGCTCAATCTTTTAATAAAATAGTCAATGATTAGACGCATTTATAGTAAATTGTTCGGAAAGGCAGCGAGCCAAGATATTATCACGCAGTTGCGTGAGCGTGGAGTAACAATTGGATCGAATGTTGATATTATTGATTCGTATATTGATGGATGTCACGGCAGATTGATTTCGATTGGTGATAATGTTACTATTACAGGAGCTCGCATTTTGGCACACGATGCGAGTACAAAAAAATTTCTGGGATATACAAAGATTGGATTTGTGAAAATTGGCAGCAATGTCTTTATTGGTAATGGAGCAATAGTTCTTCCGGGTACGACCGTCGGGAATAATGTGATTATCGGTGCCGGGGCGATAATAGCCTCGGATGTACCTGATAATTCTGTCATGATAGGCAATCCGGCACGAAAACTATGCAGTTGCGATGAATATATTGAAAGAAATAGACAGAGATTGAATAGCGCTGACGCGTATGTTTCAGAAATTTTGTTCTGCGAGCGCACGGAAGAGCAGTGGGCTGCTCTGAAAAATGACTTGTCTGTTAAAAAATATGGTTTTGACGTATGAAAAAGATTATATATTTTGCAAATGGAGGAAGCGGTAATCATGGATGCGAGGCGATTATCCGATCATTGGAGCGGATTTTAGCTTGTGGCAACAAAAGTAATATGTCTTTATCTGTGTCTCATCGTGAAGACACAAAATATGGATTGAGCGAGCTGGTGGAAACAGTTGCGCTGAATACTATTAGCCACAATAACTTGACCTATGTAAGTTCATATATCAATCTTAAGTTAAAGAAGTCTAAGTATTCGTTGGATTTGTTTCCTTATCGCTATGTTCTGAAGCAGTTGACTAATCCAAAGGAATGGCTGGCTTTGAGTGTTGGCGGAGATAATTATTGTTATGGAGGAACTGATTTCTATTCAGAACTTGATACTACGCTACACAGTAAGGGAGTTAAAACCGCAATGGTTGGTTGCTCCATTGAACCTGAAGTAATTTCTAATGCCGTAGTAAAAAAAGATTTGGCTTCTCACTCATTGATAATTGCCCGAGAAAGTCTAACCTTTGATGCTCTGATAGATAATGGGCTGACAAATGCCAGATTACTACCGGATCCTGCATTTTTACTTAACACAAAGTATGCCGAATTGCCTGAAGGATTTTTGTCGGGCAATACAATTGGTATTAACCTGAGTCCGCAGGTTAACAAGTGTAGTTCCGACGGTGAGATAACGTCGCGTAATGTTGACTGTTTAATTGACTATATAATCAAGAACAGCGCTATGCAAATAGCGTTAATTCCGCATGTTGTTTGGCCTCAATCAAATGACTTCGATACGCTCAAGCCGTTGTACGAGAAATATAAAGATACCGGTCGTGTTATTTTGATTGAAGACTGCAACGCTGAAGAGCTGAAGGGTTATATTGCAAGATGCAGATTCTTAATCGCTGCGCGGACTCATGCGTCGATTGCAGCGTATTCTAATTGCGTACCGACATTGGTTATAGGTTATTCAGTAAAAGCAAAAGGTATTGCTAAGGATATTTTCGGCACATATGAAAATTATGTTTTGCCCTCGCAAACACTGAAAACAGATACTGATTTAATAGATGCTTTTGAGTGGTTAAAGGATAATGAAGATTCAATAAGAACCCATCTCAACGCATTTATGCCGGATTATTGTAAAAAGGCTTATCGAATCAAGGATGAGCTCGAACGGATTAAATGATGGGTTGTGAGTATCTGAATATAATTCCACGTTCGGCTTGTACCGGCTGCGGTGCCTGTTCAGCAATTTGTCCTCATAATTGCATTACGATGAAGGAGGATAAGGGTGGTTTCAAGATGCCGATGGTTGATTTGGATCGGTGTGTTCATTGCGGTTTATGTGAGAAAGCGTGTCCGGTTCTGAATGCAAAGCAGCCATCCGACGATGAACTCAGACCAATAAAAGTCATGGCGGCTAAAAATCAGTCTGATATGGTTGCTGCAAAAAGCTCATCGGGCGGAGTATTCAGTGCTTTGGCAGAAGATTGTATCGAAAGGGGAGGGAGCGTCTACGGCGTAGCGCTGACTGCGGATTTGAATGCTGAACATGTCCGTATTGCTGAGGCTTCTGATTTAAGCCGTATTCAGGGTTCTAAATACATTCATAGCAATGCAGCATCCGCATACCCGTTGGTAAAGGCTGACCTAAAAGCCGGACAGCAGGTGTTGTTTTCCGGCACGCCGTGCCAGATAGCTGCATTGCGGCAGTATCTCCGCAAGGATTATCCGAATTTGTTATGTGTGGAGGTTATTTGTCATGGTGTTCCATCTAATTTGGCGTTTCATAAATACGTTAGCTATCTTGAAAACAAACGTGGCCGCAAAATTGTTTCGGTTAACTTCCGCGACAAGTCGAAAGGGTGGAGCAATTACCATATAACCTTTACTTACGATAACGGCAAACGGTTTTCTCAGAGAGCCGCTGATAATATATATAGCAAGGCATACGTTAGCAATTTATTTGTTAGAGAGAGTTGTACTGACTGTAAATTTAAGGCCTTGAAGAGTGGAGCAGACATAACGCTTGGTGATATGTGGGGAATAGAAAGCATATTACCCTCCTATGATACTGCGAATGGTGTTTCAACTATATGCGTGAACACCCGGCATGGAGAAACTGCGTTACACGGTATTACCGACCGAATTAAGGATTGTGTAGAGGTTGGCTATGATAGCGTCAAACGGTACAATGCGTGTGTTTATAAGAGTGTTAATGCGCATCCGATGCGTAATAGTGTACTGGCCGAGATGGATGTGCGGCCGATTGTCGGGCTTATTAAACATGCACTGAATATTAATTGCCGAACAGTCGCCCTAAAAAAGATTAAGCATCTAAAATTCTGCGTAATCAGTTATATGGTCGCAGTGAAACATAGATTGTTGAAATAACCAAATCTTATGTCAGAGCAAATTGGAAGTAACAAGCGGATAGCGAAGAATACGATTTTCTTATATCTGCGCATGGGGGTATCGATGATTATTTCATTGTTTACCGCCCGCATTGTATTGTCAACATTAGGCGATGTTGACTACGGTATTTTTAGTGTCGTAACCGGCTGTGTTGCAATGTTTACGTTCTTAAACGGAGCATTGAGTGGCAGTGCATCACGATTCCTTACTTACGAACTTGGAGCCGGTAATGCACAGCGCCTGCGTAACACATTTAGCGCTACTCTTGTTGTCCATGTGTTACTTGCGGTTGTTATTGTGATTCTATGCGAAACAATTGGGTTGTGGTTTCTTGAAAATAAATTGATTATACCGCCGGACCGAATGTATGGAGCCCGATGGGCATATCAGATTAGTATTCTGATGATTGTTGTGAGTCTGATTCAAGTACCATTTGGCGCTCTGATCATTGCTCATGAGAAAATGGATATATATGCCTATATGTCGTTTTTTGATATCGGTATCCGCCTGGCGTTGATTTATTTACTTCAACTGCTACCGGGCGACAAATTGATTCTGTGGTCATTGATGATGCTGATTGTAACTGTGCTGTATTCAGGGATATATGTTGTATATAGCATCCGTCATTTCAAAGAAGCGCATTTTAAGTTCCATCGAGAAACTCCATTGTATAAACGGTTGCTTTCTTATGCGTGGTGGGATCTTATTGGCAATATATCAGGCATGCTTCAGGGACAAGGAATTAATATGTTGTTGAATATGTTCTTTGGCCCTATTGTAAATGCCGCACGAGGAATCTCATATCAGGTTCAAGGCACACTTAACCAATTTGCGTCCAATTTTACGCTGGCCTCGAAACCTCAGATTATCAAACTGTATGCTGCCGGTCAGGTTAAGGAAATGATGCGATTGGTCGCAATGAGCGGTTGCATAGCCTTTTACCTGTCGTGGCTTTTCACTCTACCTCTGTCTCTGGAACTAAAGTATGTTCTTGGGTTATGGTTGGGTACTTATCCCGATTATACTATTTCTTTTACCTTGATTACATTGGTGATGGGCCTGGTCGTGAGCGTTAAAAGTTCGCGTGTCTCAGCAATTCATGCCACCGGTCAAATAAAACTGACAAATATTACGGTAGGACTGATCTTGTGTTCTGCTTTTCCGTTGGCCTACCTGGCACTAAAACTCGGTTATGGCCCAAACTCTGCTCTTATAATATCAGTCGTGATGACTTTCCTGGCTGAATTAGTGGCAATTTTCGTGTTACGCAAATATATAGTGTTCTCTGTTGTAGGATATTTGATGAATGTTTACATGCGTTGTTTTGTCGTAGCAGCAGTTTCAACTATTTTGCCTTGGATAGTTCATGAACACATGCCGGAGGGTTTCCTACGACTCGTTGTGGTCACTGCAGTTAGTGTTGTTTGTGTAGCCATAACAGTTTTCTTGATCGGTATTGACAATCAAACACGCAAATCCTTAGTACATGTT
>JAAVDE010000038.1 GCA_014801955.1 Bacteroides sp. | reverse complement strand
TCATGGAAATACAAAAGAAAATCAACCGCCGACCGAGGAAAAAACTGAATTTTAAGACCCCAACTATGGTTTTTTACAATCTTTGTCGCTAATTTTGCACTTGCTTGTTGAAAGTACGTCTCTCAAAATTACTAATTTCTAATTGCCAATTACTAATTATTTTTGTAACTTTGCAGCGGAAAATTTCACTAAAACTTTTTTATTATTAACATAACCACTCATGAGAAAGAAAATTGTTGCCGGCAACTGGAAAATGAACACCACCCTTGCCGAAGGCGTAGGCCTCGCTAAAGACGTTAACGAAGCACTGAGCACCCGCACCCCGAACTGCGACGTTGTTATCTGCGTGCCTTTCACCCACTTGGCTTCCGTTGCCGCTGTTATTGACTCAAACAAGCTCGGCCTCGGTGCAGAGAACTGCGCTGACCACGTTAAGGGCGCTTACACCGGCGAGGTTTCGGCTCCCATGGTAGCATCGACCGGCGCAAATTATGTTATCCTCGGCCACAGCGAACGCCGCCAGTACTACGGCGAAACTTCCGAAACCCTCAAAACCAAGGTTAACCTGGCCCTGGAAAATAACCTGACCCCGATTTTCTGCATCGGCGAAGTTCTTGAGGAACGCGAAAACGGCAGCTACCTCAACGTTGTTAAGGCTCAGATCGAAGAAGCCCTCTTCGAACTCTCCGCTGAAGACTTCGGCAAGCTCATCCTTGCCTACGAACCCGTTTGGGCTATCGGCACCGGCAAAACCGCAACCGACGACCAGGCTCAGGAAATGCACGCCTTTATCCGCGGCGTTATCGCCGACAAGTATGGCAAAGAAGTTGCCGATAACTGCTCGATTCTCTATGGCGGTTCCTGCAAACCTTCGAACGCCAAGGCTCTCTTTGCAAAACCCGACGTTGACGGCGGCCTGATTGGCGGCGCTTCGCTCGCAGCAGCCGACTTCATGGGCATCGTTGACGCCTGGAACTAATCAACAATCCGCGCAACCTTAAATGGGTTCAAAACTGATTTGGATAGCGACAGCGCTGGCCTACGGGGCGGTGTGTGCCGCTATCTATCTTTTCCTGCAGTGGCGCAAAAAGCGTCCCAACCTGCTCCGCCGCGCCGCGGTTGCCCTGGTGGGCTACTCGGCGTTCGGCCTGGCGGTGGTCTACGTTTTGCTTCATATCTTTTCGGTCTGATAAACCAATCGCGTCGGCGGGCGTTATCTCTATATATGAAACAACCCGCCTCTCGAACATCACGATTGCGAATCATTTCGGCCGCCGCCCTTGCCGGCGTCATTATTGGCTGCGTTGCCCGCGCGGTCAAGTTTTGTATTGCTTTTATCTCGCGCATTGCCACGTCGGGCTTCGATGCCGACCACTCTAACTGGTGGCTTCTGATTCTCGGGGTAGCGGCGATTGCTGTGAGCGCCCTGGTTGTCAGAAAAATTGTCAAAGTGCCGCTCGAACACGCTACCAAACGCATAAAGACCGACCTGGCCGATGGTACAGCCCCCCTACCCCGGCGCCTGATGGTTGCGCCGGTCGGAGTCAATGCGTTAACCCTCGGCATGGGCGGCTCGGCAGGCGCCGAAGGCCCGATTGCCTACAGCGGCGCGGCCATTGCCTCGCGCATTGCCTCGCGCCTGAGGCTGACCCACGAGCAAACGCTGATGTTCCTGGCCTGCGGCGCCGGCGCCGGCATAGCCGCAATCTTCAAGGCGCCGGTCGGCGGCATGTTTTTCACGATTGAGGTGCTCGCCTATCCGTTGGCCCCGGCGGCGCTGCTGCTCCTGACGGTAATGTGTCTTTTCGCCGGACTGACAGCCTATGCCGTCGGCGGCTTTCACCCGGAGCTGGTGTATGTGTCGCCCGCGCCGGCTGACCTTAGATGGCTGTTGCCGATAGTAGCTCTCGGCATAATCTGCGGCCTCTACTCCTTATATTATAAATGGTGTAGCCAAGCAACCGTCGGCTTGCTGCAGCGGATAGCAACGCCCTGGAAACGCAACCTTGCGGCAGGTCTGACTGTAGGACTGTGTCTGTTCCTGTTCCCGGCGCTCTATGGCGAAGGCTATGGAGTTTTGCAGAAGGTGCTCGACGGCCACCACGAAGCCATCACCGCCGGAACATTCCTCGGCCCGCTGACCGGCGCCGGCGCCCTGGCAGCAGTTCTCGGCGGAATATTGCTGGTTAAGAGTTTTGCCACTTATGCCACCAACTCAGGCGGCGGTGTTGCCGGTGAGTTCGCCCCCACGATTTTTGCGGGCGGCATGCTCGGCGCACTGTTTGCCATAGGCGCCTCATATATTCCGGGCATGGAATCAATTCCAGCCGGGAGCCTGATGATAGCGGCTATGGCGGCGGTTATGGCCGGCACTATCAATGCCCCGCTGATGGCGATTTTCATCGTTGCAGAAATGACGCAGTCGCTGACATTGCTTTTGCCAATCTGTATCACCTCCGGGATAAGCTACGCAATTGCAAATTTCGGAAAGTTTTCCAAAACCAAAAGCTAATAAGTTACTATTTAACAATATAGCTTTTACGCACCCTTAAAAAGTTTTCCAAAACGATAATTTTTCTAAAACTTTTCGTCTAAAAAAGTTGCCATAGTTGGGTATTTTTGCTAACTTTGCACTCAAAGCAATTCGCTAAAAAAGTCCAATCATCACCCAACACCATGAACAATAGAATCTTCGCATCGCTGTTTGCCTCGATGCTCGTTTTTTCCGCTCCGCTTCCCGCGCGCGCGCAGTCATTCAAGGAATGGCAAGACCCGGCAATCAACCAGGTCAACCGCCTGCCTATGCACGCAACCTTCTTCGCCTATGGCAACGAGGATATTCTCGGAGCGCCGAAGGAGTCCTACAACTACCTGTCGCTCAATGGTAACTGGAAATTCAACTGGGTAAAGAACGCAAACGAACGTCCGACCGACTTCTTCAAACCCGGATTCAACGACGCAGGCTGGGATTCTATTCCCGTTCCCGGCAACTGGGAGCTCCACGGCTATGGCGACCCGATTTATGTTAACGTTGGCTATCCCTGGCGCAACGACTTCAAGACCAACCCGCCGGCCGTGCCCGAAAAGAACAACCACGTCGGCACCTATCGCCGCTCAGTAACCATTCCCAAGAGCTGGGATGGCAAGCAGGTCATCATGCACCTCGGCTCGGTGACTTCCAACGTCTACGTTTGGGTGAACGGCAAATTCGTTGGCTACAGCGAAGACTCCAAGCTCGAACCCGAATTCGACATCACCCCCTACCTGAAGAAAGGCAACAACGAAATCGCCCTGCAGGTTTTTCGCTGGTGCGACGGCACTTATCTTGAAGATCAGGACTTTTTCCGCCTCAGCGGCATTGCGCGCGACAGCTATCTCTATTCGCGCAACAAATCCGAAGGCATCGACGACATTCGCCTGACGCCCGACCTCGACAGCGACTATAAGGACGCCACTCTGACCATTGACCTCACCCTGCGCGGCAATCCGACCCTCGACTTCGAGCTGCGCGACCCCAACGGCTTCAAGGTTCCGTTTACCGAAGCCTCGCGCTCAAAAAATCAGGTGATCCTCAACATTGAAAAACCTCAGAAGTGGAGCGCCGAAACCCCTAACCTCTACTATCTGCTCATAACCGCCACTAAAAACGGCAAGCTGATTGAAAAAATCCCCCTGACCATCGGTTTCCGCAAGGTCGAAATCAAAGACGCCCAACTGCTCGTCAACGGTCAGCCCATACTCATCAAAGGCGTTGACCGCCACGAACTCGATCCCGACGGCGGCTATGTCGTTAGCCGCGACCGCATGGCGCAGGACCTCAAGATAATGAAGGAAAACAACATCAACGCCATCCGCACGTCGCACTACCCCGACGACCCCTATCTCTACGAGCTCGCCGACCGCTATGGCTTCTATATCGTTGCCGAGGCGAACCTCGAGAGCCACGGAATGGGCTACGGCAAGTCGTCGCTGGCCAATGCCGAAAACTACAAGAAGGCGCACCTGGAAAGAAACGAGCGCAACGTTGCCCGCAACTTTAACCATCCGTCAATCATCGTTTGGAGCCTCGGCAACGAAGCCGGCGACGGCCCCAACTTCGATGCGGCCTACGACCTGGTCAAGAAGCTCGACCCGTCGCGCCCCGTTCAGTATGAACGCGCCGGCACCGGCCGCAACACCGACATTTACTGCCCGATGTATGTGTCGCAGGCCCATGCCGCTCAATATGCCAAACACCCCAACGCCACCAAACCGCTGATTCAGTGCGAATACGCCCACGCGATGGGCAACTCCGGCGGCGGCTTCAAGGAATATTGGTACACGATTCGCGCCTATCCCAAATATCAGGGCGGCTTCATCTGGGACTTCGTTGACCAAAGCCTGCGTAAAACCGACGAAAACGGCGTTACCATCTATGGCTACGGCGGCGACTGGAACGCCCACGACGCCTCCGACAACAACTTCTGCGACAACGGTCTCATTTCGCCCGACCGCAAGCTCCACCCCCACATGCTCGACGCCGCATATCACATGCAGAGCATCCACACCTCGCTCGTATCCAAGTCGCCGCTGACCCTGAAAGTCAAGAACGAGAACTTCTTCAAGAATCTCGACAACTACTACATGCGCTACACGCTGCTGATCAACGGCATTCCCTTCGAATCGGGAATCGTTGACAAAATCGATGCAGCGCCCTCCGACTCGGCAACCATCACTCTGCCGGTCGACGTTGACCGCATCATGAGCGAACTGATCACGGTCAACAACAAGGTTTACTCCCCCTCCTGCGATGAGTTAATGCTAAACGTAGAATACCTGACCCGCAAAACCGACGGCCTCGTAAACGCCGGCCATGTTGCTGCCCGCAACCAGATTCAGCTGAGCAAATACCATATGCCCGAGCCGTTTACTTTCAACTACGCCAACTCATTTATGGCCGGTCAGATTCCGCCGGTAGTCGACGACTCCAACTATAACCGCCTGGTTATCCACTCGCCCTATTGCCGCATTGAATTTGACCGCCACAACGGCCTGATTTCGCGCTATGTGTCAAACGGCCGCAGCCTGCTCGAAAACGACATGCAGATTACTCCCAATTTCTGGCGCGCGGGCGTCGACAATGACTATGGCGCGAACGCTCCCGCCCGCCGCAAAGTATGGCGCAATCCCGAAATGCAGCTCAAATCGCTCACCTACAATGAAGTCAGCGAGTCTAACTGCCCCATCGTCAAAGCCGTTTACTATCTGCCGCAGGTTAAATCAAGCCTTGAAATGGTCTATGAAATCAACAACACCGGCGAAATCGTTCTGACGCAGACGCTCACCCCCGACGCCGACGCTCAGGCCCCGGAAATGTGGCGCTTCGGCATCGACATGCCCATGCCCGAGGAATACAACATCAGCAACTACTATGGCCGCGGCCCGATTGAAAACTACGTTGACCGCAAGGAGAGCCAGTTCATCGGCCTCTACACCCAAACCTCGCAGGAACAGGCCCACGCCTATATCCGCCCGCAGGAAACCGGCACCAAGAGCGACATGCGCTTCTGGCGTCAAACCAACCAAGGGGGCACCGGCGTTGAAATCACTTCCAACAAGCCGTTCTATGCCTCGGCGACCAACTACTCCATCGAGTCGCTCGACGACGGCGACCGCAAAGACCAGCGCCACTTCGAGCAGGTGAAGCCGGTTGACTACGTCAACATGCTTATCGACAGCGAAATGGCCGGCGTCGGCGGCATCGACACCTGGTCCGAGCAGGGTCTGGCACTGCCCAAATATCGCGTACCCTTCGGCCCCAAGACCATGATTATCAAAATCGCACCTATCTATAAAGACCAATATCTCCGCTAATAATAAATCCGAAAATGATCCATACAATCATCAAACGCGACGGCCGCGTAGTTGGCTATAACGAAGAAAAAATCAAGGCCGCCATTCGCAAAGCAATGCTCACAACCGACCTCGGCGAAGACGAAACGCTGATTCAGCGCATAGTCGACCGCATCGGAATGTCGGGCAAAGAGCAAATGACAGTTGAGCAAATCCAGGACGCCGTGGAACTCGAACTGATGAAATCCACCCGCAAGGAAGTTGCCCGCAAATATATTGCCTACCGCAACCAGCGCTCAATCGCCCGCCGCGCAAAGACGCGCGACCTGTTCATGGAAATCATCGCCGCCAAAAACAACGACGTCACGCGCGAAAACGCCAACATGAACACCGACTCGCCCGCCGGCATGATGATGAAATTCGCATCGGAAACCACCAAGCCGTTTGTCGACGACTATCTGCTCTCCGACGAAGCGCGCGACGCCGTTCGCCATAACTACCTCCACATCCACGACAAAGACTACTATCCGACCAAGTCGCTGACCTGCGTCCAGCACCCTCTCGACCGTATTCTCGAATATGGCTTCATTGCCGGCCACGGCGAATCGCGCCCCGCAAAACGCATTGAAACCGCCTCGATTATCGGCTGCATATCGCTTGAAACCGCCCAGAATGAAATGCACGGCGGCCAGGCCATTCCGGCGTTTGACTTCTATCTGGCTCCCTTCGTTCGCAGCTCGTTTATCGAGGAACTGAAGAACCTGGAGCAGGTAACGGGTTCCGACCTGTCGCACCTCTACGACGTTAAAATCGACGACTTCATCAAGCAGCCGCTCGACGGCCTCGAAGGAGAAGCGCGCCTGCTCCAACACGCAATCAACCGCACCGCCGCCCGCGTTCACCAGGCAATGGAGGCGTTTATCCACAACATGAACACCATCCACTCCCGCGGCGGCAACCAGGTGGTTTTCAGCTCCATCAACTACGGAACCGACACGTCGGCCGAAGGACGCTGCATTATCCGCGAGCTGCTCAACTCAACCTACGAAGGCGTTGGCAACGGCGCAACCGCCATTTTCCCCATCCAGATCTGGAAAAAGAAACGCGGCGTCAGCTATCTGCCCTCCGACCGCAACTATGATCTCTACCAGCTGGCATGCAAAGTGACCGCGCGCCGCTTCTTCCCCAACTTCGTTAATCTCGACGCAACGTTTAACCAACACGAAAAGTGGCAGGCCGACGACCCCAAGCGCTACCTCTATGAAGTTGCCACGATGGGTTGCCGCACCCGCGTTTTCGAAAACCGCTATGGCGAAAAAACCTCGGTTGGCCGCGGCAATCTGTCGTTCTCGACCATCAACATTGTTCGCATCGCAATTGAGCTGATGGCTATTCAAGACAAGCAGGAACGCATTGACCGCTTCTTCGAGCGCCTCGACGAGATTCTCGACATCACCGCCCGCCAGCTCAACGACCGCTTCGAATTTCAGAAAACAGCCCTGTGCAAACAGTTCCCGCTGCTGATGTCGCGCCTATGGAACGGCGCCGACGCTCTCGGCCCGAACGACACCATCGAGCCGGTGATCAACCAGGGCACCCTCGGCATCGGCTTCATCGGCCTGGCCGAATGTTTGGTCGCACTGACCGGCAAACACCACGGCGAGGATGCCGACAGCCAGGCCCTGGGTCTGCGCATCGTCAGCCACATGCGTTCGCGCGCCAATGAATATTCCGAAAAATACGACCACAACTACTCCGTTCTGGCAACTCCGGCCGAGGGCCTCAGCGGCCGCTTTACCCGCGCCGACCGCAAGACCTTCGGCGTTATTCCCGGAATCACCGACCGCGATTACTACACGAACTCGAACCACGTTCCCGTTTACTATCACTGCTCGCCGCGCCATAAAGCTCAGATTGAGGCTCCCTACCACGAACTGACCCGCGGCGGCCATATCTTCTATGTTGAAATCGACGGCGACGCCACCCATAATCCCCAAGCCATCAGCGACATCGTTGACCTCATGGATAAATACAACATCGGTTACGGCTCGGTTAACCACAACCGCAACCGCTGCATGGAATGTGGCTACGAGGACGCGTCGGCCGACCTGCAGGAGTGCCCCAAGTGCCACAGCAGAAACATTGACCGCCTGCAGCGCATAACCGGCTACCTCGTCGGCACCACCGACCGCTGGAACTCCGCCAAACTCGCCGAACTTCATGACCGCGTCGTTCACAAATAAATGACACTCAACGTTCTTCAGATAGTCCCGGGCACCTCAGTCGATGGCCCGGGACTTCGCACGTCAATATATCTTGCCGGCTGCACTCACCGTTGCCCGGGATGCCACAATCCGGCGTCGTGGGACTTCAATGCCGGCACTCCCTACGACGTTGACCGCCTGGCCGACATCGTAATTGCCCACGATTTCAACGTTACTCTGACAGGGGGCGACCCGCTGCTGACGCCCAATCCCGAGGCCCTGCTCCGGCTGCTGCGCCGACTGAAAGACGCCGGACTCAACATCTGGGCCTATACGGGCTACACTCTCGAGGTCGCCGAAAAAATCCCTCATCTCCAACCGATTCTCGCGCTCATCGACACTTTGGTCGACGGCCCTTTCATTGCCGAACTGCGCGATCCTGAATTGCCGTTCATAGGCTCTTCGAACCAACGGATAATCAACCTCCGCTAAGAGAGAGAGACGAGGTTACAGAGTCAACAGAAAATGCTCGGTGTGGTAAACCATATCGGGCGTTACGACCTCGCACACAACGAAATAGCGCTTCGACTCATCCCGGCGAAGCCCGCTAATGGTCGCAACAATGATGCCGTTGGCATACACCTCGGTTTCGACAGCGACGAGATCAGAGGCGTCTACCCCATATAGGATTGACGCACTCTGCATCTCACACTCCCGCGCATTATGAATCCTGAACTGGATTTTAATCGCATCAGGCCCGTAATCAACCCAGTCGAAGCCATCGACATCAGGAACGATGACCGGGGGCAGATCGGGAACGTCGGGCACCACGGTGTCGGGCCGCTCGTCGTCGTTGCGTTCGCCCGGAACCTCGGTCTGAGGATGCTCCTCAACCTTCGGTTCCGCCTGCGGGGTGCACGAACCGAGCAGCAGACACAGCGTCCCTACGATTTTTTTCATTTAACGACCACCTTGCGCGTCGCTCCCCCGCATACTTCCAGATAAATTCCGGCAACAACGGGTTTCGCAACCGGGCGACCCAACAGGTTGAAATATCGCGCATCGGGTCTGACGGCCACCAGCTCGTCAATACCGGCGTTGGGCTCAACGCTGACGGTCACGGTGTAGATTCGGCTTTGCAGGGCCGAGACCAGCTCAACGGAACTGACATCGGAGTCGCCGTCGGCGGGAATCCACTTTTCATCCTCCCAGATGAACTCGCCGGTGTCGGGAATGAAATTAATGTCGTTTGAGCCGCTCGAAGCGCCGCTGAGCGACATGGTGAACTGAATTGCCTTGACCGCCAGATTTTCAGGAACCGTAACCTGCATGGCGTCGCCGTCATAGAGGCGCAGGTCAATCCCGGCGTCGTAGGAATGATAGATGCGGACGTGGGTGTTGCCATAACCGCTATTAGCGAAACTCAGCTGAACGGGGCCGGAAGTGAAAGTGCGGCCATCGAGCTCAACAAAGCCCTTCTGCTGCGGCTCGGCCACCGCAGGAACCAGAGTTTCAGGCTGGTGGAAATCAAAAATATAATCTTCGGCTGCGGCGTTGAGCGAACAGCAGAGCAACAGGGCCGGAAATATGCGTTTCATTAGAATTCAGATGAGAAGTGGAAGTTAATTTCGGGGAAATCCTGGCGAGCCATTGTCAGCACATAGCCGCTGTCGGCCAGAAACACGTCGCGTCCCTCGCGGTCGGTTGCCATGAACTGATGCTTGCGCTTCTTGAAGGCGGCAAGCGCTTCGGGATTCTCGCTTTCAATCCAGCAGGCCTTATAGAGCGAAATCGGCTCCCAGCGGCATTGCGCGCCATATTCGTGGAGCAAACGGTATTGAATGACTTCGAACTGCAGCTGACCAACGGTGCCGATAATCTTGCGGCCATTGAACTGGTTGGTAAACAGCTGGGCAACGCCTTCGTCCATCAGCTGCTGAATGCCCTTTTCGAGCTGTTTGCTCTTCATCGGGTCGGTGTTTTCGATGTATTTGAACATCTCGGGCGAGAAGCTGGGCAATCCCTTATAGTGAAGAATCTCGCCCTGAGTCAGAGTGTCGCCGATTTTGAACGTGCCGGTGTCGGGAATACCAACGATGTCGCCGGGGAACGCTTCGTCGACAATGCTCTTTTTCTGAGCCATAAAGGCGGTCGGCGCGGCGAAACGCAAGGTCTTGCCCGAGCGGATGTGGCGATACGGGGCGTTGCGCTCGAACTTGCCGGAACATACCTTTACGAACGCGATACACGAACGGTGGTTCGGGTCCATATTGGCATGAATCTTGAACACGAAGCCGCTGAACTGCTCCTCGGCCGGCTCAACGCGGCGCTCTTCGGCATCGACGGGTTTCGGCGCGGGCGCAATCTCAACGAAGCAGTCGAGCAGCTCCTTTACGCCAAAGGTGTTGAGTGCCGAACCGAAGAAAACAGGCGCAACCAGGCCGGCGCGATAGTCCTCAACATTAAATTCGGGATAAACGCCCTCGATAAGCTCCAAGTCATCGCGCAGCTTCTTGGCATCGGCCGAGCCGACGGCTTCGTCGATTCGCGGGTCGTTGACATTGTCGATTTCAACGCGCTCGCTGACCTTCTGCTTGTTGGGAGTGAAGAGGTCGAGCGAATGTTCGTAGATATTATAAACGCCCTTGAACTTGGCGCCGATATTGATGGGCCACGAAAGGGGGCGAACCGAGATTTTCAGCTCTGCTTCCAGCTCGTCGAGAATCTCGAAGGGGTCCCTACCCTCGCGGTCCAGCTTGTTAACGAAGATGATAACGGGAGTGTTGCGCATGCGGCACACCTCCATCAGGCGGCGCGTTTGCTGCTCAACGCCCTTTGCAACGTCGACGACGATGATTACCGAGTCAACCGCCGTTAGCGTGCGATAGGTATCTTCGGCGAAGTCCTGGTGGCCGGGGGTGTCGAGGATATTGATTTTATAGTCGCCATAGTTGAAACCCATAACCGACGTTGCAACCGAAATGCCTCTCTGCTTTTCGATTTCCATCCAGTCAGACGTTGCGGTTTTCTTGATTTTGTTGCTTTTAACCGCTCCCGCAATGTGGATTGCGCCGCCGAAAAGCAGGAGTTTTTCGGTCAGGGTTGTTTTGCCGGCGTCGGGGTGCGAGATAATCGCAAAGGTGCGTCGGCGCTGTATTTCTTCTGCTAAAGTTGCCATATAGATGTGATTACATTCCTTTAACGCACAGGCGCAGCGAGTCGAACCAGTGCGGAGTTTCAACGCCGTAGGTCAGGCGGATTTTTGAAGTGTCGAGCACGCTGAAATGCGGGCGAACGACGGCGCTGAAATTAGAAAAATTAGTGTCGGTTGAAATCGGCTGAATCTCCGCGTTTTCGAGTCCGGCCAGATAGGTTATCGCCTTTGCGAAATCATAGCGCGAGCAAACGCCGGAGTTGCAGTAGTGATAGACTCCCGGAAACCACTGGGGCGTTGCAAGGATTTTTGCAATGGCGCGCGCAAGGTCGTAGGCGTTCGTGGGCGAGCCGATTTGGTCGTCGACAACCTTGAGTTTCTCCCCCTTGCGGGCATTGCGCAGAATTTTTGAAACGAAGTTGTTTTCGCGGTCGGGCGAGTAGAGCCACGACGTTCGTATAATAACGCTTTCGGGAGCCAGGGCGAGCAGTGCGGTTTCGCCCGCACGCTTTGTTGCGCCGTAGTGCGACGACGGGTTCACCTTGTCGCTCTCGGTGTAGGGCTTGAAGTTATGGCCGTCGAAAACATAGTCGGTCGATATGTGAATAATCTTTGCGCCATAATTGTCAGCGGCCAGTGCCAGCGACTTCACACCCTCGGAGTTAACGGCGGTGCAGGCGGCTTTGTCCTCCTCGGCGCGGTCAACGTTGGTGTAGGCAGCGCAGTTAACGATATGCGAAATATCGTTGTTGGCTATAAAGCGGCCAACAAGTTCGGAATTAGTGATGTCGAGTTCGCTATGGTCAACAAAAAAGAGCGTTGCCTCGAGGCTCTGAGGCAGAACCTGCCTGAGTGCCGCTCCGAGTTGCCCGTTTGAACCTGTGATTAGAACATTCATGATTGATTGGCTTTACTTTTATAAGGGCAAAGTTACGGATTTTTTCCGACCTATTCAAATTCATCGGAGTCGAAGTATTCGTCTTCGTAGTCAGCCTCGTCGTCAACAATGCGCGCAAGCAGGTCGTCGGGCTCGGGGCCGCCGGGGTTAATGTTCTCCCACAGGTCGAAAATCGGGAACTCGTCGTTGGCGAAATCGCTGTCGATGTCAGTCATCATTGCGTTTGATAGTGAGCTTATTAATATTGCGTTTAGCCATAAAGTCGCGCAGCAGTAGCGCATAGCGCCGTTGAATGTCGGCAACGTCGGCCGCGCTCGTGGCATCGGTTATGACAACGCATTCGCCGTTCGCGACCAGAATCTGCTGCGTTGAGCGCGGTTCAACTATGGTGTATAATTCTTTTTCGGGATAAATCGGCGCCGGGCGAACGGCTGCAATCACCATCAGCCCGACCAGCAAAACAGCGGATTCACAGGCCAAAAACTTTTTGCCGCCGCTGAGCGCCAGCCCCAATAGTGCTGCGGCAACAACCAGAGCCACTGTCAGCCACGCCGGCGGATAAAGACCGTCCAAAACCGCGCCCGGAAGCGCCGCAAAGGTCTGCGCCACCCAATCTATCGCGCCGATGAGATAGTCGGAAAGAAAGGGGGTTTCAAACAGAATCGAAATGATGCCCGATGAAATCGCCAACGGAACCAACGGAACGATCAGCAGGTTCGCAAAGAGGAAGTAGAGCGGATAGGAGTGGAAATGATATGCGGCAACGAAGCCGGTCAGAATCATTGCGCTCAGTGACAGAGCCGGGAACGACACTAAGGCATAGAGCCACGGATGTTCGCGCCTGTTAACCGAATCGATTACCGGGAAAAACAGAATGATTCCCAAAACCGCGGCGAAGCTCATTTGAAATCCGGCGGCGAAAAGCTCCTGAGGCGAGATAACGAGAATGATTATCGCCGCAAGACACAGGGAGTTGAGCGCCGGCGACTTGCGGCCGATAATCCGCCCGGTCATATAGACTGAGGCCATGATTACGGCGCGGGTAACCGACGGAATGAAGCCCGTAAAGGCAGCGAAGGCAAAGAGGGCAATCATCGTGAGCAGCAGGCGAGTACGAACATGGCGGCCGAAATATAGCGGCCACAGTGCGCAGGAAATAATCATGGCAATGATGCCGGTGTGCATTCCGCTCAGCGCGAGCAGATGCGATAATCCTGCGGCTGAAAACATTGCGCGCGTTTCGTCTGTCAGCGAATCGGAGCGCCCCAGCAGCATGGCCGCCAGAATGTCAATCGACTGCGCGTCAAGCCCCGACCGCTTGAGGCGAATCAGCGCTTCATTGTTGGCCTCGGCGCAGAAATAGCGGAGGGAGTTGGTGCGCGCGAGGTAAACAAGGCTGTCGCGCGCAACTGCCGCCGAAGCGACTACCCCGCGGCGGCGTAGTTCGGCATTGAAGTCAACGATGTCGGGCACTGCCGGAGGCGCTGCGAGCGGCTGCAAACGACCTCGAAAGCGCAGCCTCATTCCGGCAATCGGCTCGGGGTAGTCGTTCAGAAAATGCAAACGCGCCTTGAACGGAAGCACCGCCGACGAATTAATGCTGTCGATTTGAGCGACCATCAGATAGCCGTCGGTTTCCGCCTCGCGAACAGAGAGAACATAGGCCGAAAACACTCCGCCGGAAAACGCAGGCGGCTCCTGCGGACGCATCCATCCACAAGAGTCGCCTATAAGAATCAGGGCAATGAGAACCGCAAGCGGAATCGAAAGCGGAACTCGTCCCATGAGATAGTCGGAGGTTAATCTACCGTGTTGATAACCACGAAGAAGCTGCTCACGCCAATCGCAATCCACAGGGCAACGGCCAGCAGCAGCGGCTTAACGCCAACGGCCTTGATGCTTTTGAGCGAAAGCGAAGCGCCAATGAGAAACAGCGTCACTACCATGCCCTTCTTAGCCCAGAAAGCCATTGTTTGGCCAAAGGCTGCGGGCAGTCCGGCATAGGTGTTGGCCACCATTGCAAGGATGAACAGGAAAATAAACCAGGGAATGGAAATCTTTGCTGTTTTGTCGCGGAAGATAGCCATCGTTACCAGCGCCAGCGGAATAATCCAGAGCGCGCGGGTCAGCTTGATGAGCGTTGCAACCTGGAGCGCCTCGGGACCATAGGCGTCGCCGGCGCCGACAACCGACGAGGTGTCGTGGATGGCGATGGCGGCCCAGGTTCCGAACTGGGTCTGCGTCATATCGGCCAGGCGGCCGAGCGGCGGGAAGATAAAGAGCGCGATAGCATTGAGAATGAACACTACGCCGAGCGAAACCGCCATTTCATTTTCATTCGCCTTCAGAACGGGGCCAACGGCTGCGATTGCCGAACCGCCGCAGATGGCAGTGCCCGACGAAATGAGATATGAGGTTTTGCGCTCAATGTGCATCCAGTAGCCCAGCAGAACGCCCAGCACCATTACTCCGACAACGGAAACAACGGTGAATGTCATGCCTTCGGCGCCTGATTTCAACGATTCCTGGAGATTCATTGAAAAACCGTAGCCAACGACCGAAGCCTGCAACAGATACTTGGAGCACTTTTTATTGAACTTCGGAAAAGGATTCTCGAACGTGAAAGCGAAAATCAATCCGAGAAACAGAGCCAGGGCCGGTGAAATCGGCTCAGCCATGTCGGAAAGATAGCTGATCGGAAACAGTATAATCGCAATTATCAGGATATAAATCCATTTGCTTGCATCAGTCTTCATAATAGATGGAAGGATTTAGGTGTCGGAGATTATAGTTCGATGCCATAGTTTCGCCGTAAGCTCCGGCACAGCGGAAGGCAATCAAATCGCCTCGGCGGGTTTCGGGCAGGAGTTCGTCGGTTGCGAAAACGTCGCTTGACTCACAGACGGGGCCGACAACGTCATATTTCATCAGCTCGCCTCCGGCCGCAGCCGAAAGGTTCTGAATCGGATGGTGGGCATCATAGAGCGCAGGGCGAATCAGCTCGCTCATGCCGCCGTCAACAATAACGAAATCTTTTTTCGTTCCGTGTTTGACGTAAACCACGCGACTAATCAGCGAGCCGCACTGCCCTACTATGCTGCGGCCGAGTTCACAATGAACTTCCTGGCCGGGACGGAGTTGCAGATTATTATGGAGAGTGCTGAAATAAGCGCCGAAATCAGGTATCGGGTTGGCGTCGGGGTTTTCGTAGTCGATGCCCAGACCGCCGCCAACGTTAATAACCTTAAATTCCACGTCGGGAAACGATGCTTCGATTTCGGCTACCCGGCGGCAGAGATGGGCATAAGGTTCCATGCTCAGGACCTGCGAACCGACGTGGAAATGCAAGCCGCGCAGCGAAACGTTGGGCAACGAACGCACGGCATCAATCGCATCGGCCAGCTGCTCCAGGTTTATGCCGAACTTATTCTCGGCCAAACCGGTAGTTATATAAGAATGGGTATGGGCGTCAATATTGGGATTGACGCGGATGGCAACCGGGGCAACCTTGCCGAGCTTGCCGGCCAGTTCGTTGATTACCTCGAGTTCGGGAAGCGATTCAATGTTAAAGCAGCCGATTCCGGCAGTCAGGCCGATAGTGATTTCGCGATCGGTCTTGCCAACGCCGGCAAACGTAATCTTTCCGGCGGGGAAGCCGGCGGCGAGCGACGCTTCGATTTCGCCGCCGCTGACGCAGTCGGCGCCCAGGCCGGCTTCGGCGATGAGCTTCAAGATGCGTGCGTCATTGTTGGCCTTGACGGCATAGCTGACGTGAACGTCGCCGGCAGTTCTCTTGACTTCGGCGAGAGTCCGACGGAGCAGACCCAGATCGTAGTAGTAAAACGGAGTTTCGGCCTGCTGAAACTCATTTATCGGAAACTCCATTATTCAGCGCTTGTAAAAACGGTTGACTGAAGGGCTTTAAGCGCGGCGATTTTGTCGGCCTGGCGAACAAGCAGCGAAATGTTGTAGTTGCTGCCGCCGTAGGAAATCATGCGCACGGGAATGTCGCGCAGCGCGTCGAGCACTTTGGTTTCAAAGCCGCAGTTGTGCCATTCCAGGTCGCCGACAACGCAGATAATCGCCATGTCGGAGTCAACGGTAACGGTTCCGAATTTCTTCAGGTCGTCAAGAATATGGTGGAGGTTGCGCTCGTTGTCGATAGTAACGGAAACACCGACCTCGGAGGTGGTAATCATGTCGATAGAGGTCTGGTATGTTTCGAAGATTTCAAACACCTTGCGCAGGAAACCATAGGCCAGCAACATGCGTCCGCTCTTGATTTTGATAGCGGTTATGTTATCCTTGGCTGCAACGGCCTTGATGGCATGGTTGGGCGCGCAGTTATAGATAACCGTGCCCTTGGCTTCGGGCTGCATGGTGTTGAGCAGGCGAACGGGAATATTGTTCAGCTTGGCGGGCAAAACGCAGGTTGGATGCAGAATCTTTGCGCCGAAATAGGCCAGCTCGGCAGCCTCCTCGAAGTGGAGCTCGGCAACGGGCGAAGTGCCCTCGACATAGCGCGGGTCATTATTGTGCATGCCGTCGATGTCGGTCCAGATTTCGATTTCGTCAGCGCCGATGGCAGCGCCGATGAGCGAGGCGGTGTAGTCGCTGCCGCCGCGCTGAAGGTTATCGACTTCGCCATAGGCATTGCGGCAGATGAAGCCCTGGGTGATATAGAGGTCGGCGTCGAAATGCTTGTCGAGCAACGCGGTCAGGCGTTGGCGAATGTAGTGGGTATCGGGCTCGCCGTTCTTATCGGTGCGCATAAAGTCGAGCGCCGGAAGCAGCGCCGAGTTAACGCCCTTTTCATGGAGATAGATATTCATCAACCGGGTGCTGATGAGTTCGCCCTGCGCCAGGATTTCTTTTTCTTCAAACAGGGTAAAAATATCTTTCGACAGCGAGCGGATATAGTTGAAAATCGACTTCACTTCGCGACGGGCTTCATCTTTTGCCTCCTCGGTTGAGAAAAGTTCGTTAATAACTCCCTGGTATTTTGTTTCGAGCTGATTGATAACCTCCTTAGCTCCGTCAACATTCTTTTTATAGAGATAATCGGAGATTTCTACCAGGGTGTTTGTTGTGCCGGCCATTGCGGAGAGCACAACGATGTTCTTTCCGCGCTTGGTTATCAGCTCCGCAACGTTTTGAATGCGTGTGGCGGAGCCCACCGAAGTGCCGCCGAATTTCAGTACGTTCATTTAAGTTATTCCGTTATTTGGTTAGAGTTTTCGGTTATTATTTTCAGTGATTTATCTTCGCAGCAGTAGACCTTTGCGGGAAACTGCCGGGTGAAGGCGAGATTGTGGGTTGCCATAACAACGGCAGTTCCGTTGCGGGCGATTTCATGGAGCATCTCAACGATTTGCTCTGCGGTCGAGGGGTCGAGGTTGCCGGTCGGTTCGTCGGCCAAAATCAGCTCCGGGCTATTGAGCAACGCGCGGGCAATCGCAATGCGCTGCTGCTCGCCGCCCGAGAGTTCGTGGGGCATCTTATAGGACTTGTTGCTCATCCCTACCCGACTCAGCACTTCGCCGATGCGCTTTTCAATCTCCGCTTTGTCCTTCCAGCCGGTTGCGGCAAGAACGAAGCGCAGGTTTTCATAAACCGACCTGTCGGTCAGCAGTTGAAAGTCTTGAAACACAATGCCGATTCGGCGGCGGAGCAAATGAACCTTGGAGGGTTTGAGTTCAGGCAGGCTGATGTCGAAAACCTGAGCCGAGCCGCCGGAAACGGGCACCTCGGCATAGATTGTTTTCAGAATCGACGATTTGCCGCTGCCAACCTTGCCTATTAAATAAACAAATTCGCCGCTGCGAAGCTCGAGGTCAACATGTTTGAGGACCACGAGCTCCTTGCGGAGAATTTCAACGTCGGAGTATTTCAGGATGATTTCGTCAGGCTTAGTTGCCATATTCAGAGAGGAATTTGATTCTGACAAGACGGATTTCGTTTTCGCTGTAATCGTCGCCGAGTTCCTTGATTGCCTGCTCAACGTCGCCGGTTTCGCTTTCGTTGATAAAGTAATCGTAGATTTCGGTTTGAATATCCTGGTCTATTTCGGAATCTATATAGTAATTGATATTGAGCTTCGTTCCTGAATAAACAATAGCCTCGATTTCGTCGAGCAGTTCCTCGAAGGTGAGGTCTTTGGACTTGGCCAGCTCATCGAGCGGAATCTTGCGGTCAATGCCTTGGATAATGGCGATTTTTTGCTTCGACTTGTTGGGCACCATGCGAACCCGCAGATCCTCGGGGCGCTCGATTTCGTTGTCTTCAACGTGGGTTCGGATAACTCTGAGGAACTCGTCGCCGAAACGCTTGGCCTTGCCCTGACCAACGCCGGTTATGTTCTGGAGTTCCTCCATAGTTATAGGATAGGTGGTTGCCATCTGTTCCAGCGAGGGGTCCTGGAAAATAACATAAGTAGGCAACTGGTGTTGTTTGGCGATTTTCTTGCGCAGGTCCTTGAGAATCGAGAACAGCTCGGGGTCAACGGCAGCGGTGCCGCTGGACTTGATTGACGCTTCTTCGTCGATATCCTCGTCGAACTCATTGTCTTTGGTAACTTTGAACGATTTCGGCTTTTTCAGGAAATCGGCGCCGGCGGGGGTAACGTGAAGCACGCCGAAGTCTTCAATGTCGCGGCTCAGATAGCCGGCGATAATGGCCTGGCGGATAACGGAGTTAAGAGTGCGGGCATCGCTGGTGTCCATGACTCCGAAGAGTTCGAGTTCGTCGTGGGCATAAGACTTGACCGACGCGGTTTTGCGTCCGAGAGCGATGTCGATAATGTGATCGGCCTTGAATTTTTCCTTCAAGGTTGCAATAATGTCAATGATTGATGATAGTTCTTCCTTGGCTTCCACTTGTTTTTTTGGATTTAAGCAGTTGTCGCAGTTTCCACAATTGTCTGACTCATATCTCTCACCGAAATAATGGAGCAGCGTTTTGCGGCGACACAGGGACGATTCGGCATAACTGGCTGTCTCGGCCAGGAGTTGCTTGCCTATTTCTTGTTCGGCAACGGGCTTGCCTTGCATGAACTTTTCCATTTTCCGCAAGTCTTTGGCGGAATAGAACGTCAGGCACTGGCCCTCGCCTCCGTCGCGTCCGGCACGACCGGTTTCCTGGTAGTAGCCTTCGAGCGATTTCGGCATATCGTAGTGAATAACAAAGCGCACGTCGGGTTTGTCGATACCCATGCCGAACGCTATAGTGGCAACTATAACGTTGACCTCCTCCATCAGAAACGCATCCTGGTTGGCGGAGCGGGTTGCGGAATCCATGCCTGCGTGATAGGCACGGGCCTTGATGTTATTGACTACGAGCAGAGCGGCGAGCTCTTCAACCTTTTTACGGGCAAGACAGTAAATTATGCCGCTTTTGTCTTCGTTGTTTTTGATGTATTTGATAATTTCGCGATCAATATTCTCGGTTTTCGGACGAATCTCGTAGTAGAGATTGTCGCGGTTAAACGAGGATTTGAACACACGCGCACCGGTCATGCCGAGGTTCTTTTGAATGTCGTGTTGAACCTTCGGCGTTGCCGTTGCCGTAAGAGCTATAACGGGGCGCTGGCCGATTTCGTTGATTATGGGGCGAATCCTCCGATATTCGGGTCGGAAATCATGACCCCACTCCGAAATGCAGTGCGCTTCGTCGATAGCGTAGAACGATACTTGAACTGATTTTAGAAATTCTATGTTTTCCTCCTTGGTCAGCTGCTCGGGCGCGACATACAGGAGCTTGGTGCGTCCCTTGACGATGTCGTCCTTGACTGCATCGACCGCCGCGCGGTTGAGCGACGAGTTCATGAAGTGGGCAATGCCGTCGTCGGAGCTGAAATTACGCATTGCGTCAACCTGGTTTTTCATCAACGCTATCAGGGGGGAAATAACGATCGCCACCCCCGGCATCATTACCGACGGCAACTGGTAGCACAGCGATTTGCCGCCACCCGTGGGCATCAACACGAAAACATCATCGCCGTCGAGTAGCGCCGAGATGATTTGCTCTTGATTTCCCTTGAAGGTGTCAAAGCCGAAATGCATTTTCAGGGCTTCGACAAGTTCTGCGTGGTTTGCCATAATTAATGATGCTTGTTGTGTGAAAAAAAATGATTGTAAGAATTAAATGCGTCGGGAGGATACTTTCTGTTTTGAAATTAGGTCGAGTTGGTTATTTAACGATGTCGGTTTCAAAGTGAGCTTTTTGAATCTGCTCCAGGGCATAATCGCGCGTAATTGTCAGCTCCTTGGTTTTGGTTCCGGGAGTGTTGAACATGGCCTCGACCATGATTGACTCAACGATGGAACGCAAGCCGCGGGCGCCGAGCTTATACTCAATAGCCTTGTCAACGATGAGCTCCAGGGCGTCCTGCTCAAAAGTGAGCTTAACGCCGTCCATTGCAAACATCTTGACATACTGACGGATGATTGCATTTTTCGGCTCGGTCAGAACGCGCAGCAGCGCATCGCGGTCCAGCGGATCGAGATGGGTCAGAATCGGCAGACGGCCAATGATTTCCGGAATCAGACCGAAGGATTTCAGGTCCTGCGGGGCAACGTATTGGAGATAGTTGTCGCGTTGGATTTTCTGCTTGGCGGCACTGGTGGAGTAGCCAACGACGTGGGTGTTCAGTCGGTGGGCGATTTTGCGCTCGATGCCATCGAACGCGCCGCCGCAGATAAACAGAATATCCTTGGTGTCGACCGGAATCATCTTTGCCTCGGGGTGTTTGCGTCCACCCTGGGGCGGAACGTTAACAACCGAGCCTTCGAGCAGCTTCAGCAGGCCCTGCTGAACGCCTTCGCCGCTGACGTCGCGCGTGATCGACGGATTGTCGCCCTTGCGGGCAATCTTGTCGATTTCGTCGATAAAGACAATGCCGCGCTGGGCGCGCTCAACGTCATAGTCAGCCGCTTGGAGCAGTCGGGTCAGCAGGCTCTCAATATCTTCGCCAACATAGCCGGCTTCGGTCAGCACCGTTGCGTCAACAATCGTGAACGGAACGTCGAGCAGGCGGGCAATCGTCTTGGCCAGCAAGGTTTTGCCGGTGCCGGTCGGGCCGACGATAATAATATTGCTCTTTTCAATGTCAACCTCCGGGTCGAGGTCCGATTCCTTCTGATTCAAACGCTTGTAGTGGTTATAAACGGCTACGGAAAGATACTTCTTGGCGTCGTCCTGGCCGATTACATATTGATTCAGAAAGTCGTTGATTTCGCGCGGGGTCGGAACCTTTGATTTGCTCGCGCCCTTGCGAGCGGGAGTCTTTTCGGCAGATTTCCGTCCGACTCCGAGCTCTTCACCAAAAAGGTCATAGATCTGGCCCAGGCAGTCGGAACAGATGCAGACCGACGGATCAATTGGCGACGGCAACAAAGCCGCTCCGGGCGACGTAGGGCCGCCACAGAACGCGCATCTGTTGCCGAGTTGATTTTTCTTTGCCATGCTCCGGTCCTTACTGCTTTGCTTTGATAAGAACCTTGTCGATCATGCCATATTGCTCTGCCTCCTGCGCCGTCATCCAGTAGTCGCGGTCGCTGTCGCGCTCAACCTTTTCAATCGGCTGGCCGGAATGGTCGGCGATGATTGAATAGAGCTCGTGTTTCAGCTTCAGGATTTCGCGGGCGGTGATTTCAATATCGCTGGCCTGACCCTGGGCGCCACCCATGGGCTGGTGAATCATAACGCGCGAGTGCTTGAGGGCGAAGCGCTTGCCCTTTTGACCTGCAACGAGCAGAACAGCAGCCATAGAGGCAGCCATGCCGGTGCAGATGGTGGCTACGTCGCTCGAAATATACTGCATCGTGTCGTAAATGCCAAGACCGGCATAAACGCTGCCGCCGGGCGAGTTGATGTAGATGCTGACGTCCTTGCCGGGGTCGGCGCTGTCGAGATACAGCAGCTGAGCCTGAATAACGTTGGCCGAATAATCGTTAACGTCAGTTCCGAGGAAAATGATTCTGTCCATCATCAGACGCGAGAAAACGTCCATCTGAGCAACGTTCAGCTGACGTTCTTCAATAATGGTGGGAGAGATATAGCTCGACGTTATCAGGTCGTTATTGGCTTTGGCCGTGAACTGGTCAAACACCAAAGGGTTTATGCCACAGTGCTTCGTTGCGAAGTTTCTGAAGTCGTTGGGATTGAAATTTGCCATAAAAATTAGTACCTTTCATTGAAATTTATATACAAATTTACGAATTTTTTCGCTATTCACCAAAATTTTTCAAAAAAAATCCCCGACAACGAGAATTGCCGGGGAAGAGGGAATTTTATGTTCGGAGATTATTCGAGTTCGAGGTCGGCGATGCGCTGCATGTTAACGTCGTCCTTGAGGTTGTAGTAAATGTTTTTCAGGATGGTGAAGGCCTGACGGTTGGTTTCGGGATTGATGGCGATGCAGGCTTCGAGCTGCTCGGCGGCCTGTTTGAAGTAGGGAACAATTACTTCTTCCTGGAGTTTGTTGTAATCTTCATTGCTGAGTTCGATGCCGTCGTCGCTGGCTTTGTAGGCCTTGTTGGCAAGCATACGGCCATAGTTGAAGCGAGCCTCGGGGTTGTTGGCGTCGAGTTCAACTGCTTTGCCGTAGTAGCCGAGCGCTTCTTCGTTGGCAGCAGCGACTTTTTCGGGAGCAAGGCCCTCTTCCTGAGCGGTGCTTTCAACCAGGACACCTTTAACGTTATAGAGAACGGCGTTATCGGGGTTCTGAGCCAGCGCGCGGTTAACCATCTGCAGGGCGGTGTCGTAGTCGCCTTTCTTAACGTAGAGGCTTACGAGAGTGCCGATATAGTTCTGTTTGCCGAACTTATTGAAGCCTTCGTTGGCGATGCGTTCCATCATGGGCATATCCTCGAGTTCGGCAGCCAGAGCGAGAGCGTTGTCGTAGGCGGCTTCGCCCCAGCCGTGTTCGATAGCATTGACGAATGACTTGAGGGCTTCGGGCTTCATGTCGGCCTGATAGGCGAAGATACCCATGTTGTAGTAGGTCTGACCCATGATGGAGTCATGGGGAGCAGCGGGTGCGTCTTTGCCAAGGCTGGGCATAGTGGGCATGGAGGTGTAGATTTCCCAAGCGCGATATGCACGGGGCAGGTCCTGGCCTTCATAGAGCAGGGCACCGGCGTCGTAGAAACGGTCCATGTTGGCAACGATGGTCTTTACCATTTCCTTGGAATACTTGGTTTTGATTTTTTCTACGCCTTTTTTGTCAAGAGTTCTGACGGTATCCATGCCGAAAGCCTTGACATAGAAGTCATAGCCATCGACGATTGCCTTACTCATCTTGACCTTGTCGGGGTTGCCGCCCTGCTGGAGCTGCTCCCAGCCGGTCTGCCAGGTCTGGAAGGCATTTTTACCGGCAAGATACCAGGTTTTAACATCTTCGGCGGTTTCGGGATTGGTCATCGCGCCCTCGAGCATGGAAGCGATTTTGGCGTGGTCGGGCACCTCAACGCGCAGTGCGCGTTCGGCGTCCTTCAAAACGCTTTGCTGAGCAAATGCGCTGCCGGCCATCATGAGGCCACAAGCTATTAAAAGAACTTTTTTCATTTGTTTATAGATATTAGTTTATTGATTTTCTTCCTGAACGGTAGTGTCTGCGTCGGCGTTCTGCTCAACGTCATTGTCGGGGATTTCGACCTCTTCTTCAGGGTCGGTATCGACGGTGCAGACGCTAGCAATGGTGTCGCCGCGCTTTTCGAGATTGATAACGCGCACGCCCTGCGTTGCACGGCCCATCACGCGAATGTCGGCCATGCGCAGGCGAATGGTAATGCCGCTGCGGTTAATGATAACGAGGTCATTGCTGTCGTCAACGCTCTTGATTGCAACGAGCGAGCCGGTCTTTTCGGTGATGCTCATGGTCTTGACGCCCTTGCCGCCGCGGTTTGTAACGCGGTAGTCCTCGAGGTCCGAGCGTTTGCCGTAGCCCTTTTCAGAGAGAACCATGACGGTCTTTTCCGAATCGCGCTCCATGCAGATCATGCCTACGACTTCGTCGTTGTCGTCGTCGAGAGTCATGCCGCGCACACCGGTCGACATGCGGCCCATTTCGCGAACGCGACGCTCGTCGAAGCGGATTGCACGACCGTTTCGGTTAGCGAGGATGATTTCGCTGTCGCCGTTGGTCATTTCAACCTGCAGCAGTTCGTCGTCCTCGCGGATAATAATGGCGTTCACGCCGATATTGCGCGGACGGGAGTACGCTTCGAGCGGGGTTTTCTTAACAATACCCTTCTTGGTGCAGAACACCAGGTTGTGGGTTTCAACAAATTCGCGGTCGGCGAGATTGCGCACGGCGATGTAGGCCTTCACGCGGTCGCCGCCTTCAATGCTGAGCAGGTTCTGAATGGCGCGACCCTTCTGAGCGCGGCCAAATTCGGGAATGTTGTAGACCTTAATCCAGTAGCAGCGGCCACGCTCGGTGAAGAAGAGCATGTAGGAGCGGTTGCTGGCCGTGTAGATATGCTCGATGAAGTCTTCCGAACGGGTCGAAGAACCCTTGACGCCGACGCCGCCGCGGTTCTGGGCGCGGAATTCGCTGAGTTTGGTGCGTTTGATATAGCCGAGGTGGCTGATGGTGATAACCATTTCGTCGTCGTCAACAAACGAGTCGTCGCTGAACTCGCCGCCGGCGAGGTTGATTTCGGTGCGGCGGGCGTCGCCATATTTATCTGCAACTTCCTGAAGCTCGGTTTTAATCAGGTCGCGACAAACGATGGGGTCGCTGAGAATGAGTTTCAGGTGCTCGATTTCATTGAGCAGGTCATCATAGTTCTGGCGCAGCTTGTCCTGCTCGAGGCCGGTCAGCTGGCGCAGGCGCATTTCAACGATTGCCTGGGTCTGGGCTTCGCTCAGGCCGAAGCGGTCCGACAGAGCCTGACGGGCAGCCTCGGTGTTTGCGCTCTCCTTAATAATCTTGATAACCTCGTCGATGTTTTGCGACGCGATAATCAGGCCCTGGAGGATATGGGCGCGCTCTTCGGCTTTTTTCAGTTCGAACTTGGTTCGGCGAATAACGACGTCGTGGCGGTGGTCAATAAAGGCGGCGAGAATCTCCTTGAGGTTCAGAGTGCGCGGGCGCCCATTGACCAGAGCAACGTTGTTGACGCTGAAGCTAGACTGCAACATGCTCATCTTAAAGAGCTTGTTCATAACAACGTTGGCGTTGGCATCGGAGCGCAGGGTAATTACGATGTGTTGCTTAGTGTCTTCGTTCGAAAGGTCCTGGATATTGGATATGCCTTCGATTTTTTTGTCGGTCACGAGGCCGGCAATCTGCTTGACCAGTTCCGAGCGGTTAACGCCATAGGGGATTTCGGTGATGACGATGTTGGTATGGTTCGCCTCGGGCACCATGTCGTATTTAGCACGAACAACGATGCGGCCGCGTCCGGTGGCATAGGCGTCCTTAACGCCGTTGATACCATAAATCAGACCGCCGGTCGGAAAGTCGGGAGCCGGAATATAGTCCATCAGCTCCTCGATTGTGAGCTCGGGATTTTCGAGCAGCGCAATCGTGCCGGCAATGGTTTCGCGCAGGTTGTGGGTCGGCATGTTGGTTGCCATACCGACCGCGATGCCGGTTGCGCCGTTGACCAGCAGGTTGGGGAATCGGGCGGGAAGAACGGTCGGCTCAATGTGGTTGTTATCATAGTTGGGCTGCATAACGACCGTGTCCTTCTCAATGTCGGAGAGCATCTCCTCGCCCATCTTTGCAAGGCGCACCTCGGTGTAACGCATAGCGGCGGCGCCGTCGCCGTCGATTGAGCCGAAGTTGCCGTGGCCGTCGACCAGAATATTGCGCATGTTCCAGTCCTGAGCCAGGCGAACAACCGTGCCATAGATCGATGAGTCGCCGTGGGGGTGATATTTACCCATAACCTCACCGACGCAGTTGGCGGATTTCTTGTGGGGTTTATCGGAGGTGTTGCCCATGACGTTCATGCCATAGAGCACGCGTCGCTGCACGGGCTTGAGGCCGTCGCGAACGTCGGGCAGAGCGCGACTGACGATAACCGACATCGAATAGTCGATGTAGGCGGTTTTCATTTCGCTCTCGATATTGATTTTCTGGATTCTTTCCTGATTAAGCATATTTTGTGATTCAGTTTTGATTTTTCAACCTACAAAGGTAACAATTTTTTCGCTTTCGCTCCAAATTTATTTTTTATATGTTCATATAAAGGTAAATCATGTAGGCGATATAGACAATCGCCATCACTATACCCTCCCAACGTTTAATAACCTTATTGCCAAACAAAAAGCCGAACGCAAGGAAAAGAACCGCCGAAACCAGCAGAACGCTCAGGTCAACGGGGCCGATATTGCCGAAGGCCATCGGCGTAATCGTTCCGGCGCAGCCCAAAACGAAGAACACGTTGAAAATACAGGAGCCGATAACGGTTCCGACCGACAGACCCGACATTCCCTTCAGGGCGGCGGTTATTGAAGCGGCAAGCTCGGGCAGCGACGTTCCGACGGCAAGGATTGTCAGGCCAATGAGCGCCTCGCTCCAGCCGAGCATACGGGCCAGGCCGGTGGCGCCGTCAACGAACCATTCGCCACCCCACACCAGCACTCCCAGGCCGCCGAACAAATAGAGCAGCGAGCGCCACAGGGGCATGGACTTGATTTCCTCCTCGGGTGAATCGCCGGAGGTTTTCGGTTTGGTCAGCGCGTTTAAGAGAAACAGGGCGAAGAACAAAACGAACAGCAGCGAGCTGACGCGCGTCAACACCCTCGGACCGGCTCCGAGTTCGGGAGCCATGCCAACGAAAAACATGGCCAGCGAGGAGATGAGCATCCAAATCGCATCGCCGGTCAAAACGGTTTTCGGAACGCTGATGGGCCGCAGAATGGCAACGATACCGATAATCATCAGTATGTTAAAGATATTGGAGCCGACAATATTGCCAATCGACATTGCCGGGGCACCCTCGATGGCCGCCAAAAGACTAACAATAAATTCCGGCGCGCTCGTTCCGATGGAAACAATCGTCAGACCAATAACGAAATCACTGACCCCGAAGCGCTTGGCAACAGCCGCGCAGCCGTCGGTCATGAAGTTTGCTCCGCCGAGAATCAAAACGAATCCGGCAATCAAAAAGACTATGTCCATGAATTAATTAAGTTAATAACGCGCTGCACCTCTTCGGTGGTCATCACCGGCGAAACCGGCAGCGAAAGTTCTTGGTTATGAATTTGTTCGGTTATTGGGAATCGGAGTGCGGCCCACTGCCGGTAGCACTGCTGGCGGTGGGGCGGAATCGGATAGTGAATCAGCGTTTGAACGCCGTTGTCGGCCAAATACTTCTGCAGGCGGTCGCGCTCTTCGGCAAACACCGGAAAGATATGAACCACGTTGCTGTCGCTATCGACCGGGAGCGGCAGTTTAATTTTCGGGTTGGTGATTCCCGCCTCATAGAGCGCGGCAATTTCCTTGCGCCGCCGGTTCTCAGCGTCGAGAAACGGCAGTTTGACCCTGAGCACCGCGGCCTGAATCTCATCGAGGCGCGAATTGAAGCCGACATGATCGAAAACATACTTCCTGGCTGAGCCATAATTGGCCAGCGCGCGAACCATAGCGGCCAGCTCGGGGTCATCGGTCGTAACGGCTCCGCCGTCGCCCAGCGCGCCGAGATTCTTGCCCGGATAGAAGCTATGGCCGGCAGCATCGCCGAGAGAGCCGGTGCGCCGCCCATGCCAGAGGCAGCCGTGGGCCTGCGCGTTATCTTCAATCAGCAGCAGGTCGTTCCGGCGGCAAATTTCGGCAATCTGCTCCGAATAGGCACAGCGGCCATAGAGATGAACTATCATCACGGCTCGGGTGGCCGGAGTTACCGCCTCCCCCACCCTCTGCGCATCGATCTGAAGCGTCTGCTGGTCGGGCTCGACCAAAACCGGAACGAGTCCGCAGTCGGTAATAGCCAGTATCGACGCAATATAGGTATTGGCAGGCACAATAACCTCATCGCCCGGGCGGAGCCGCCCCAGTTCAATATAGGCGCGCAGAATCAGGCGCAGCGCATCGAGACCATTGCCGCAGCCAACGGCGTGGGCAGTGCCGATATAGTCGGCATATTCCGCCTCGAAAGCCTTATTCTCGGCGCCTTGCAGATACCAGCCGGAATCGACAACGCGCTCGGTCGCGGCCTTGATGGCCGGCCCGTGGAGTGCGTTAATTTTTTGCAGGTCAAGAAATTTAATCTGCTCCATTTTCTGTTCGGAATTGCATGAAGTCTTCATAACGGCGAAGATAATCCTCTTCGCGATAAAGATCGGAGGTTAGCGAAAGCGCCACTGCCCCCGACGAAAAATCGTGGAGATGATGCCAAATGCCGTGGGGAATCATCAGGCCTACGTTCGGTCGGTTCAGGAAAACCTCGCGGCGGCGACGACCGTCGTCGAGCATAACGGTGAAGCTCCCCGAAGCGGCAACAATCAACTGGTCAAGCTCCCTGTGGGCGTGTTCGCCGCGGTTTTCGCCGCCGGGAACGTCATAGAGATAATAAACCCGGCGGATTGCGAACGGCAGGTTCTCGGCAACGGTCAGATTTCCCTGGCGGTCGCTGCTATGGCGCGGAAGCGAGATGATGCGGCAGTCGTCAATCGTTGTCATACACATAATCGTCGGGGTTATATGGCTCCGAAGCCAGAATCATCGCCAGGGAGTTGGTCGAAAAGTTTTTCAGCTCGCGCCATGTTCCGGCCGGAACATAAAGGCCGTAATAGCTGCGGTTCAAGGAATAAACCTCGCCCGAGCCGAGCTGAACATCAAACGAACCGGAAAGGGCAACAATCAATTCCTGATTGCGGCGGTAGGCATGGCCGTCGCGCCGCTGCCCGCCCGGAACGTCGTAGACCCAGTAGACGCGAGCGATCTTGAACGGAACATGGTTACACTCCTCGATGAACGACAGGTTTCCGCGCTCATCGAGAATCTTCGGCAGTTCAATTATCCTTGCGTTACTCATAATTTACCCACAAAGTTACTCATTTTTCCGGAATTTCTAACATTTATTCAAAGAATTTGCCTATATTTGCCGCTGAACTAACAATCATCGCTATCATTATGTATCAACGTCAAGTCTCATTTACCGAAGCCATTTCAATGGCTTTCAGCAAGTACGCTACTTTTTCAGGTCGCGCAAGCCGCTCGGAATACTGGTGGTTCAACTTGTTCCTTTTTGTTGTGCAGTCGCTGGTTGGCTCGTCAGTTTTCATCGCCGGCATAAATTCTCCGGCCGAATCGCTGTCGGGCATAGTCAGCCTGGCACTATTCCTCCCTTCGCTGGCGGTCAGCGTTCGCCGACTCCACGACATCGGCAAAGGCGGCGGCTGGATTCTGATTAACTGCATTCCGCTGATCGGCACCATCATCTATATCATTTGGATGTGTAAGGACTCTGAATATATCGACAACCGCTTCGGCCCGGTGCCGAACGTAGTTCCGGCATGAACGTAAGAATCAACAACGAATGGAAAGAACAGCTGGCTTCATATTGGGAGTCAGCTTCTTTTGCCAAAACAGCCGAGATAGTGCGCCGCGAGTATGCTGCGGGCAGGGTCTTTCCGCCCGCGTCGCAGATTTTCGCCGCGTTTGACCTCTGTCCGTTCTCGGCGGTAAAGGTTGTGATTCTCGGCCAGGACCCCTACCACGGCGAAGGCCAGGCCAACGGGCTCGCCTTTTCCGTTGCGCCCGGCATTGACATTCCGCCGTCGCTGATTAATATCTACAAGGAAATACGCAGCGACCTGGGCACTCCGATTCCCGCCTCGGGCGACCTTAGCCGCTGGGCCGAACAGGGCGTTTTGCTGCTCAACAGCTCGCTGACCGTCAGAGCCCACGAAGCAGCCTCACATTCAGCCATCGGATGGGAGCTGCTGACCGACGCGGCAATCAGCGCCCTGTCGGAGCGGCGCAGCGGACTGGTGTTCATTCTCTGGGGCAGCCACGCGCGGCGCAAAGCCCCGCTGATTGACCGGAGCAAGCATCTGATTTTAGAGGCGCCCCACCCTTCGCCACTGAGCGCCCACCGCGGATTTTTCGGATGCCGACATTTTTCAAAAACCAACGAATATCTACGCCAACAAGGCAAACAGGAAATAATATGGTAACTCTCGAAGAACGCATCTCTAAAGCCGTGGCACTCAGAGCCGAAGGCTATAACTGCTCGCAGTGCGTGGCAATGACCTTCAACCCCGCGCTCGAGGCGGTGACCGCCGGGCTTGGAACCGGAGTCGGCAACACCGGCAACATCTGCGGCGCGGCGTCGGCCATGGCCATCGTGTGTGGCGACAAAACCTATGCCGGCCCGGCCGACAAGAAAGGTCAGTATGCCCGCGTCAGCGCCCTGATTAACAAGTTCGCCGCTCTTAATCAAGGTCAGGTCAACTGCCGCGACCTGCGCTGCCCGGGACGCAAACCGTGTGTTGACCTCATCAAGGATGCCATCACGATTCTGCATGAAGCGAACCTTTAACGCCCTGCTGCTTTGCGCGCTGACACTGCCGGCCTCTGCCCGCGACACGGCGACCGCCATCTTTGAGCCGACCTTTAAGTCGCTGCAGGTGCTCGACTCGACCAACCGCCTCGGCCAGCCGATTATCAGGGCCAACAACAGCGCATCGGCCATCACGGTCAGTTTTGACGAACTGGCCGAAGATAACCGCTATCTGCGCTATCGGCTCGTTCACTGCAACAGCGACTGGCAACCCTCGGCGCTGACCGACTCGGAGTATCTCATCGGCTTCAACGAGGCGCAGATAACGGATTATGCACTGTCGGATCACCCGCTGACACACTACGTCCACTACTCCCTGACCATTCCGAACCCCGATATGCAGCCGCTCGTTTCCGGCAATTACCTGATTGAGGTGTTCGACGAGTATGACCCCGACAAGGTTTTGCTGCAAGCCCGGTTCATGGTCGACGAGGGCGCGGCGGGGCTTGACATGGCCGTTACGTCGCGCACCGACTATGACTACAACAGCCGCCACCAGCAGCTCTCCGTTCGCGCCGACCTGAAGGGCGCGCGGGTTGAGAATCCCTATAACGATCTCAAGCTCGTTATTGTTAAGAACGGCCGCGACAACACCCGCCGGATATTAAAGCATCCGTTGAGCATTCAATCGGAAACTGCTGTCTATGAGCATCAGCGGGAGCTGATATTTCCCGCGGGCAATGAGTTTCGACGCTTCGACCTGGCCAACCTCGACTATCAGGGCATGGGGGTTGAATCCGTTTCATATACCCACCCGACCTACGGCGCCATGCTGACGGTTGACTATCCGCGCGCCGACAGCCGCTACACCTATGACCAGGACCAGGCCGGACGCTATTTTCCCGCGACTATCCACTACGACGACCCTGACATCAACGCCGAATACGTTGAGACCTACTTCACCCTGGAGTCGCCGCAGCTGCCGACCGACGTTTTCATCGACGGCGACCTGATTATCGGCGAGAATCCCAAGATGGCCTACGACGAATCTCTCGGCGCCTACGTTAAAGTGCTGCTGCTGAAGCAAGGAATGTATAACTACCAGTATATCACCTCGTCGCCCGAAAATCCGATTGAGGGCGACCACTACGAAACCGGCAACGAATACCTCGCGCTGCTCTATTATTGCCCGCCAACGGCCCGCTACGACCGACTGATTGCCACCGACATTATATTTTCTGGAAAATGACCGAAGAAACCGAAGAAATTATGTTTCAGATTCAAGACACACTGGTGAGCCTCGACCTCGCCGAAGAGTTTTTCTGCTGCGACCTCGACGCCTGCAAGGGTGAATGTTGCATCGAGGGCGATGCTGGAGCCCCCGTAACCGACAAGGAATGTCGCGAAATCCGCCGCGCCCTCCCGGTGATTGAAAAAGACATGGCGCCGCGCGCAATCGAACTCGTGCGCGAACAGGGCGTCAGCTACATCGACGAAGAAGGTGACCTGGTAACCTCGATTCTCGACGGCCGCAACTGCGCCTTTACCTGCTACGCCCCCAACGGCATCTGCCTCTGTGCGCTCGAAGGCGCATTTCGCCGCGGCGAAACCACCTGGCGCAAACCCATCAGCTGCGCGCTCTATCCCGTGAGAGTCACCGAATACGAAAAATTCACCGCCGTTAACTACCACAAATGGAACATCTGCGCTCCCGCCCGCGCCAAAGGGCGCCGCGAGGGCATTCGCCTCTATCAGTTCCTGCGCGAACCTCTGATTGAGCGTTTCGGACGCGAGTGGTACGACGAGCTGGCCCTCTGCTGCGAAACCTACCTCAACGACCCGGAGTCCGGCCATTAACCGCCGGTTAAGTTTTTTTAAGTGGATAATCTCTTGGAAAAGCGGGCGATTTCGGATTTTTTTCGTAACTTTGCACGTTGAATAATTCACCACTCATAACAACGAAGGATGAAAAAATACCTAACCATCTGCATATTAGCCATGTCGTTCGGGCTTTTAAGCTCTTGCGGCGAATATCAGCGCGTGCTGAAAACCCATGACGCCTCCATGAAATTTGAGTACGCGAAAAAATGGTATGAAGAAGGTAAATACTCCCAGGCAGCAAGCGTTCTGAGCGAAATCCTCTCTACTTTCCGCGGAAAGGAAAGAGCCGAAGAAACGCTTTATCTGCTCGGCATGTGTAATTTCTACAACAAGGATTATCCAACCGCAGGAACCTATCTCCACACTTACTATACCCGCTATCCCAAAGGCAAATATGCGGAGGAATCGCATTTCTATGCAGGCAAGAGCTACTACCTTGACTCGCCCGACGTTCAGCTCGACCAGAGCGAAACCATCCAGGCCATCGAGGAGCTGACTTCGTTTTTGGAATACTACCCCCAGTCGGAGCTCGTCGGCGACGTTCAGAAAATGATTTTCGAGCTGCAAGACAAACTTGCGCTCAAGCAACTCCAGAACGCCCAGCTCTACTATAACCTCGGAACCTATATGGGCAACAATTTCCAGAGCGCCATAATCGTTTCGCAAAACGCCCTGAAAAATTATCCCTACTCTATCTATAAGGAGCAGTTCGACATGCTGATTCTCAAAAGCCGCTTCAAAGAGGCCGAACTCTCCGTTGCCGAAAAGCAGCCCGAACGCTACCGCCAGGTTATTGATAACTACTACTCGTTCATCAACACCTATCCCGAAAGCAAATTCACCGCGGAAGCAAACAACATTTTCAAAATCGCATCCAAACACGTTAACGACTAACATATATTACCCTAACGAAACTTTCGCATTACATTAAATAAGCAATGGACTACAAGAAGACTAACGCTCCCATCAACACCGTTACCCGCGACATGGTTAAACTCTCCGAGAACACCGGTAACGTTTACGAAACAGTAGCAATCATCGCAAAACGTGCGAACCAGATAGGCGAGCAGATGAAACACGACCTCGAAAAGAAGCTCCAGGAATTTGCATCGCTCAACGACAACCTCGAGGAAGTTTCCGAAAACCGCGAACAGGTTGAAATTTCGCGCTACTACGAAAAGCTCCCGAAACCCACCCTCATCGCCGCCCAGGAATACGAAGAAGGCAAGCTCCACTTCCGCAATCCTGCAAAGGTGAAGAACATCGACTAACGCTCCGGTGGACCTCTACGGACTTTTGGGCTTTCCGCTCGGTCATTCCTTCTCAGCGAGTTTTTTTAACGAAAAATTTCGCCGGGAAGGAATTGATGCAGAATATCGCAACTTCGAGCTGGCCGACATCGGCGAGCTGACCGAGTTGCTGGCCGAGCTGCCGGAGCTGCGCGGACTGAACGTCACCATCCCCTATAAGCAGCAGATAATCCCCTATCTGACAAGCCTGAGCGACCAGGCCCGGCAGATTGGCGCGGTCAACACGGTTCGCCTCGTCCACGACGCCGACGGCACGCTGACCGCCCTGGAGGGATTCAACACCGACGCGCCGGCCTTTGCGCGCACCCTGGCGCCGCTATTGCCGCTGAAGGCCGTGTCGGCCCTGGTGCTCGGAACCGGCGGTGCCGCGCGCGCCGTCAACGCCGCCCTGGACTGGCTCGGAGTCAGCCACACGGCGGTTTCGCGCACATCCGGCCCCGACCGGCTGACCTACGGGGAGCTGACCCCGGAAATTATGGCCGAAAACCTGCTGATTGTTAACACGACTCCGCTGGGAATGTTTCCGAAGGTCGACGCCTGCCCGCCCATCCCCTACGAGCTGCTGACGCCCGACCATATCTGCTACGACCTGGTCTACAACCCCGAGGAAACCCTCTTTCTGAAAAAAGCCGCCGCGCGCGGAGCCGCAACCCGCAATGGTTTGGCAATGCTTCACCTTCAGGCGCTGCTCGCCTGGCAAATCTGGAACTCATAAATGCTCGTTAAAACCTTTGGCGCTGCCGTTCAAGGCATTGACGCACTGATTATCACAATAGAAGTAGCCATTTCAAGAGGCTTCCTCTTCTCAATCGTTGGCCTCCCCGACGCCGCAGTCAAGGAGAGCTACGACCGCGTTATGAGCGCCATCGGTCAGAGCGAAATGAAGCCGCCCCACAAGCAGATTCTCGTTAACATGTCGCCGGCCGACGTTCGAAAGGAGGGCGCGGCCTACGACCTGCCGCTCGCAGTTGGCATCCTTGCCGCCGACGGCCAGATTCAATGCCCCAATCTCGGAAAATATCTGATCATGGGCGAGCTCGGCCTCGACGGAACTCTCTTGCCGATCAAGGGCGCCCTGCCAATGGCCATCAAAGCGCGCGAGGCTGGCTTCGAAGGAATGATAGTGCCGGTTGCAAACGTTGACGAAGCGGCGGTCGTGAACCGACTGAAGGTCTACGGCGCCTCGAACCTCAGCGAGGTAATCGGCTTTCTCAACGGCGTCAGCCCCATTGAGCCAACCGAGGTTGATACTCGCGCCGAGTTTGCCCGCGCAGCCGACCTGTTTGATTTCGACTTCAACGAAGTCAAGGGTCAGCCGCTGGTCAAGCGCGCCTTTGAGGTTGCATGTGCCGGCGGCCACAACATTCTGCTCATCGGCCCTCCCGGCTCGGGCAAATCAATGATGGCCAAGCGCCTGCCCTCGATTCTTCCGCCGCTAACGCTGAGCGAAGCGCTGGAAACGACCAAGATTCACTCCGTTGCCGGCAAACTGCCGCGTGGCTCCCACCTGATGACCGCGCGCCCGTTTCGCTCGCCGCACCATACTATTTCCTCCGTGGCTCTCGTGGGCGGCGGCAGTAACCACCCGCTTCCAGGCGAAATCTCGCTGGCCCACAACGGGATTCTTTTTCTCGACGAACTTCCCGAATTTTCGCGCCAGGTGCTCGAAGTCATGCGCCAGCCGCTGGAAGACCGCGTCATAAACATTTCGCGCGCCCGCTACTCGGTTGACTACCCCGCCGGCTTCATGCTTGTGGCGTCGATGAACCCATGCCCCTGCGGCTACTATAACCATCCGACGAAGATTTGCAGCTGTCCGCCGGGAGCAGTGAACCGCTACCTGTCAAAAATCTCCGGGCCGCTGATGGATCGCATAGACCTCCAGGTTGAGATTCTGCCGGTCAGCTTCGACGACCTTCAGGCCGAGGGCGACGGCGAACCGAGCGCCGAAATCCGCAGGCGCGTAATCGCCGCACGCCAAATCCAAACCGAGCGCTACGCCTCCGAGCCCGGTATTCACTGCAACGCACAGATGGGGCCTCGCCAGATGGCACGCTACGCCAAACTCTCGGCCGACGGCTCGCGGATTCTGCGCGAGGCAATGAACAAGCTCGATTTGTCGGCCCGCGCCTACGACCGCATCCTGCGCGTTGCCCGAACCATTGCCGACCTCGACGGCGAACCCGACATTCTGCCCCACCATCTGCGCGAAGCCATCGGCTACCGCAATCTGGACCGCTCGTCGTGGGGCTCAACAATTCCGAAATCTCCTATTCTCCAATAATTCGAAATGTTCAGAAATATTCCACCTGTAACCAAAAACCTTATCATCATAAACCTGCTGATTTGGTTGGCTTGCGAAACGCTGCGTCCGTTCGGCGCGGTTATGGATCGCAGCTGCGGGTTACACTACTTTCTGTCGCCTGACTTTAGGTTCTGGCAGCCGCTGACCTACATGTTCCTGCACGGCGGCATGACCCATGTGCTCTTCAACATGTTTGCCGTTCTGATGTTCGGCTCGGTTATCGAGCGGGTGTTCGGCTCGGCGCGCTATCTGCTGTTTTACCTGACCGTAGGCATCGGCGCCGCGCTGGTCCAGGAAGGGGTCTATGCCATTTGGCTCGCCCACCTCGGGAGTCAGCTGCCCGACGGAACGACGCTCTCCGAAGTCGCCCGCAGAGGCTACCTGCTCTTCGCCCAAGGACAGAACTGGCTTGACCCGGTGCTGGGCCAGGCAAACGCCCTGATAAACACGCCGACCGTCGGCGCTTCGGGTGCAGTGTTCGGCATTCTGCTCGCCTTTGCAATGATTTTCCCCAACATGCCCATGTATATCATGTTCGTGCCCATACCCATCAAGGCCAAGTGGCTCGTTTTGGGCTATGGCGCTCTCGAGCTTTTCCTGGGCGTTACGGGGCTGCAATCCGGCGTTGCCCATTTCGCCCACCTGGGCGGCATGCTCATTGGCTGGGCACTGATAGTTTATTGGCGTAAAAAAGGCGAAATCAACAATGATCCGCTTTATTAAGAGCGTTCCAGGCGCACTGATTGCCGCAAACGTTGCCATGCTGATAATCCTGAAGGCGCTGTGTGCCGCCTGGGGCATCGGAGCGGCATCGTGGCTGGTTCTGGCGCCGGAGTTCTGGCTCAGGCCCTGGACTCTGCTGACCTATATGGTAACCGACAGCGACGCTGTCAACACTCTTTTCAGCTGCCTTTGGCTCTGGCTCTTTTCGCGCCTGGCGCTCGAAATCGGGTCGGAGCGACAGCTGCTCGTGAGCTACGCGGTCGGCGGTCTGACCGGCGCCCTGTTCTTCTTCATCGGTGCGTCGGTCGGCCTGTGTCCCTACCCTCTGATGGGTGCGAGCGCCGCGATTTTGGGCGTTATAGTGTTCGCCGCCGCCAGGGTGCCCTACATGCGCGTGAACCTCATGTTTTTCGGGCCGGTGAGCTTCAAGTGGATCGGCATCATCGCCGCCGCCCTCGGCCTGCTGGCATTTGCGGGCAGCAATATCGGAGGCGGCCTGGCCCACCTGGGTGGCTCGCTCGGCGGCTGGGCCTACGCAATGGTTCTGCGCCGCCGCTCCGCCTTTACGCGCCCCGCAAAGCGCGCCCGCGAGAAAACGCTCGACGAACTGCTCGACAAGGTGCGCCGCTCGGGCTATGCGTCGCTAACCGCCGACGAACGACATCAATTATTAGAATATAGCAAAAAACTATGAAATCACTCTTTCGGATTCTCCGCTCCATCGCTCTTCCGATTTGGATAGGGTTCAACGTTTTGGTTGCAGGTCTTGCTATTTTCAGCGGCTATGCAAGCCACGTTGACCAGGAATACATGCCGTTTGCCGGCGTCGTTGCCATGACGTTTCCGCTATGGTATCTGCTGTCGGGCGTAACGCTGATTCTGAATCTTATATTCTGCCGTTGGCTCGCTATCGTTTCCGGGCTGACGCTGCTGATTGCGCTGAAGCCGTTTTTGATTTTCAGCCCTCTGAATTTCTCGAAACATGAGCTGACCGACGAGGAGCGCCAACGGTCGTTTAAGGTCATGAGCTATAACGTTGTCAGCTTCGTTGACGAAGAGGGCCTGTCTGACTCCACATTCAACCGAACCGTCCACACTATTCTCCAATCCGACGCCGACATCCTTGCGCTGCTCGAGTTCGAAGGCCAGAAGGGAATGCAGGCGGTCGTGCCGCAGGAACAGATTGATTCGCTCCACGCTATTTATCCCTATTTCTCGCGCGGCCAGGTAGGCACCGTGCTCTTCTCCAAGCGTCCCATCCTCCACATCGTTCCGCCCAACAACATGCCCAGCCGCGGCAGCATCGAAATTTTCCGCACAACGGTTAATAAAACCCACCCCATAACCGTCATTGCCGTTCACCTCGAGAGCTTCGGCCTGAACGATAACGACAAGGAGCTCTATCGCAGCCTGGCCGACGCCAACACAATCGACGACGCCGATACCGGCACACTCGCCAGAGTGCAGCAGCAGCTGATTTCAAAGCTGCTCTACGCGTTTGAACACCGCGCCTGGCAGGGCAAAATGCTCCGCTCATTCGTTGAGCAGCTCGATGGCGACGTTATTATCTGCGGCGACTTCAACGACGTTCCCGGCTGCCGAACGGTCAAGATTCTGGAAGAAATCGGCATGAAAGACGCCTACGCGGAAACCGCCCTGGGCCCCACAACAACGTTTAACGCGCCGATGTTTGCCTTCAGAATCGACCATGTTCTGTGGCGCGGCAACTTCCGCGCGGTCGATATTCAGCGCGGCAACGTGGCCTCGAGCGACCACTATCCGATGCTTACCACCTTCGTTTGGGACCGCGATTAGCGCGGAACAAACGACTGATAAGAGTTGTCGGAATAAAACACCATTATATTAACGATTGACTTCGAGCCGTCGGCCGGAATGGTAACGACGGGATTCTCGCCGCCGGGAGCAACGCTCTCTGCGGCACTTTCGTTTTCCACCTCTTCGTCGTCGAAAATCAACGGTTCGCGAATGTCAGGCGCCCCAAACATGCCGTCGGCCTCCTCGTTTGCATCAGGTTCCGACGCAGTCGGCGATGGGGTAAAAGTGTTATGAATAGAGGGCCGGGAGGGCGTTTGAGCCCCCGTTTGGGGCGCGGAGATTGCGTTATTTGCGCCGATCTCCATCGGACCCTCGCCAAAAAGCAACCACAGAACGCTCATGCGCGGATACGCGCTATGGATTTTGGAGATTACCGCATCGGAGATCTTTTTGTTTCTCCCGCTCAGAATTTGCGATAGAGTAGGACGCGGAATGCCACAGGCATCGGCGAATTGCGTGCTCCCGATTCCGTGGGTTTCCATAAACGTTAATAAACGGCTAACAATGTCCATTTTGAGTTTGCATTTGATAGTTTCAGTGTTGCAAAGTTAAACATAATAATTTGAATTTCCAAATTTATTTTCGCAAATTGCAAATTTCTCAATTTTGCAAACGCAATCTCAATTGTAAACTCAACTGCAAACCCTCCCTGATTACATTTGCAAATAGCAACTTCGGCGCAGCAATCTCCCTGCAGTAATACTTATAAAACTTATATGATTTATATGATTTATAATCAGTTACGCACCAAAATTCGCCCATCAATCCGCCAAATCACCTATAATTTACAATTGATATAAACAAAAACTTTAACATCTTATACCAACAAGCTGGTTTTCAACATATCAACCCCTATTGTTAAAATATATTAAGCACCCATAATTCCCATTTACATCTTAGTTTCGTTTGGGAATTACGGGCTACGCATTTCTGAACTCCATCGGCGAATTATGTAAATCTTCATTCGTAAACACCTTGTTTGTTTTGCAAATTTCCATTTTGTAACTCGGCTTTCAATTTTAACATTTCTAAAATTTCGAATTGCAACATCCGTGTTTGCGTTTGCATTTACATTCGATTCGTTTTCGTAAATCAGAGCCGGCTTAACGGGCCGTTGTCTATTTGCATCTGATTAACGATAGTTGCCAAGGTGCGCTGCGAGGTTAATAACCTCTTTCACTTTCAACGACTTGCACCCGCTAAAAGTTCACAAAAATCGGCTTTTTGCCCTCTGAGAATCGCTTTTTTGTCGCTCCCCCCTACCCTCGCCCTGAATTATGCGATTCTCGGCCACACAATATTTGAGCCTCGCGTGCGTTTATATGGTGATGAAACTCCGACTCCAATTCCTACTCACAATATTCACCCTGCTGAGCGCCCTACCCCTTCAGGCCAAGGTCACGATTCACGGCAAGGTGACCCACGGCGACGGCGACGCTAACGAGCCGCTCGAGTTCGTGCAGGTCTCAGTCAAGGGAACTGCCATCGGCTGCTACTCCGACCTCAATGGCGCCTACTCCCTGTCGGCTCCCGATGCCGACACCATCGCCGTAGTTTTCCACTGCATCGGCTATCACGACATAACCCGAAAACTCATCGCCCCGAAAGAATCGGTCACGCTCAACGTTAAGATGCTCCCCTCGACCGAGCTCGCCGAGGTCGAAGTAACGGAGTTTCGCAAGCAGACCGACGGCATGCAGCGCATCGACCATCAGGCCTACAAGCTCGCGGCCGACGCCAGCGGCGGCACGGTCGAGTCGCTGCTGACCACTATGGCTGGCGTTCACTCGTCGAACGAAATGAGCTCGCAGTTCTCGGTGCGCGGCGGCAGCTACGACGAAAACTCCGTTTACATCAACGGCGTCGAGGTCTATCGCCCGCAGCTCATCAGCTCCGGCCAGCAGGAAGGACTGTCGGTAATCAATCCGGCGATGGTTAAGGACGTCAATTTCTCAACCGGCGGCTTCTCGGCTGAGTATGGCGATAAGATGAGCTCCGTGCTCGACATCACCTACCGCCAGCCCGAATCGTTCGAAGGCCAGGTAGCGGCGTCGCTCCAGGGAGCCTCGCTCGCCATCGGCCAGGGAACGCAGCGCTTTTCGCAGCTCCACGGCGTGCGCTACAAACGCAACAACTCTCTGCTCTCCTCGCTCGAAACCCGCGGCGAATATAACCCGAACTATTTCGACTACCAAACCAACCTCAACTTCCGCATTAACCAGAAATGGAAGCTGTCGGCGCTGGGCAACATCTCAATCAATAACTACGAGTTCAAACCGCAGACGCGCGAAACCAACTTCGGAACGTCGACCGACGCCAAGCAGTTCACCGTCTATTTCGATGGCCGCGAAAAAGACCGCTTCGAAACCTACTTCGGCGCAGCGATGGTCAACTTTCGCCCCAACCGCGCCAACGACTTTACGCTGCTCGCCTCGGGCTACTACACCAATGAACTCGTTAGCTACGACATTTCCGGCGAATACTGGCTCGACCAGGCCGGCGCCGGCGAGGTTGGCGGCGAGCTCGGCGTTGGGCGCTACAAGGAGCACGCCCGCAACCGCCTGCGCGGCTCGGTGTTCACCCTCTCGCTGCGCGGCAACACCGGCCTGAGCAACCATAACCTCAGCTACGGCCTCAGCTATAACATTGAAAAAATTCAGGATCGCCAGAGCGAATGGGAGCTGCGCGACTCCGCCGGCTACTCGCTGCCCTACGACCCCGACGCCGTGCGCGTTATCTATAGCCAGCGCTCGCGCAACGACCTGACCTCGTCGCGCATGGCCCTGTTCGCCCAAGACGCCTGGAGAATGAGCTCCGCCCTCGGCTACTGGACAATCAACTATGGCGTTCGTGCCAGCTACTGGAGTTTCAACCGCGAGTTCCTCGTGTCGCCCCGCGCCTCGGTCGGCTTCGTGCCCGAAAAGAACTCGAGCTGGGCATTCCGCTTTGCAACCGGCCTCTACTATCAGTCGCCGTTCTACAAGGAATATCGCCAGCCGGTTCAAGACGCCGACGGCAACACCATTATCCGCCTTAACAATAACATCAAGGCCCAGCGCTCGCTCCAGTTCATTCTCGGAACCGACTACTCGTTCCGAACGCTCAACCGTCCGTTCAAATTCTCGGCCGAAGCATACTATAAGGCCCTCAGCCGCCTGATTCCCTACGAAATCGATAACCTCAAGCTGAACTATGCCGGCGTTAACGGCGGCAACGGCTATGCGATGGGACTCGACGTTAAGCTGTTCGGTCAGTTCGTTCCGGGCAGCGACTCCTGGCTGTCGTTCTCGCTGATGAAAACTCAGGAAACGCTCAACGGCGTCAAGGTTCCCCGCCCAACCGATCAGCGCTACTCCGTGGCCCTCTACTTCACCGACTATTTTCCGCGCTTCCCGAAACTGAAGTTCTCGCTGCGCGGCATCTTTTCCGACGGTTTGCCGGTTACCCCGCCCCGCTCCACCCGCGACAAGGGCTATTTCCGCACTCCGGCCTATAAGCGCGTCGACATTGGCCTGAGCTACGCCCTGCTCTCGCCCCGCACCGAAGGCCGGGAAGCGCGCGCCGACTTCTGGCGCCACTTCAAGAGCATCTGGCTCGGCGTTGACTGCTTCAACCTGCTCGACATTTCCAACGTTAGCTCCTACTACTGGGTAACCGACGTTAACGACATCCAGTATGCCGTTCCGAACTATCTTACCCGCCGCCAGTTCAACGTTCGCCTAACAATCGATTTCTAAACCATTCCCCCCCACCCGCCGCCATAATGATTGCAGCCATAATAATCCTGAGCGTGGCTCTGCTGGGAGTGTCGGTCTACGCCGCTACCCTCCGCGCCCGCCTCGGCGCCGCCCGCGCCGAAACCCTCCGTCCGGAACAGCAGGAACAGCGTTTCCGCGAAATCGCTTCAGCCCTGCTCAGCGAATCGCAGGAGCGCCTCAATGCTTCGGCAACATCGAAGATGAACGACCTGCTGTCGCCCCTTCAGCGCAACATCGAAACCTTCAACCGCGTTATCGACGAAAAATACTCGCGCGAAGCCGCCGAACGCGGTGCCCTGCGCGAAAAAATCGACGAACTGCGTCGACTGAACGAATCGCTCGGCTCCGAGGCCAGGCAGCTCGCCGACGCCCTGCGCGGCAACGGCAAGGTCCAGGGCGACTGGGGCGAAATGATTCTCGAAACCCTCCTTGTTCAGGCCGGCTTCACCGAAGGACGCGAATTTTCCGTGCAAACCAACGTTCGTGACTCCGAGGGCCGCAACCTGCGCCCTGACGTGGTCGTTAACTTCCCCGACGGCGGCTGCGTCGTTATCGACTCCAAAGCCTCGCTGACCGCATACGTCAACCTCTGCTCCGCTCCGACCGACGAAGCCCGTGCCGCCACAACCCGCGCCCACGTTCTTTCGGTGCGCAACCATGTTCGCGAACTCGCCGTTAAGAACTACCATGACCTTGTCGGCTCCGACCGTCGCCTCGACTTCACGATGATGTTCATTCCCAACGAGGGCGCCTATATCGCCGCCATGCAGGCCGAGCCCGACCTGTGGCAAGAAGCCTATAACCGCCATGTGCTCATCGTTTCGCCCACCCATCTGTTTTCCGTTCTGAAACTCATCAGCCAGATGTGGCGCCACGACGCCCAGCAGCGCAACGCCCGCCAGATTGCCGACGAAGCCGGCAAGCTCTACGACAAATTCGTTGGATTCTACAATGACCTGACCCGCGTCGGCGACGCTCTTAACCGAGCTCAGACCGCCCACTCCGACGCTCTACGCAAACTCTCCGAAGGCCCCGGCAACCTCGTTGGCAAAGCCGAAAAGCTCCGCGACATGGGCGCCAAAACCTCCAAATCCCTCCCCTCAATCAAAGACTGATTAACCTCCTCCTATTATTATAGCGAGGAGGCGAGGGCTGCGGCGGCGCGGTCGCCGTCGATAGCAGCCGAAACTATGCCGCCGGCATAGCCTGCGCCTTCGCCTGCGGGATAGAGGCCGCGCAGCTCGGTGTGGCTGAGGGTTTCGGGGTCGCGGGGAATACGAACGGGCGCCGAGGTGCGCGTCTCGCAGCCGATAACCGTTGCCCGATCGGTTGCAAATCCGCGCTGCTTTCGGTTGAAGTCTTCGAATCCTCGCTGCAGGCGGCGGGCAATGCCCTCGGGCAGCAGCTGGTCAACCCTGGCGGGGTAAATGCCTGCCGTATATGCGGTTGAGGGTAGGGACTTTGACTGACGGCCCGCAATGAAGTCGGTCATGCGCTGGGCCGGAGCGGCCTGCGAGCCATTGCCGGCCATGAAGAATCGGCGTTCGATTTCTTCCTGATAGTCCATCATTTTCAGCGGCGAGGAGCCTTCAACGTCCTCGGGCAGCAGCTCAACGACCATGCCGGAGTTGGCCCAGTCGGTGCCGCGGTTGGCGGGCGACATTCCGTTGACAACCAGCAGCCCAGGTTCGCTCGACGCAGGGATGATGTAGCCGCCCGGACACATGCAGAACGAATAAACGCCACGCCCGTCGACGCGCGTAAGCATCGAATATTCAGCAGCCGGGAGGTAACGCCCCCTACCCTTTGGCGAATGATATTGCAGCTGGTCAATGAGTTGCTGGGGATGTTCGAGGCGAACGCCAATGGCGAGGCCTTTAGGCTCGAGGCGAACGCCGCCGCGTTGGAGCGAGCGGTAAACGTCGCGCGCGGAGTGGCCGGTTGCAAGCACAACCGGGCCCGAAATCTCTTCGCCATCGGCCAGACGAACGCCCTTGACTTCGCCTTGGTCTATTATCAGCGAGTCAACCCTTGCACCGAAGCGCACTTCGCCGCCGCAGGCAATGATGCGCTGACGGATTGCCTTGATGATTGAGGGAAGCCGGTCGGAACCGATATGTGGATGAGCGTCAACGAGAATGTCGGGCGACGCACCGTGACCCACCAGAATACTCAGAACCTTGTCGACAGGGCCGCGCTTTTTCGAGCGGGTGTAGAGCTTGCCGTCGGAGTAGGCGCCGGCTCCCCCTTCGCCGAAACAGTAGTTGCTGTTTGGATCGACTATTCCCTCGCGCGATATGCGGGCCATATCCAGGCGCCTGGAGTCCACGTCCTTGCCTCGCTCGAGCAGAATCGGGCGCACGCCCTCCTCAATCAGCCTCAGCGCAGCAAACAGTCCGGCCGGACCGGCGCCGACAACTATGGCCGCGGGCGCGTTGGCCGGCAGGCGCTTATAGTCGGGAATCTGCGCGAACTCCATCGGGTCTACGGCAGGTTCGTCAACGGTCACTATCAGGTCAAGGTTAACCATTACGCGCCGCTGGCGGGCGTCAATACTGCGTTTGCGCGGCGTAATGCCGGTGATTCGGTTGGCATCGCAACCTAACGCGGTCGACACCTCCGCGCACAGGCGCATCGGCTCGAAAGCCACTTCAGGACTTACTCGAAGTTGAATTTGCGTACGCATGGTTCATTCGGCGTTTAACAACAATCAGAGTTCCGACTGTTAGCAAAAATGAGGTGAAATCGCTCGCGGCCATCGAAGCCCACACTCCGTCGAGGCCCCACATGGTCGGGAACCACAGCAGCAGCGGCAACAGAAAAACCATCTGGCGGGTAACACTGAGAAATATCGACAGCTGCGGCTTTCCAATGCTCTGAAAAAAGTTTTGGATAACGATGGCCGAGCCGATGAATGGATAGGCGAGCAAAACAATCCGGAACCCTTCGCGGCTCAGGCGGATAAGGGTCGAATCGTCGGTAAACATGCGGGTAACGGTATCGGGGATAATCATGGTTATCGCAAAACCGACAACCGTTATTGCCGTTCCGACCCAGATTCCGAGATTCAGGGTTTTCTTAACGCGACTCCAGTTTCCGGCGCCGTAGTTATAGCCGAGAATCGGCTGCATGCCCTGCGTAACGCCCATAACAATCATGAGGAAGAACATCGTTACGCGGTTAATGATGCCGAAGGCGCCGACGGCCATGTTGCCATCGCTGCCGCCATATTCGAGCAGCGATTTGTTGATGAACACAACGACCACGCAGGCACAGACGTTGATCAGGAACGGCGACATGCCGATAGCGTAGATTTTCTTGGCTATCGACGGCACGAACCACCGCGCCGAACGCGAAAAATGCACAAAGCTCTTTTTCGAGCAAAAGTGGACGGTTACCCAGATGAAGGCAGAGGTTTGGCCACACACGGTTGCGAAGGCCGCGCCGCGGATGCCCCAGTCGAACACGAAAATGAATATCGGCGCGAGAATAACGTTGACAATCACCGACAGCAGGGCCGAAACCATAGCTTTTGTCGGATAGCCGGTTGCGCGCATAACGTTGTTGAGCGAAATGAACACATAGGCGATCGGCGTTCCCAGCAGAACAACGAACATGAAGTCATGGGCGTAGGGCAAGGTTTCGGCCGTTGCGCCGAACATGGTCAGAATGTCGTCGAGAAAAAACAGCGACAGGCCGCCGAAAACGACCGAATGGACAAGGCTCAGCGTAATAACGTTGTGCAACACGTTCGTTGCCTTGGCCTCGTCTTTCTGACCGAGAAAAATGGAGCTGATAGTCGCGCCGCCCACCGCAATGAGCATAACAAAGGCGATTACCAGGTTCATCATCGGAAAGGAGATGGCCAGGCCGGTAATTGCCATAGCCCCGACGCCGCGCCCGATGAAGATGGAGTCGATGATGTTATAGAGCGACGTAACGGTGCTGGCAATAACCGCCGGAACGGAATATTGCACCAGCAAGCGGCCAATCGACTTGGTTCCGAGAGTAGTCGGTGATTCGCCTGCAGCCATCAGTTCACCTCGAAGTTAGCATTCAGGCGCTGACGCACCACTTCATACATCATAACGCCCGCCGCTACCGAAACATTCAGCGAGCCGATTTTGCCAAACATCGGAATCGCAGCCGAGCAGTCGGTCAGTTTCATGACTTCGGGCGAAATACCGGTGTCTTCGGCGCCCATGACCAGGGCCACGGGGCCAGTATAGTCGATTTCAGTGTAGTTAACGGCGCTTTTCTCGCTAACGGCAACGACCTTGTAGCCATTCTCTTTCAGGAACTTAACAGCCAGCGCCGCCGAGCGTTCGCGACAAACGGGCAGGTGGAGCAACGCGCCGGCCGAGGTTTTCACCGCGTCGCCGCCAACGCTGACACTGCCATGTTCGGGAATGACGATAGCGTCGGCGCCAACACACTCGGCGGTGCGGGCAATGGCGCCGAAGTTGCGAACGTCGGTGATGCCGTCGAGCACGATGATGAACGGCAGCCGCCCTTCTTCATATAGCTCGGGAACCAGATGGTCGAGCCGATGGTAGGTAACGGCGCTCAAAACCGCCAGCACACCCTGGTGGTTCTTGCGCGTGATGCGGTCAATGGTCTGGCCGGGAACGCGGCGCACCAAAACTTTGTTTTCGCGGGCGAGCTGCAACAGCGGGCCAATCAATTCGCCCTGAAGGTCTTTTTTAACGAGAATTTTGTCAATATCGCGGCCGGCTTCAATAGCCTCGGAAACCGCGCGTATGCCGAAAATATAGTCTGATTTTTCCATGATTACTTATTTAACAACGAATCGGCGTTGGCCAAAGCGGCGGCATCGGTCGATGAACCGCTGAGCATCAGGGCCAGCTCGCCGCGACGCTCGTCGGCCCCGAGGCGGCGAATCCGCGTGTGGGTCGCCTCGGAATCATCTTCCTTAAACACCTTGTAGTGACTGACGCCACGGGCCGCAACCTGCGGCAGGTGGGTTATCGTTATAACCTGTAGTTTTTTTGAAATGTTCAGCATCATTGCGCCCATGCGGTTGGCAACGTCGCCGGAAACGCCGGTATCGACCTCGTCAAACACTATTGACGGCAATTGCAGCCGGCCGGCAACGATCGATTTAATCGACAGCATCAGGCGCGACACTTCGCCGCCACTGGCCGAACCGCCAACGGTCTGCGGCTGCTGATTCTTGTTGAACGCAAAGCGGAACTCAAGCGCGTCGGCGCCCGAAGGCGACAGCGCCTTCAGCGGCTCGATGGCAACCTCGCAGCGCAGATTAGGCATGCCCAGCGGGCGAGCAACCTCAATCAGCTCGTCGGCAAAGGTCATGGCGGCCTCGCGGCGGCGGGCCGACAGTTTGGCGGCGGTTGCCGTTGCGGCCTTCAGGGCTACATCCGCCGCCCGACGCAGTTCGTCGATTGCCATATCGCCATTGTCGATGGCCTCGAGGCGCGAGCGCAAATCTTCGCGAATCTGAATCAGTTGCTCAACGGTTTCAACGCCGTGGCGCCGCTCAAGCGAATAAAGGTCGCTCAGGCGCTCTTCGATCTGCTCCAGCGCCGAGGGGTCAGCGCCGAGGTTGGAGTCATAATCGGAAAGAGTTTCCGTAATATCTTGAATTTCAAGGCGTGCTGAGTCGAGGCGACGGGCCAGCTCGGTAGCGTCTTCCAATACTTCCGACAATCCCTCGGTCGCTTCCACAGCCTGCGACAGGTTGGCAAGCACGGAGCTCTCGCCGTTGGTCAGACTGTCGAGCGCCTCGGTCAGCAACTGCTTGATTTCGGTCATGTTGGACTGCAGCTCGCGTTCATTTTCAAGCTCCTCCTGCTCGCCGGCAACGAGCTGCGCCTCATCGAGCTGCGCCAGTCTAAAGGCAATGAACTCCTGGTCTGCGCGGTTCTGTTCAAGCGCTTTCTGAGCGGCATCGAGCGCCCTGACGGCCTTGCGCCATGCGGAATAATCGCTCTGATAGCGGCCAAGCAGCGCGGCGTTATCGGCAATGCTGTCAACAATCTTTAGCTGATAGTCGGGCGAAGCCAGCAGTCGGTTTTGGTTCTGCGAATGAATGTCGATCAGCTGAGAGCCAAGCTCGGCAAGCTGAGTAAGGTTCACGGGAGTGTCGTTAACAAACGCCCGCGAACGGCCCGACGGGGTAATTTCGCGACGCAAAATGCACTCCCGCGCGTCCCAGTCGAGATTGTTTTCCTCGGCCCAGGCCGCGAGAGCCTCCAGGCCCTCAACGTTGAAAATCGCCTCGACAACCGACTTGCAGTCGCTGCGGCGAATAGCCTTTGCATCGGCGCGCGCGCCGAGCAGCAGGCCCAGAGCGCCAAGAATAATCGACTTGCCGGCGCCGGTTTCGCCGGTTATTATGTTAAGCCCCTCGGTGAACTCGATGTTGAGCGAATCAATGAGGGCGTAGTTGGCAATATGGAGTCGGCTAATCATTTCTGAGCGCCTTTTTTAATGGCCGTGAGGCGTCGGTTTTCCGTTGGCCAGAGTGGGTAAATGGTTTCATAAATGCGGTCGCGCTCGGTTTGCTGGGCCTTTGAATAGACGTTGACCAGCTCGTCGAGCTTTGCGTCGCGGGTCATTGACAGCGCAACCGACATCGGCACTGCATCATAAACCGTTTTCAGAATATCAATGGCCTCGGTTATGTTGGCACGCCCTTTGTCGGGGCTCTGGGCCATTTCATCGAGGCCGTTGCGATGGTAGCGATATGTGAAGTCGCGCATCACTTCGGTCTGCGGCGAGGTAAAGGCTTCGAGCACCGCCGAGCGGTTCTTGTTGTCGTCGAACGCCTTCCAGCCTACTTCGCCGCTCGACTGCGCATCCTGAACAATGATTTTCAAGCGTTCCCAAAAAACGTCGCCGCCATGAGGCGCAAAGCTGTCGAAATCCATTGCCAGAACCAGGTAGGCGTAAAAGTTCAGAATCTGCGTCAGCTGGCTTTCCATTCCGTTTTGCGAAAAGGTCAGTTGCTCGCCTTCGGTATAGGAGAAGTCGATTTTCGGGTCCTGGAAATTAATCAGGCTGGTCGTGTAGTTGCTGTTATAGACCGGGCGCGAGGACTGAATCTGCAAGGTTCCCTTAACGATGTTGTCTTCATACTCACTGACGGTCAACAACATGCGACAGTCAATCTTTTCGTTGACGGCCAGCTGGGCTTCCGAGAACTTGGTGGAGTTCATATACTCGGTAATGGCCGCTTTGAGGGTCTCGAACGTTTGGCTCGACACGTTCTGGAGCTTCTGCGTGTTAATATCGACCTGGCAGTTGAGTTCCTGGGCCGTTGCGTCAGCAACGCCCGTGGCAAACAGCAGGCCTATGAGGAGAGAGCGGATGGTCATTTCAAAAGAGAGGATATGAAGTCAGCAACGTCGGCGGCAACCTCGCGCTTGGTTTTCAGCGGATAGGGTTTGGCGCTGCCGTCGGCCGACAGGATGGTTATCTTATTGGTGTCGGTGCCGAATCCGGCGCCGGCATCGCGCAGAGAGTTGAGCACGATGGCATCGAGGTTCTTGCGCTTGAGCTTGTTGGCGGCATGGGCGGCCTCGTTGTCGGTTTCGAGGGCAAAGCCGATCAGCAGCTGGCCCGGCTTTTTCGAAGCGCCGAGGGTCGCTGCGATGTCGGGATTCTCAACCAGGCGGAGTTCGGGCGCCAGATTGCCTTCGCGCTTAATCTTGGAGTCGGCACGGTTCTCGACGCGATAGTCGGCAACAGCCGCGGTCATCACGGCCATATCGGCTGCGGGCCAAACTTTCTGACATTCGTCGAGCATCTGGAGCGCACTCTCAATCTTGCGGACCTCGACGCGCGGATTGCGCGGCTTCAGTTCGCCGACCGGGCCGCTGACAAGAACCACTTCCGCGCCGCGATCGGCCAGAGCGTCGGCGATGGCATAGCCCATCTTGCCCGACGAAAAGTTGCCGATAAAGCGCACCGGGTCAATGCGTTCATAGGTCGGGCCGGCGGTTACGAGCACCCGTTTGCCGGCAAACTGCCCTTTCGAGCTAAAAAATTCCCTCAGAACCTCGACTATGCGCTCGGGTTCTTCCATGCGCCCCTTACCAATCAGGTGGCTGGCAAGCTCGCCGCTGGCCGGCTCGATGATATGGTTGCCATAGGAGCGGAGCAGATTGAGGTTCGCGGTCGTTGACGGATGGGCCATCATGTCGAGGTCCATTGCCGGTGCGACGAACACGGGAGCCTTTGCCGACAGATAGGTGGTTACGAGCATATTGTCGGCAACGCCATGCGCCATCTTGCCAATGGTGCAGGCAGTTGCCGGTGCAACGACCATTGCGTCGGCCCAAAGGCCGAGGTCAACGTGGGAGTGCCATTCGCCGGTATTGGCGGTGAAAAACTCGGTAATCACCGGCTTGCCGGTCAGGGTCGACAAAGTCAGCGGCGCAATGAACTCGCGGGCCGACGGAGTCATAATGACCTGCACCTCGGCGCCGGCCTTGACGAGCAGGCGGGTCAGCGAGGCAGACTTATAGGCGGCGATACCGCCGGTTATGCCGAGAACAATGTGTTTGCCTTGGAGCATTTAGCTTTTCTGATTTTGAAGGAAACGAGTGTAGAGGCGCATAACCACGCGCTTGGTGTCGGCGGCGAAATCGCTTTTCTGCATCCAGTCGCAATAGTTGCGGTCGGTTGCAAAGACTTCTTCAACGGTTTTGCCTTTATGTTTGCCGAAGTTGAACACTTCGCGCCCCTTTTCATCGTAGATTATGCGGCCTGCCAGGTCAACGCCCTTGCGCTGGGTTGAGAATCCGGCCAGGAAATCCATGTCGTTCTGCAGCTCGGGGTATCGGTCGAGCTGTGCTTTCAGAACCTCGTAGGTAGCGCGGGTGTCGGCGTTGGCGCTGTGTGCCTCAGTCAGGTCTTTGTTGCAATAGAATTTATAGGCCGCGATGAGGGTGCGCTGCTCCATTTTGTGGAAAATGGTCTGCACGTCAATCAACCGGCAGCGCGACGGGTCGAAATCATCGACTCCCGCACGGATAAATTCCTCTTGCAGCAGCGGCAGGTCAAACTTGTTGGAGTTGAAGCCGCCAATGTCGCAACCCTGGAACGTGCGGGCCAGTTCGCGGGCTATTTCCTTGAACTGACGCTCGTTGGCAACGTCGGCATCAGTGATATGGTGAATCGCCGTGGCCTCAGCCGGGATTGGACGACCGGGGTTAACGCGGATTGTTTTCGACTCTTCCGAGCCGTTGGGAAACACCTTTATATAGGATATTTCAACGATTCGGTCGGTCTGAAAGTTAACGCCGGTGGTTTCGAGATCGAAAAATATGATGGGTTTGGTTAAGTTGAGTTCCATTTAGAATTCAGTAACGTTCATTGGCATAAGAATCATCAGCAGGTCGGAGTGCTCGCCCTGTTCAGACGGGCAGAAAACGCCGGGACGCGACGGGTCGCTGAGCTTGACGATAACTTCGCCGGTAGAGATAGTGGAGAAAATCTCCATAACGTAGGGGGCGGAGAAGCCGATAACCATCTCCTCCTTGTCGAAGTCGCAGGGAACGCTCTCAACGGCACGGGTGCAGTAGGCGTTGTCAACGGCCTTAACGGTGACTTCATTCGGAGTGATGCGCAGCTTAACCTGATTCTGACCCTGGTCGCCGAAAACACTGACGCGGCGCAGCGCGCTCAGGAACGACTGGGTGTCGACGGTCATGGTAAACGGATTGTTTTCAGGCACCACGCGGTTATAGTTGGGATAAACGCCCTTGAGCAGCTGGCAGCTGAAGCTGATGTCTTCGGTCTGAATCAGCGCGCGCTTGCCGTCGATTGAAATATTAACCGGGCCCTCTTTCGGCAGAACGTTCTTGATAACCTGGGCGGGCTTGGTGGGCATGATGCACGAGGTCGTAACGCCGGGAGCGGCCAGGCTGTTGCGATAGCGAACGAGCTTGCGCGTATCGGTGGCAACGAACGTGATGCCCTCCTCCATAATGTCGAAATAAATACCCATCATCTGCGGGCGCAGCGTGTCGGTGCCTACGGCAAAGAGCGTGTTGTCAATACCGGCGAGAATCTGCTCGCAAGGAACCGTGAAGCTAACCGCATCGGCATCCATTTCAACCTGGGGCGTAGGATATTCATCGCCAACAACGCCGATGAAGTCAAACTTGCCGGCGCCGTTGTTATATGTAACCTGAATCGCCAGCGAGTCGTCGTCGATTTCAAAAGTGATGCCAATCGCGGGCATCGACTTCAAAAGGTCGGTCAAACGGCGGGCATCCACGCAGAAGCGGCCTTCGCCTTCGGCTTCCATAACGGGCACTCGGGCCGACAGGGTGTTTTCAATGTCGCTTGCGGTGATAGTAAGCACATTGCCTTTCAGCTCAACCAGGAAGTTGTTGAGAATAGGCATCGGATTCTTTGAGTTAATCACCTTGCTCACAGCCGACGTTGAGCTATAGAGCACCTTGCTTTCTACGTTGAATTTCATTGTATGGTTCGAATTTTTGCGTTATTTAAGTAAGCAAAGTTACGAAATTTTTCCGAATCCCGCAAATCGCCTCCGGCAACTTACAGCCATAAAAAAAGCGAAGCTTTGCGCCTCGCTTTTTTATGGTTGTTTAATCGTAGCGTGCCCAGCGGATTAGGTCGCGGACAGATGGCTTTTTGCCATACATGAATATGCCGACACGATATATCTTTCCGGCCAGCCAGATGCTGAAAATCACCGATGCTATCAGAATAACGACCGACATTATCAGCTCCCAGGCGGGGACGCCAAACGGCACGCGCGCCATCATTACCATCGGCGAGGTAAACGGAATCATCGACATTATCAGCGCAAACGTCGAGCTGGGATCTTCGAGAATCACCATCGACGAAAAGAAGGCCACCATAATGGGGATTGCAGCAATGGTCTGCAGCTGCGAGGAGTCCTGAACGTTATCGACCGACGCGCCGATCATTGCAAAAATCGCCGCATAGAACAGGTAGCCGAGCACCAGGAACACCACCATCATGCCGAGAATATAAACAATGTAGCCAACGTTGGTAAACACTCCGAGCATGTGGGCCAGGTCAACGTCGATTCCGGCAGCAGCCGGGTCAATATTGCCGGCATTGACAGCAGCCGCTTCGGCCATAATATCGGCGGGAACGACTATCGGGAGCAACACGGTGGTGCAGAACATGATAACCACGCCCCAGATAACAATCTGGGTCAGCGCAACGAGGCCGACGCCGACAATCTTGCCAATCATCAGCTGCATCGGCTTAACGGAGCAAACAATGAGTTCAAGCACGCGGTTGCCTTTTTCTTCAATTATGGAGTTCATTATCAGCGCCCCATACATCAATATGAAGAAATAGAGCACGCAGTTCAGAACCATGCCGGCAACGGCATTGAGTTCCGCGCTCTGTTCCTCGCCCTCGTCTTCTTCGTTTTCAACACGGATGCTCTTGACGGTCACAGGCGTTCGGACATCGGCGAGAATCTTGTCGAGATTCTCAATGTTGTAGTTCTTGAGTTTTTCATCCTGAATTATCTTTTCCATCTGGTCAACCACGGTGCGCTCCACCGGCGCCGAAACTGTGTTGGGCGTCAGAATGCGAACGCCGTTGGGATTGACCATGATATTGCGGTCAATAATAAGAATGCCATAGATTGAATCGCACGAGAGCATTTCGTCCTGCGTGCCGGTTGCGTTAAAGAAGCGAACGTCGTCCGTGTTCTTCAGCCGGGGCAGAATAATGCCCGAATCGTCGACCACGGCAACATTCTTGGTGGTCGTCGGAGCGAAAAACAGAATCAGCGTCGGCACGCACATCAGCAGCAGCATCAGTATCGGAACCAGCAGCGTAGTTATTATAAAGCTCTTTTTATTAACGCGTTCAATATATTCGCGCTTAATGATTAGTGCTGTATTGTTCATTTGTTGGCGGCGTTAACGGATGAAATGAATATATCGTTCATTGTCGGGAGGTTTTCGCTCAGTCCGACCATGGTTGCCGCGGAGTTAACGGCGGCGATTGCGTCGCGCAGCTCAACCTCGGGGCGGAGCTTGACGCTGAGCATCGTGCGCTCCAGCGGCAGCGAAACGACGTCGGAGCTCTCGACCATCGGCATCAACTTGGGAATCACGGCTGTTGCATCGCCCTGAATCGTGAAGTCATAGCGTCCCTTGGCAAACTGGCGCTTAACGTCTTCGACGCGACCCGAAAGGATGTTTTGCGACTTGTTGATGAGAGTGAAGGAATCGCAGATTTCCTCAACGGAGCTCATGTTGTGGGTGGAGAAAATGATCGTTGCCCCGGCGTCGCGCAGACGCAGAATCTCATCTTTCAGCAACTGGGCGTTCAGCGGGTCAAAGCCAGAAAACGGTTCGTCGAAAATCAGCAGTTTCGGTTCGTGGAGAACGGTCACGATAAACTGCACTTTCTGGGCCATGCCCTTCGACAGTTCCGACACCTTTTTATTCCACCACGATGATATTTCAAACCGTTCGAACCATGCCTTGAGGCGCGCTTCGGCGTCGCGGCGGCTCAGCCCCTTCAGCTGCGCAAAGAAAATTGCCTGCTCGCCGACTTTCATTTTTTTGTAGAGTCCGCGTTCTTCGGGCAGATAGCCGATATTAACGAGGTCGGCTTCGGTCAGCCGGTGGCCGTCGAAGCGAACGGAACCCGAGTCGGGGGCGGTTATATGGTTGATGATTCGGATAAGGGTGGTTTTGCCGGCGCCGTTGGGTCCGAGCAGCCCGTAAACGCTGCCGCGCGGCACGGATAGCGACACGTTGCTCAACGCAACATGACTGGTGAACTGCTTGCTCACCTTGTCAACTTCAAGAATCATAATGTATGAATCGGTTATGAAACAGATGTTAGTACAACGAATTAACGCACCACCACCTTCTTAGACCAGCGGGCGGTGCGAACAATATAGCATCCTTTCGGCAGATCGACCTTCACCGAAGAACCTTCAACGGCCACGGACTTGACTTTCTGGCCGGTAATGGAGTAGATTTCAAATGCTTCGCGTGCAGACGACGTTAAACGAATACCGCCGTCAACGCTCTGCGCACGGCTCTCGTCGGCAGCCACCTCGACCTGATCGTCGGCAACTGCCACAAAACCCGCGCCCGCTCCGAAAAGGGCGAGCATGCAAAGCATCATTATGCGGAAAATTCTTTTCATAACGCAAAGTTACGCAAAATATTTTATCCTTCCAAAAAAAATCTGAAAAAAAGTTTCAGCGAAGGCGGTCGAGAGCGCGGCGAAGCGTTTCAACGGTCGCACAGAGCGAAATGCGGATGTAGCGCCGGCCATTGCTGCCGAAAATGAAGCCCGGAGTAATGAACACGCGGCGGTTATAGAGAATATCGTCGACAAACGCCTCGGGGTCAGCCACCGAGTCGGGGAGCTTGCCCCAGAGGAACATGCCTCGCTGAGCGGGGTCAAACGTGCAGCCCAGGGCCGACATAATTTCTTCGGCAACCCGGCGGCGCTCAGCGTAGTGGCGGTTGAGTTCGCGGCTCCACTCCGGCCCCTGGCGCAGAGCCTCGACCGCAGCGAGCATAACCGGCTTGAACTGGCCGGAATCAACGTTGCTCTTGACCTTCACAATCCACTGAAGGAAAGTCGGATTGGTCGCGACCATTGCCATGCGCCAGCCGGCCATGTTGTGGCTCTTCGACAGCGAGTTCATTTCAATGCAGATTTCGCGTGCGCCGTCGGCGGCGAGAATACTCAGCGGCTCATCGTTGAGAATATGCGAGTAGGGATTATCGTGGGCGATGACAATGTTATGTTTGCGTCCGAAATCAACGATTTTTTGCAGCAGCTCTTTCGAGGCCGGCGCGCCGGTCGGCATGTGAGGATAGTTGACCCACATCAACTTGATGCGGTCGAGCGGCAGCTTTTCCAGAGCCTCGAAATCAGGCTGCCACGAGTTTTCGGCAGTCAGGTCATAGGGAAAGATTTCCGCCTCGACCAGCTTACTGACCGAGGTATAGGTCGGATAGCCCGGATTGGGGACCAAAACGCCGTCGCCCGGATTGAGAAACGCCATTGAAATATGCATTATGCCCTCTTTCGAGCCCATTAGCGGCAGCAGCTCGGTTTCGGGGTCGAGCTTCACGCCATAGACGCGGTCATACCAGTCGGCCATTGCGCGGCGCAGTTCGGGCAGACCGGCAAAGGGCTGATAGCTATGAACGTCGGAGCGGCGCGCCGCCTCACACAAGGCGTTGATCGCCGCCTCGGGCGGCATGCGGTCGGGGCCGCCGATTCCAAGAGAGATTATATCATAGCCCCGGGCGTTGAGCTGCGCAACCTCGCGCAACTTTCCGGCGAAATAATAGGGCTTTACGTTATTAACGCGGTTTGATGGCTGAATGGTTTTCATTTTATATAGTAGTGTCGGCTGAGATGTATTCACCAAGTATTTTCAAATCGTTTATGAGCGGACGAACGGCGTCGATCGCCTGCTGGTAGCGTGCATAGCTTTCGTAGGTCACGTCGAGATAGAAGCGATATTCCCACTCGCGGCCCAAAATGGGCATTGACTGGATTTTGGAGAGGTTGATGTCGTAGAAAGTCAGGATTGTCAGCACTTTCGACAAAGCGCCCTGAGTGTGGGGCAGAGTGAACACGATGGAGGCCTTGTTGAGCTGCTCCTCGCGCGGACGCAGCTCGGCGGCGAGCAGCGGGTCGGCCAGAATCAGGAAGCGGGTAAAGTTCCGCTTGTTGGTTTCAATTCCTTTTTCAAGGATGTTGAGCCCATAGAGCTCGGCGGCATATTCGCCGCAAACGGCAGCGTGGCCGGTCAGCTGATGCTCGGCGATTTCGGCGGCAGAGCCGGCGGTGTCGAACTTCTCGACCATCTTCATGTTAGGGTGGCGGCGCAAAAATTGCTCGCACTGCATCAGAGCCATAGCATGGGAGTTAACCTCCGAAATCGAGTCGATGGTTTCGCCGGGGAGAGCGCAGAGAACATGGGAAATCCTCATTTTATACTCGCCGATAATGCGTACCGGGCTCTGGCGCAGCAGCTCATGGTTGGCGAGCAGAGCGCCGGCAATGGTATTTTCAATGGCAACGGCGCCGATGAGCGACGCATCGCAACTCAGGGCGTCAAACAGTTCCGGAAAGGAGTCAAACGGCATGGTTTCCACGGTTTTAACACCATTTTCCGCAAAGTAGCCGCGGGCGGCGGCATCGTGGAAGCAGCCGGCAACGCCTTGAATCGCAACTCGGGGAGTATCGGTTAGCAATCGCTTCATTTTGGGTGAATATTTTAAGTGTACGGAGCTTTTAATGATTTGAACCGCAAAGTTACAAATATTTTTTGATAAAAAAAATCTGCTTTGCAGGCCCCGAGGTTCAGAAAAATTCCGTAACTTTGCGAGGAATTATGAACCAATCAATAAAACGCATAGCCATTTTGGGCTCCACAGGCTCAATCGGCAAGCAGACTCTCGATATTATCAGCCGCAATCCGCAGTTGTTTGAAGCCACTGTGTTGATTGGCGGAAGCCGCGTGGCGCCCCTGGTCGAGCAGGCGCTGGCCTATCGTCCGAAACGCGTCGTTATCGCCGACGACTCGCAATATGCCGCTCTGGAGGCCGCTCTTGGCGGCTCCGGCATTGAAACCGCCGCGGGCGACGAAGCGATTCTCCGCGAAATGGAGGCGCCCGACGTTGACATGGTCGTCACTGCAACAGTCGGCTACTCCGGCCTGTTTCCTACCCTCCGGGCTATCGCCGCCAATAAGGACATTGCCCTGGCCAATAAGGAAACGCTTGTCGTTGCCGGCGAGCTGGTCAACAACGCGCTCTCGAGCTCCCGTTCGCAGATTCTCCCCGTCGATTCCGAACATTCGGCAATCTACCAATGCCTGCAGGGCGAAGACCCGCAGCGGGTCAGCCGCCTGATTATAACGGCCAGCGGCGGACCGTTCCGCACACTGCCGCCCGAGATGCTCGCCAACGTAACCGCAGCGCAGGCGCTCAAACACCCCAACTGGGACATGGGCGCAAAAATCACCATTGACTCCGCAACCATGCTCAACAAGGCGTTTGAAATAATCGAAGCCCGCTGGCTGTTTGGCGTCGAGCCGGAAAAGATTACCGCCGTGGTTCACCCCCAGAGCATTGTTCACAGCATGGTCGAGTTCACCGACGGCGCCGTGAAAGCCCAGCTCGGCATCCCCGACATGCACCTGCCGATCAGCTACGCGCTCGGCATGCGCGACCGAATGCCAACGGGCGAACGACCGCTGACCATTGCCGACTACGCAGCCCTGACCTTCGAGGCTCCCGACGAAAAGAAATTCCCCTGCCTGACGCTCGCCCACTATTCGCTAAAACGGGGCGGCAACACGGCGTGCGTTGTCAATGCCGCCAACGAGATTGCCAATCTCGCCTTCCGGCGCGACGAAATCGGGTTCAACAACATTTTCGACATCATTACCGAAACCATTGAGCGCACCGACTTTATCGACCATCCGTCGCTGAGCGACTACGTTCAATCCAACCTCCAGGCCCGCGCAATCGCCGCGCAACTGGTTAACCAACACTCGAAATAACAGATGGAAACATTTCTGATAAAGGCTCTGCAATTCGTAATGGCACTGTCGCTCTTAGTGATAGTCCACGAGTTCGGCCACTATATTTTTGCCCGCATTTTCGGCATAAGAGTTGAAAAATTCTTCCTGTTCTTCAATCCGCGATTCTCGCTGCTGCGCTATATTCCGTCGGAAGGGCGCCTGGAGCTCGGAACCTGGATGGACAAGGAGGAGAAGCCCCATGCTCTGGCCGGCTTCAAGGTCGGCACCGACTACCGTCAGACCGGCAAGAAAATTCCGGCATGGAAACAGACAATCTACGGCATCGGCTGGGTTCCGCTCGGCGGCTATTGCGCCATTGCCGGCATGATCGACGAAACGCAAGACAGCAGCAAACTCGCCGCCGAACCTCAGCCCTGGGAGTTCAGAACGAAACCGGCATGGCAGCGCCTGCTGGTAATGTGTGGCGGCGTTATTTTCAACTTCCTGGCGGCCATTATTATTTATATCGGCATCACCTTTACCTGGGGCGAGCGCTACGTTAAGTTCCACGACGCCCACGCCGGCATGGAGTTCGTTCCGACGGCCCTGGAAGCCGGCTTCCGCAACGGCGACATTCCGCTGATGGCCGATGGCCGCGAAGTGGAGGCCGACACGCCCAACGTTCTGCTCGAACTGGCCCAGGCGAAATCGGTTACCGTTCTCCGCAACGGCAGCGACACGGTTACAATCAGCCTGCCGTCGGACTTCATCATGAAGCTCAACGATGAGCAGGGTTTCTTTGCCTACCGTCAGCCCGTGGTCATTGCCGAACCGCTCAAAGGCGAACCTGCCGCCCAGGCCGGAATGCTCCCCGGCGACCATATTATCGCCGTTGGCGACAGCCTGACGCCCGGCTACTCGGAGCTGACCCGCGCCCTGGCTTCATATGCCGGACGCCCCACTCCGATAACCGTTGAGCGCAACGGCAGCGAGCTGACCCTGACGGCCACACCGACCGCCGAAGGCAAGCTCGGCTTCACGCTCGTTCCGCTGACCGACATTTATCCGACCTTTACCCGCAACTACTCTCTGATGGAGGCAGTTCCCGCCGGATGGAGCCTCGGAACGTCGACCCTCGGCAACTACGTTAAATCAATGAGCCACGTTTTCAGCAAGGAGGGCGCAAAGAGCCTCGGCGGCTTTGCGCGCATGGGCGACATGTTCCCCGCGCGCTGGAACTGGATGAGCTTCTGGTATCTGACGGCATTCATCAGCATTGCGCTGGCTTTCATGAACATTCTGCCGATTCCGGCTCTCGACGGCGGCCACGTTCTGTTTCTCATCGCCGAGGTCATTACCCGTCGCCGACCCAACGAGCGCTTCATGGAAATTGCCCAGAGCGTCGGGTTCTTCCTGCTGCTCGGCCTGCTGCTCTTTGCTAATCTCAACGACATTATTTATTATTTGAAATGACATATCCGACAATAACTCTCAAGCGCGGCAAGGAAGACTCGCTGCGCCGCTTCCATCCCTGGGTGTTTTCAGGCGCCGTTGCGCAGATGCCCGAGGGCATTGAGGAAGGCGACGTTGTTGAAGTCCGCGCGTCAAATGGCGAGCTGCTCGGCATCGGCCACTACCAGATTGGCAGCATCGTTGTGCGCATGCTGGAATTTGGCCGTTCACGCGCTATTGACCATGAATTTTTCACCGAACGCCTGGCGGCAGCCTTTGAGCTGCGAAAGGCGCTGAACCTCATCCGCGACGACAATAACGCCTACCGCCTGGTCCACGGCGAGGGCGACTTCCTGCCCGGACTGGTGGTCGACATCTATGGGCCGACAGCCGTTGTGCAGGCCCATTCGCCGGGCATGCACTTCTGTCGCGACATCATCGCGCAGGCGCTGACCGAGATTCCCGGCCTGCCGGTGGCCAACGTTTACTATAAATCGGAAACCACCCTCCCCTACAAGGCTCACCTCGACCCGCAAAACGACTATATCATCGGCAGCTACGCCGGAAGCGTTGCCCTGGAAAACGGCCTGAGCTTCAACATTGACTGGCTGCGCGGCCAAAAAACCGGCTTCTTCGTTGACCAGCGCGACAACCGCTCGCTGCTCCAGCATTATAGCGCCGGCCGACGCGTGCTAAACATGTTCTGCTACACCGGCGGCTTCTCGGTCTACGCCCTTCGCGGCGGCGCCGAGCTGGTTCACTCGGTCGATTCGTCGGGCAAGGCGGTTGAACTGACCCGGGCCAACGTTGAAATGAACTTCCCCGAGGCCCGCAACCACGAAGCCTATGCGGTCGACGCATTCAAATATCTGGCCGACATCAAGAAAGGCCAGTATGACCTGATTGTTCTCGACCCGCCGGCGTTTGCCAAGCACCGCAGCGCCCTGCGCAACGCGCTGATAGGCTACCGCCGCCTCAACGCGCGCGCTATCGAGCAGATTGCCCCGGGCGGCATTCTCTTCACTTTCAGCTGCTCCCAGGCCGTTAGCCGCGAGCAGTTCCGCCTGGCGGTGTTCACTGCCGCCGCCTCAACCGGCCGCAAGGTGCGCATTCTCCATCAGCTAACCCAGCCCGCCGACCATCCTATTAATATCTATCACCCCGAGGGCGAATATCTTAAAGGACTAATCTTACAAGTAGAGTAATACATATGAAACTAAAATCAATCATGCCTTTCGCACTGGCAGCAGCTACAATGGTCAGCTGCAAACACGCAACTCCCGACCCGGAAATCGACTACACCGTTGACCGCTTCGCCGACATCGAAGTGCTGCGCTACACGGTTCCCGACTTCGATTCCCTGAGCCTCGACCAGAAAAAACTCATCTATTTCCTCCAGGAAGCTGCCATTACCGGCCGCGACATCATCTGGGACCAGAACTGCGTCTACAACCTGCCGATACGCAATATGCTCGAAGGAGTCTATACTTCCTACAACGGCAACCGCGACGACGAGAACTTCAAGGCGTTCGAAACCTACCTGAAACAGGTTGAGTTCGCCAACGGTATTCACCACCACTATTCGATGGACAAGTTCCAGCCCTCATTCTCGCGCGAATGGTTCGCTCAGCAGGTCGAACAGGCCGGCGTTAAGCCCGAAAACTTCGATGAACTCGCCGAAGTTATGTTCAACCCCGAAATCATGGCCAAGCGCGTTAACCAGGCCGACGGCGTTGACCTGATCGCCACCAGCGCCTGCAACCTCTATGGCGGCGGCATTACCCAGCAGGAGGTCGAAGACTACTACGCAAAAATCAAGGACCCCAACGACGCCACTCCCATCAGCTACGGTCTGAACGCACGCGTTGTCAAGCAGCCCGACGGCACTATCGTTGAGGAAGTCTACAAGGTAGGCGGCGTTTACGGCCCCTATCTCGAAAAAATCGTTGCCCTGCTGACCGAGGCTTCGAAATATGCCGAAAACGAAGGCCAGAAAAACTATATCGACAAACTGATCGAGTATTACCAGACCGGCGACCTTAAAACCTTCGACGACTACTCCATTGCCTGGGTTGAAGACACCGCCAGCGACGTTGACTTCATCAACGGCTTCATTGAAAGCTATGGCGACCCGCTCGGCATGACCGCCCAGTATGAGAGTATCGTTAACTTCAAGAACAAAAAGGCCAGCCACCGCACCGAGGTTGTCAGCGACAATGCCCAGTGGTTTGAAGATCATTCGCCGGTCGACGCCCGCTTCCGCAAACCCGAAGTCAAGGGCGTGAGCGCAAAGGTTATCACCGCTGCAATCCTGGCAGGCGACTCCTATCCCGCAACCCCCATCGGCATTAACCTGCCCAACGCCAACTGGATTCGTGCGACCCACGGCTCCAAGTCCGTTACCCTCGAAAACATCACCGAGGCCTACGACATTGCCGCCCGCGGCAACGGCTTCTCCGAAGAGTTCGTTATCGACCAGCCCACCCGCGACCTGATGGAGGAATATGGCTTCGTTACCGATAATCTCCACACCGACCTCCACGAATGTCTGGGCCATGCTTCGGGCCGTCTGCTCCCCGGCGTTGACCCCGATGCACTGAAAGCCCACGGCTCCACGCTCGAAGAAGCCCGCGCCGACCTGTTTGCCCTCTACTATCTCGCCGATCCGAAACTGATTGAGCTGGGTCTGCTCGATAATCCCGAATCCTACAAGGCCGAATACTACAAATACATGATGAACGGCCTTATGACGCAGCTGGTGCGCATCGAACCGGGCAAGGACATTGAGGAAGCCCACATGCGCAACCGCCAGCTGATTGCCAAATGGGTGTTCGACAAAGGCTCTGACCAAAACGTTGTTGAACTCGTTAAGAAAGACGGCAAAACCTACGTTCAGGTCAACGACTACGAAGCTCTGCGCAACCTCTTCGGCCAGCTTCTCGCCGAAATCCAGCGCATTAAGAGCGAAGGCGACTATGAAGCAGGCCGCCAGCTCGTTGAAACCTATGCCGTTAAGGTTGACCAGGATATTCACCGCGAGGTGCTTGACCGCTACGCCGCGCTGAACATCGCCCCCTACAAAGGCTTCGTGAACCCGGTCTACAGCCTCGAAAAGGATGCCAACGGCGAAATCACCGACGTTAAGGTAACCTACACCGAGGATTTCCTGCCCCAGGTTCTCCGCTATTCCAAGGACTACACTGTTAAATGAGCGATTTAGAAACAGCTCTTCAAACGCTGAAGCGTGGTGGCATCATCCTGTACCCTACCGACACCGTGTGGGGTCTGGGATGCGATGCCACCAACGCCAAGGCGGTTGAACGCATCTATGAACTCAAGCAGCGCTCCGACGCCAAGGCGCTGATTACCCTGCTCGCATCGGCCGACGACCTCGAACGCTGGGTCGATGGCGTGCCCGAGGTGGCCTATGAGCTGCTGGAGGCCGCGGTTGACCCGCTGACGGTGGTCTACGACCGCGCGCTGGTTCCGCCGCTCGCGCCGAATCTGCCTGCGCCCGACGGCTCTCTGGCCGTCAGAATCACCGGCGATTCGTTCTGTCGCGAACTCTGCCGCAAGCTGCGCCGCCCGCTGGTCAGCACCTCGGCCAACATTTCGGGGTGCCCCACCCCCGCGCGCTTCGCCGACATTGCCCCCGAGCTGCTCAAGGCCGTTGACTACGTCTGCACGACCGGCCGCCGCAACACCGAGCCGCGCAAACCCTCGACCATCATTAAACTAACCGAAAGCGGCATTGTTAAGATTCTACGCCCTTGATTAGCCTCAACGTTAAAATACGCAATCGTCTGCTCGCAGTCTATGTTGTTACCGACCTGCTAACAAGCTCGTTGGCGATTGTGCTTTTTAACCTTTTCCGCTGGAACATCATTGAGTTCGGAGGCCCGTTCTCGACGTTCTACAAAATGCCGCAGGTTTGGGGCGGACAAATCTGCTTTCCGCTGATGCTGATGCTGATTTATTGGCTGTCGGGCTACTACAACAACGTTTATCGCCGCTCGCGCGCCCAGGAAGCCATCGCAACCATAATGTCGTCGGCCATCGGCGCCCTAATCATTTTTTTTCTCGCTGTTGTTAACGACGCGCCCTGGCAGCGCACCGACGTTTTTCAGAGAATCCTGGTCGCAGCATCCATCATTTTCATTTGTGTTTACAGCGGCCGCTATCTGATAACGCGACCCGTTGTGCGCTCGGTCCACGACCGCAACAACATGGACGCCGCCGTTATGATCGGCACCGACAAGGAAGCCGCCTCGCTGGCCCGTCGCATCAATTCGCTGCAAAAGGGCATGGGACTGAGCGTCGTTTGCTTTGTTCGCCTCTCGGCCGACTCGCCGGTTGACCCCGACTGCAACGGAATCGACGTTATTGACCGCAACAAGGTTCGCCGCTACTGTTCCGACCACGCCATCACCAACCTCATTCTGACTCCGCGCGCACTGACCGATGGCCTCGACCTGGCGGAGTTCATGCGTCTGGCCTACGACATCAACGGCGGCCTGCTCCTGAGCCCCGACGTCAACACCGTAGCCTTTGCGTCGGGCCGCCAGTTCAACGTTTTGGGCGAACCGCTCGTTTGCATTTCAACTCCGAGCATATCATCGTCGACAGCCAACATTAAGCGCGCAATCGACATCCTCGCGTCGGCAGTTGCGCTGGTGCTGCTCAGCCCGCTATTCCTGATTCTGGCCATCGGGGTCAAACTCGACTCCAAAGGCCCCGTATTCTTCCGCCAAAAGCGCCTCGGCCTTGGCGGAAAACCCTTCAATATCATAAAGTTCCGCTCAATGATTTGCAATGCCGAGCCCGACGGGCGGGCGCGCGTAACGGTCGACAACGACCCGCGCGTTACCCGCTTCGGCCGCTTTCTGCGCAAATATCGCCTCGACGAGCTGCCGCAGTTCTGGAACGTGCTGGTTGGCGAAATGTCGCTCGTCGGCCCCCGCCCCGAGCGCCGCGAATTTGCCGACAAAATTGCCGCGCGCGTTCCCCTCTATCCGATGCTATACCAGGTCCGCCCGGGCATAACGTCGTGGGGCATGGTGCGCTACGGCTACGCATCGAGCGTCGAACAAATGGTTGAGCGCCTGCGCTACGACCTGATATATCTCGAAAGCATTTCAATATCTACCGACGTTAAAATCCTGCTCCACACGGTCAACACCGTTTTGAGCGGCCGGGGAAAATAATCAATATGTCAGAAACCTCAACCGACCATATCACCTACAAGTCAGAGCGCCAGAACCGAATTCTGCTGCGCTTTCTGCGCTGGCGCCAGCGCCACATGAGCGAGAAAACCTTCGTGCTCATTCTGGCCCTTGTCGTTGGTATTCTCTGCGGCTTTGCGGCCCTGGTGCTTAAATCGCTGATTCATTTCATTGCCCGCGCGCTGACGGGAAGTTTCTCAACCGTTGGCGGCAACTATCTCTATTTCGTGTTCCCGGTGATTGGCATTCTGCTGGCGTCGCTCTATGTCCGCTACGTTGTTCGCGACAATATCAGTCATGGTGTTACGCGCGTTTTGCAAGCGCTGTCGCAAAACAAATCGCGGCTGAAGGCCCACAACATGTACACCTCGCTCATTGCCAGCTCCATCACCATCGGCTTCGGCGGTTCGGTCGGCGCCGAAGGTCCGATTGTTTATACCGGCGCAGCCATCGGCTCGCAGTTGGGCAGCCTGTTCCGGATGTCGCCGCGCATCCTGATGATGCTCGTTGGCTGCGGAGCCGCCGCCGGCATCGCGGGCATTTTCAAGGCGCCGATCGCCGGAATGTTGTTCACTCTGGAAGTGCTGATGATTGACCTGACAGCCGCGTCGGTTATGCCGCTGCTGATTGCCTCGATTACCGCCGCAACCGTTGCCTACACGTTTTCGGGCTATGATTTCGAGTTCTTCTTTATTCAGAGCGAAGCGTTTCAAACGTCGATTATCCCCTACGTTATTCTTTTAGGCATCGTTTGCGGATTTGCGTCGCTCTATTTCACCAAGGTGATGAACATGATGGAAAACATGTTTTCCAAGCTGCGCTCGCCCTGGATCAAATTCATGGTCGGCGGTTCGATTCTTTCGCTGCTGGTGTTTCTTTTCCCGCCGCTCTACGGCGAAGGCTACGGCGCCATAATCGACCTGCTCGGCGGCGACCCCAGTGCGGTGGTCGATGCGTCGGTGTTCTATAGCGAAAGCTCGTCGGCAACGGCTGTTATCCTCTTTATCTTCGCTATCATTCTGATGAAAGCCTTTGCAACGTCGGCCACCAATGGCGCCGGCGGCGTCGGCGGCACTTTTGCGCCGTCGCTCTTCGTTGGCTGTCTGACCGGCTTTTTGTTTGCCTACGCGTTCAACGACTTTTTCGGCCTGCAACTGTCGACCAAAAACTTTGCGCTGATGGGAATGGCCGGGGTCATGAGCGGCGTTATGCACGCTCCTCTGATGGGCATCTTCCTGACCGCCGAGCTGACCGGCGGCTACAACCTGTTTTTGCCGCTGCTGATTGTCAGCACCATAGCCTACGGAACCATCAAGATTTTTGAACCATATAGCATCTACACTATGCGCCTGGCCCAGCGCGGCGAACTGCTGACGCACCATAAGGACAAGGCCGTTCTGACGCTGCTGAAAATGGACTCGGTCGTTGAAACCGACTTCTTGAAGGTCAGCCCGGAAATGTGTTTGAAAGAGATGTGTGACGTCATTTCCCACTCCACGCGCAACCTGTTTCCGGTGGTTGACAAAGACGATGTTCTGGTCGGCGTTGTGTTGCTCGACGATATTCGCAACATAATGTTCCGTCCCGACCTGTATCGCCGCATGTTCGTTAACAAGTTCATGACCTCGCCGGCGGCTAAGATTGTTATCGGCCAGAACATGGAGAGCGTCATGAAGATTTTCGACAACACCGGCGCGTGGAACCTGCCCGTTGTCGACGAGCAGGGACGCTACGTTGGCTTCGTCAGCAAGTCAAAGATTTTTAACTCATATCGCCGAGTGCTGCTCCACTACTCCGACGATTAAGCCGCTCGCACGCTCTGCGTGGCGTTCATTTAACGCGGAAAAGATAGGCAAAGGAGGCCTCGATGGAATTGGGACGGGAGGCGCCGAAGGTGTCGCCGCGCTTGGAGGAGAACACGTTGCCGATGCCGAAATAATAGCGGGCTTCAATCATGAACGAGTGCTTGCGGCGCACGCGCAGCTCCATGCCGGCGCCGCCCGTAATGCCATAGTCTACCTTGCGATAAACGGCCATGTTGAGCTGCTCGGTGCGCCGTCCGGTCGGAAAGTGGGCAACCTGGCTGAGATTCTGATAGTCGAAATTGGCGGTTATCTTGTCTTGAATCATATAGCCCACCGAAGGGCCGAGGTTCACGAATCCGCGGAATTTCGGGCTGCCGAAATAGATATGGGTCATCACCGGCAGCTGAACGTAGGTGAACTGGCGGCGATAGCTGAACTCGGGAGTGTCTTCAAACTTTTCGGCCCAGCCGCGCTGGGTAATCATCAGGTCGGCCACGAGGCCGAAATATTTCTCTTCGGTGTAGCGGATGGTCAGCCCCATCATCGCGCCCGGCGTCATTGACTGCCTGACCGCAGGCTGCCACGCCATGTTCGACACCGACGCGCCGGCCCTGACGCCGATGGCCAGGTCGGGCGAATAGAATCGCTGGGCCCGGGCGCCGATGGTCGCACCCGCCGCCACCAGCAGCAGAGTCAAGATGCGCCGCCTGTTCACAAAGTTTCGGCTGTTACCGTGCCGGCGGGGTCAAACGTTATGAAATAGAGCGCCTTATTAACGCCGCCACCATCGGGAATCTCCGTGATGCCAAAGGAGTTCTGCAGGCCGCGATAGGGAGTTTGCAGGCCGTTGGCAACAACGTTGAGAATCCAGGCCATAGAGTCGAAACCGAGCAACATAGTGTCGGGAAACGACGGCGAGGGCTCGCAGCCGAACCACCGGCGGTAGGCATCGTTGACGGCAACAACGTCGGCGCCGTCGAGATCGGTCGAAAAACGCGAGTAAACCACTGCGTTCAGCTTGTGGAGGTTATCTTTAATGTCGCCGCGCAACACAACCCACTCCGGATAGCCGAAAATGCGCAATGCCATTTCGGGATTCGCCTGGTGGAACTCATTCAGCGCGGGGAGCACCTTGAGGAGCGCCTCGCGGGTGGCCGAAGTGGGCACAACAACATAGTCGCGTACCGGCAGCGACAGCAGTTCCTCGGCGGTGAGCTTGCCGGCATAGTCGATTTTTTCAAACGGAATGCCGGCGCGGACAAGCTCCGTTGTCAGCTGGCTGACAAACGACTGCTTATCGGCGGGAATATCGGTTGCGTTGAGAACCAGAACCTTCGACCCCTTGAATCGGTCAATGAAGCCGCGCGTTGCTTCGTCATACATTTCAGCATGGGGAATATTGGTCTGAATCACTGACTGATGGCGCTGGTGGGCATCGTTTTTAACGGCAAAGAGGTTAAGAACGCTGGCGCCGGTAGTATCGGCCAGGGCGGCAATGCTTTCAATCGCCAGCGAATCGCCGGGAGCGATGATGAAATCGAGATTCTGCATGTCGGGCGACGCCACGATGCGCCTAACAGCATCATCGGAACCCTCAGTGTCGTAGGCATAAAGGTTCACCTTAACGTCGCTGCTGCCGGGTGCGTCGAGCGCCAGCAACATGCCGCGATAGAAGTTCAGCTGATTCTGGGCGTTGCGCGTAATGGCCTCGCTTTCGAGCATGAACGGAAGCATAACGGCAACATTGACCGACTCGGCGTCGGCCTCAACAACGGCAACAGTGTCTGCAATCACTATCTCGGCCGGCGCGGGCATCGGCGGCTGAATCTGGCGCTGCGGCCCAACGGTGTCGGCGGGAATCTCCTCAACCTCGACCTCCTCAACCTCTTCGACCTCCTCAACCGGCTCAACCGGCTCTGCAACGGGGTCAGCATCCTCGGCAGCCTGAGAATCAACGACCTTGATAATCAGCGTTGAACCGGCACGGAGGCCATCGATCAGCTGAGGATTCAGGCGCAGCAACTCTTCGCGCGAAACGCCGAACTTACGAGTAATCGAATAAACGGTTTCCTTCGACGGAACCTCATAATAATATACTGCACGACCGTCAATAACCTTGACCGGCAGATTCAAATCGTCGGCCACGGCAACAGAGGCGAGCGACAACGCCAGAGCGGCACAAATTTTGCGAATTTTAGTCATTACCTTATTTATTACGCTCGCAAAGTTACTAAAAATAATTAGTAATTTGAAATTAGTAATTGCTAAATTTTTGTATCGGCCGAATTGCAAGCCCAAAATTCCTAATTACTAATTCCTAATTGCTAATTGATGGGAAAGAATTTTGAAGATTCGATTTTTATTTGTAATTTTGAGTGCGAAATACCGTAAGTTTAATTTCTAAAATATATAATTATGCAAAGCAAAAGAACTCTGAAAAAACAAATCCGTTATATCTGTGGCGACCTGGTAGGCGAATGTTTGCTTATCGGCGAAATCTGCCCTGCCGAGAAGCTCAATGAAGTTAACCAACTGATTGTTGACCTGGCTGTTTTGCAGGAAAGCACGATTCAGAAAACTAATTTCAGCTACGACAAAAGCCCGCGCGATTTCAGCAATGAAGCAGAGTATCGCCGCGAAAAGAGCAAATATGTCCGCGCAGCTTTCGCAACGCTCCACAAGCAGTTCAACGCATCGCTTTCGGAGGCCGTTCACCGCATGAATCTGATTGCCGGCCTGGCAAAAAACGCCGAGGCATAAAGGAATCGGAAAAATGTTGCAATGGCTTAGCGGCAAGCTGCTGAAGCTTGCCCATTGGTCGGTGCGGCTTAGCGTTCCGGATTTCGAAAAGTCTATTATCTGCGTTGCGCCCCACACTTCGAACTGGGATTTCATTCTCGGCGAGCTGGCAATAACGTCGGTTGGGCGCCACGCGGGTTTTCTGATGAAGAAAGCCTGGTTTTTCTGGCCTCTGGGCTGCTTTTTCCGTTCCATCGGAGGAGTGGCTGTTGGCCATGAGCCGGGGCGGTCGCTAACGCAGCAGCTGATAGATAAGTTCAACAGCGCCAAGCGCCTGAATATTGCAATCACGCCCGAGGGCACCCGCTCGCTCCAGCCTGAGTGGCACACGGGCTTTTTGCGCGTTGCCTATGCAACGGGGGTGCCCGTTTGCCTGGCGGCCATAGATTTCAAGACCCGCACTATTATTATGGAGAAGGTTTTCACTCCGACCGGCAACATTGAGGCCGATATGCGTGCGGTTAAAGATTATTTTACCCCGTTCGAGGGGAAGTATCCCGAAAAGTTCACTACCCGATGATTTCCTCACCATTGCGCATAGCAATTGTTTCGCTGAATATTTCGTGGGCCAACCGCGACGCCAATCTCCAGGCCGTTGAAAAGGCAGTTGCCGATTTGGAGCCGGGGGTAGACGTCGTTGTTCTGCCCGAGCTGTTTTCGACCGGCTTCGTTGCCGACCCCGACGTTTATGGCCGCGTGGCCGAAACCGACGATGGGCCAACGATGGCTCGCCTGCGCGCCATCGCCGCCGCCGGGCGCCTGGCAATCGCCGGCAGCTTTCTGGGTCGCAATGAACAGGCCACGGAGTTCTATAACCGCGGCTTTTTCATTGAACCGAACGGGGAGACAACGTTCGTTAACAAGCGCCATCTCTTCCACGTTTCACCCGAGGCGAAGATTCTGACCGGCGGTCGCGAGCCATATGCCGTCGTCAGGTTCCGCGGATGGAACATCGCGCTGGGCATTTGCTATGACCTGCGCTTCCCGGTATGGTGCAGAAACACGATGCACAACGGCCGCTACGCCTACGACGTTTTTCTCCTTCCGGCCAACTGGCCTCAGTCGCGGGCAGTTGCCCTCGAGGCTCTTTCGAGAGCAAGAGCAATCGAGAATCAGGCATACATGGTGGTTGCCAACCGCAGCGGCTCCGACGAATATGGCGACTATGACGGCCTGAGCTTCGCCGACGACTATATCGGCACGCGTCTGGCAACCGCAACCGGCTCGGAGACCGTTTACCTGACAACCGACCCCGAAGGACTGACAAAGCTGCGCGAGTATATGCCCGCCGGCCTTGATTCCGACGATTTCATTCTAAATTATTAAGGCATGACCTCAAAGTATTTTTTTGCCGCAATCGGCCTTCTGGCGCTCGCAGCCTGCTCCAATCCCGAACCGAACCCGGAAATGATTCCTGTGGTTATTGTTGCCGGCGAGGGCGACACGCCCGATTATGACCCGACAGTCATTCCGGAATTTACCTACGGCGTTCCCGTTTATGCAGGCCAAAAGGCAGCCGACGCCGAATCGTATCCGCAGGGCAATCCGGATTTGAACCCGAATGAAAATGAGTGGTCAACGACTGTTCGGGTGGTATATAACGGCGCGGCCGCAACCGTTAGCGGCGCGGCCGAAGCCGGCATCACGGCGACGGTCACCGGCGCCAACGTTGACCTGGCTCTCGGCCAGACGCGCGGCGTCAGAATCATCGCCTCGGGCAGCTCCGACTGCGGCTCGCTGCGCCTGACCGGCAGCTACAAACATCTGCTTGAGCTTTCCGACCTGACGCTGACCGCCACCGACCGCCCCGCCATCAATGACCAAATCAAAAAGCGCGTTTTCCTGATTGCGCGCGGCCATAACCGGCTGACCGACGGCGAGAACTACCTGACCAGCTCGGAGCAGCGCAAAGGATGCGTGTTTGCCGAAGACCATATAGTTCTCGGCGGCGACGGGATTCTGGAAATCTGCGGACGCTATCGCCACGGCCTGGTCAGCGACGGCTATCTGTTCGTTAATCCGGGCGTTACGCTGGCCGTTACCAATGCCGGAAAGAATGCCATTCATATCAAAGGCTCGGGCGCCACTAACGATTTCCGAGGCATTGAAATCACCGGCGGCTACGTTTTTGCCTCCACCTCGGCTCCGGCCGGCAAAGCGATGAAGAGCGACTCCAAGATTCAGATTCGCGGCGGCGAGCTGGTGCTCGCCTCGTCGGGCACCACGGCGGTCGACGACGAAGGCCTGCTGAGCTCAGCCGGCTGCATCAAGTCTGACGCCGACGTAACGGTTACCGGCGGCACCATCGCCCTGACCTCTACCGCCAACGGCGGCAAGGGAATTACCGCCGACGGCAACATAACGATTTCCGGCTCGCGGCTCTCGATTGCCCTGAGCGGCAACGCCGAAGAGGGCGACGCCGACTCGTCGGTTCCCAAAGCGTTGAACGCCCACGGCTCACTGGCCATCACAGCCGGCGGAGTCAGCATCAGCGCCATCGGCAACGGCTCAACGGCTATGAGCGGCGACGTTGCAATGGCAATGAGCGGCGGCGTTGTCTATGCGTTCGCAACCAACAATGGCCTGAAAACCCCCGGCGCCACGGTAACGGGCGGAGTGTTGCTCTGCGGCGGCGCCCGAAACTCGGAAGCCACCGGCGCAACGCTGACCGGCTATTCATCGGTCAATAACGGCCACCTGACGGAACTGTTTGACGCCAACGGCGCGCTGGCCGCGAGCTTCCGCTGGCCAAGGGCAATGGAAAGCGCATCGCTGCTCAGCCGCTTTTGACCGCAAACAACAGCTTGAGATAAAAAAATTGGCCGTCCGGATGGCGTTTCGGGCGGCCTATATACTTGAATTTGGTGGTTATGAGCTTGATTTTGTCTATAAAACGCCACAGGGCGCAAAAAAGTTCGGAGAATTTTCGTAACTTTGCAAAAATATTACGAAAATGAACAGCACCCCGATAGACATCAGTGTCGTTGTGCCCCTCTTCAACGAAGAGGAGTCGCTGCCCGAACTCGCTGCATGGATCAAGCGAGTAATGGACGCCAACGGCTTTTCCTATGAAATTATTTTCGTTAACGACGGCTCGACCGATTCCTCCTGGAAGGTTATCGGAGAACTGGCGGCGGAAAACCGAAATATCCACGGCATTTGCTTCCGCCGCAACTACGGCAAAAGCCCCGCGCTCTACGAAGGCTTCAAGGCCGCGCAGGGTCGGGTCGTCATCACAATGGACGCCGACCTGCAGGACTCGCCCGACGAGATTCCCGAGCTCTACCGAATGATTACGGAAGAGGGCTATGACCTCGTCAGCGGCTGGAAGCAGAAACGCTATGACCCGCTGAGCAAAACGATTCCGACCAAGCTCTTCAACGCCACCGCACGCGCCGTTTCGGGAATTAAGAATCTCCATGATTTCAACTGCGGACTGAAGGCCTACAGGAGCGACGTTGTTAAACACATCGAGGTCTACGGCGAGATGCACCGCTATGTTCCCTACCTGGCCAAAAACGCCGGATTCAAAAAAATCGGCGAAAAGGTTGTTCACCACCAGGCGCGCAAATATGGCTCCACAAAGTTCGGGCTCGACCGTTTCGTCAACGGCTACCTGGATTTGATGACCCTTTGGTTCACTTCGAAATTCGGAGTGAAACCGATGCACTTTTTCGGCCTTTGGGGTTCCGTAATGTTCCTGTTAGGCTTCTTTTCGGCCGCAGCGGTCGGAATCATGAAGTTATGGCGCGTTTACTCGGGCTCACCTTATATTTTGGTGACCGACTCGCCCTACTTCTTCCTGTCGCTGACGCTGATGCTCCTGGGCAGCCAGTTCTTCCTGGCCGGCTTCGTCGGCGAACTGATTGCCCGCAGTAATCCCCGCCGCAACGACTACGAAATTTCGCAGACTCTATGAGGTCAGTTTGGCTGACATATTGCCTGATTGCCGGCGCGGCCCTGCTCCTGGGCGGCTGCTCCAACGAGGGATGTATGAACAACCGCAACTCGATTCCGATGGCGGGGTTCTACCGGTTGGCCGACGAGGAAAAACTGTCGGTCAGCAAGCTGGAAATATATGGTGTCGGCTCGCCCGGCGACTCGCTTCTGCTCGACACCGCCCGCTCGTCGAACCAGGTCTACCTGCCGCTGCGCGGCATGCAGCCGAGCGCTCAGTTCGTGTTCAAGGCCGGCAATCTGACCGACACGCTGACCATTGACTATAACTCCTATCCGTTTTTCGACGGCGAGGATTGCGGCGCCATGTGGCGCTACGAACTGACGTCGGTCAGCTATCTCCACCGGCTCATCGACTCTGTTTTCGTTACCGACCCGCTGATAACCAACGTTGAACGCGAACGCCTGATGATTTTCCTGAAAACCGAATGAAGCAGCTGCTAACGATTCTTTGCCTGACGCTGGGATTCATCGCAGCGGCCCAGCAGCGAACATCAACGCCGGTGGTCGCAACCTCGTCGCGCCCGACTCCGCCAACCAAGGAAAAGAAACTCAAGGAGGAAAAACCGAAAAAGAGCCAGAGGCCGGGGTCGGTCGTGGAGGTCACGGACGACATGGGCAACTCGCTGTTCCTCGACACTATTTCAGGCAACGAATGGGTTGACTCAATGGCTCTTGCCCAGCCAAAGGCGATTGGCAACATTTATCCGCTGCTCGATGCGGTCAATATTGGCGCTGACATCTATCCGGCGCTGGGACGCGCCCTTGGCCAGCACTACGGGCTCGGCAGCGTTTGGGCGCGCCTGAGCCTCCATAACCGCTACTTCGTGGCCGCCGAGTTCGGCCTGTCGAAAGCATCGGACCGCCCGGAGGGGATGAACTACTCCTACCGGTCGCCGATCTGCCCGTTTTTCAAAATCGGCGCGGACTATAACTTTTTCTATAACTCCAATCCCGATTACCAGATTTATGCGTCGGTGCGCTATGGGCTCACCCGCGTAAGCTACTCGCTCTCCGACGTTGAGATAACCAACGGCTACTGGAACCTTACGGAGCGCCCCGACTTTCCGACCCAGCGCTCATGGAACGGCTTTCTGCAAATCGGCGCCGGCATCCACGTTAAAATCTGGGGGCCGATTGCGCTTGGCTGGGGCGTTAAGTACCAGCGCGTTATCCATCATTCAGCCGAAACCTTCGGCGCGCCCTGGGCAGTTCCGGGCATGGGGAAACGCAACTCCGAGTTAGGACTATCATTATCAATAATATACACTATTCCTCTCCATAAACCACTACCACCTCAGGAATGAAACTTTCAGCAGCACTACTGGCGCTCGCCCTGGCCGGCAGCGCATCGGCCGCAACTCCTCTGTGGCTTCGCGACGTTAAAATCTCGCCTAACGGCGAAACCATTGCCTTTACCTATAAAGGCGACATCTATCTCGTTGACGCCAAAGGCGGAACGGCCCGCCGCCTGACCGCAACGCCCGCCGACATTGAATCGGCGCCCATCTGGAGCCCTGACTCGAAGACCCTGGCCTTCGCCGGCACCCACCACGGCTCAGCCGACATCTATGCCATCAACGCCGACGGCTCGAACCTGCGCCGCCTGACCTCATATAGCGTTGCCGAACGCCCCGAAGCGTTCAGCCCCGACGGCAAGGAAATCTATTTCTCCGCCGCTATTCAAGACCCCGCAACGTCGGCCGCCTTCCCCTCGGCCCGACTGACGGAGCTATATTCCGTGCCGGTTGCCGGCGGGGCCATCCGCCAGGTGCTCCCGACCCCGGCCATCAACGTCAGCTTCAGCCCCGACGGCTCATTTTTCGTTTATCAAGACGTTAAAGGCCCGGAAAACACATGGCGCAAGCACCACACTTCCAGCACCACGCGCAACATCTGGAAATATGACCTGAAAACCGGCAAGCACACCATGCTCATCGACCATGCGGGCGAGGACTTGTGGCCCGTGGCGTCGGATTCGCAGCTCTATTTCCTGAGCGAGCGCAACGGCGGCTCGGCCAACGTTTATGCCGTTGACCTGGCCGACACCGCGGCTGCACCCAAGGCCTTGACCGCCTTTAAGGAACACCCGGTGCGCTTCCTTTCGCGCTCAAACGGCGGCGATCTCGCCTTTGGCTTCGACGGCGAAATCTACACCCTGGCCCCCGGCGCCGCCGCTCCCTCCAAGGTTGCCATCGACATTATCGACACCGACTATCAGGCTCCCGAGTTCGTTAACTTCTCGTCGGGGGCAAACGACGCTATCGCCTCGCCCGACGGCAAGCTGATTGCCTTTTCCCACCGCGGCGATATTTTCGTAACCTCGGTTGAATACAAAACTACCAAGCAGATAACCGCAACTCCTCAGGCCGAAAGCTCGCCCAGCTGGGCCGACGGCGGCCGCACGCTCTATTTCGTCAGCGACCAAGATGGCCGCAACGACATCTTCAAGGCCGAAATGACCCGCAAGGACGACCCCGACATGGCCCACGCAACGGCGTTGAAAATCGAGCGCGTGCTGCCGGCCAAGAAGGGCATTGAACGCGCCTCGGCCCAAACCAACCCCGACGGCTCTAAACTCGCCTATATCCAGAACCGCAACGAGCTGATGGTTCTTGACCTCACTTCCAAGAAAACCACCCTGCTCGCCCCCGGCTCGCTGAATCCCGAGCGCGACGGCGCCATTCAGTTCTCGTGGAGCCCCGACGGCAACTGGATTGTATTCACCTGCGTGCCCCACCACCATTCGCCCTACTACGACATTGCGCTGGTTAACGCCAACGGCGAGAAACCCGAAATTTCCTACATCACCGAAACCGGCTACTTCGAGGAGCAGCCCCACTTCACCCCCGACGGCCAGGCCGTTATCTGGTGTTCGGAACGCTACGGCATGCGCAACCAGGCATCGTGGGGCACCCAATACGACGTTATGACCGCCTATCTCAACCGCGCCGCCCGCGACCGCGCGCGCCTGTCGGAAGAAGAACTGGCGCTCTTCAAAAAGAAAGACGAAAAGAAAGATTCGCTCACAATCGTTGAGCGCGCCGGCCTGCAGGACCGCATCAAGCGCCTGACCCCCTACTCGTCGGCCCTGGCCGATGCGGCGGTTTCGCCCGACGGCAACACGCTCTACTATCTGTCGAAAGTCGAGAGCGGCTATGACCTCTGGAAACGCAATCTGCGCACCGGCGACATTTCGCTGGTTTCGAAGCTCGGCTCGCCGGCCGCGGCGCTCCAGGTCGTTGGCAAGGAGCTGTTCATCATGTCGCCCTCGGGCCTGAAGAAAATGCCCTTCGCAAGCGAGAAAATCAAGTCGGTTTCCTTCTCGGGCCGCCAGAAAATTGACCGCGCCGCCGAACGCGACTACATGCTCGAATATGTTCGCACCGAAGAGGGCGAACGCTTCTACACCGAGAACATGCACGGCGTTAAATGGGATGCGCTGGTCGACCACTACCGCAAGTTCCTGCCCCACATTAATAATAATGCGTCGTTCTCGGAAATGCTGTCGGAGATTCTCGGCGAGCTCAACGTTAGCCACACCGGCTCGGGCTACCGTCCGCGCGGCGGCGCCGATGAAACCACCGCAAACCTCGGCCTGATCTACGACATGACCTACGCCGGCCCGGGCTGGAAGGTTGCCGAAGTGGTTGCCGGAGGCCCGTTTGACCGCGCCGACGCCATTGTTGGCCCCGGCGACGTCATAACCGACATCAACTCAACCGAAATCACCCCCGAAACCGACTTTACAGCCTTGCTCAACGGCCTGGCCGGCAAGCCTACCCTGGTGCGCGTCAACGGCGACCGCGAACAGGTTGTAAAACCCATAACCTCGTCGGCCCTGAACTCGCTGCTCTATGACCGCTGGGTCAAGCGCAACGCTGCCGCGGTTGACTCGCTTTCAAACGGCCGCCTGGGCTACGTCCACATCCAGTCGATGAGCGACCCGTCGTTCCGAACCATGTATGCCGACGTGCTCGGCAAGTATAACGACCGCGAAGGCATCGTTATCGATACCCGCTGGAACGGCGGCGGCCGCATGCACGAAGACATCGAAGTGCTCTTCTCCGGCAACCAGTATCTGACCCAGAAAGTGCGCGGCGAAAAAACCGCGACCATGCCCTCGCGCCGCTGGAACAAGCCGTCGATCATGCTCATCGGCGAAGCCAACTACTCCAACGCCCACGGCACTCCCTGGGTCTACACCAACCGCGGCCTGGGCAAAACCGTAGGCATGCCGGTTCCGGGCACGATGACCTCGGTTAACTGGGTCGATTTGATCGACGACACGATGTATTTCGGCATTCCGGTTATCGGCTATGAGCTCCCTGACGGGTCTTATCTCGAAAACAAGCAACTCGAACCCGACGTTAAGGTGGCCAACACTCCCGAGCGCCTTGCCGCCGGCATCGACGACCAGCTGCGCGTTGCGGTTGAAACGCTTCTTTCCGACATTGAAAAGTGATTTGGTCAGCGCAAAAAAAATCCGTAACTTTGCGCTCGCAAAAAATTAACCGATTATGAAAGTAATTCGTAAAGCTGATGAACTCCGGGCCTGGGGCGCCAACGAGCGCGCCGCAGGCCGAACAATAGGCTTCGTGCCCACGATGGGCGCGCTCCACGAAGGCCACCTCTCGCTGGTTTCCACCGCCCGCCGCGCCAACGACCTCGTTGCGGTTTCGGTTTTCGTGAACCCCACCCAATTCAATAATCCCGACGACCTGCGAACCTATCCGCGCACCGAGGAAGCCGACCTTGAAAAGCTCCGCGCAGCCGGCGTTGACGTAGCGTTCGTGCCCACGGTCGAGGAAATGTATCCCGAACCCGACACCCGCCAGTTTGACCTCGGCCCGGTGGCCTCGGTCATGGAGGGAAAGATGCGCCCCGGCCACTTCAACGGCGTTGCCCAGGTGGTCAGCCGCCTTTTCGACATGGTCGGCCCCACCCGCGCCTACTTCGGCGAAAAAGACTTCCAGCAAATTGCCGTTATCCGCAAGATGGTTGAGCTGGAAGGCGGCTTCAACGGCCTGGAAATCGTTGACGTTCCCATCAAACGCGAGGCCGACGGCCTGGCAATGAGCTCGCGCAACGTGCGCCTCACCCCCGAAATGCGCGCAAAGGCGCCCGAAATCCATCGCGCGCTGGCCGCCGCCGTCGACTATGCCCGCAACCACTCCGTTGAGCAAACGACGGCCTACGTCGTTGACCGCATCAACGCAATCGAAGGTCTCGAAACCGAATATTTCCAGATTGTTGACGGCCCCACCTGCCTGCCCGTCAACGAATGGAGCGAAAGCCGCCAGCCGGTCGGCTGCGTAACGGTTTATGCCGGCGACGTGCGCCTTATCGACAATATTAAATTCACCACCCCCACCCCCCAATGCTGATTCAGGTACTCAAATCAAAAATCCATCGCGTAACCGTTACCGAAGCGAACCTCGACTATATCGGCAGCATAACGATTGACTCCGCCCTGATGGAGGCCGCCGGAATCATTGCCGGCGAGCGCGTGTTTATCGTTGACAACAACAATGGCGAGCGCTTCGACACCTACGCCATTCCCGGCCCCGCCGGCTCGGGCGTTATTTGCCTCAACGGCGCAGCCGCCCGGCGCGTTCACCGCGGCGACATCGTTATCATCATGGCCTACGCCCTCGTAACGCCCGAAGAGGGTGCTGCAATGACGCCGCGCCTGGTGTTTCCCGACACTTTGACCAACCGCCTGCCTGAATGAGCAGCCGCGAGCTGACATCGCCTCTGCTCGAAGCCGCGGTTACCGAACTGTCGCGCCTGCCGGGCCTGGGACGGAAAACCGCCCTGCGCCTGGCCCTCCACCTGCTGCGCCGCGAACCGGAGCAGGCCGAAGCCCTTGCGCACGCAATCAGCGAAATGCGGCGCGGAGTCAGGTACTGCACGGTTTGCCACAACATTTCGGAAACCGACGTTTGCCCGCTCTGCTCCAACCCCGACCGCGACTCGTCGACCATCTGCGTCGTTGAAACGGTCAAGGACGTTATGAGCATTGAAAATACCGGCCAGTTCCGCGGGCTCTACCACGTTCTCGGCGGCGTTATTTCCCCCATCGACGGCATCGGACCCGACCAGCTCGAAATCGATTCACTGGTTGAGCGCGTTGCCGCCGGCGGCATTCGCGAGGTTATCCTGGCCCTGTCGGCAACGATGGAGGGCGAAACCACCGACTTCTACATTTTTCGCCGGCTCGGCACCCTGCCGGTCGAAATCACCCAGCTGGCGCGCGGCGTCAGCGTTGGCAACGAACTGGAATATACCGACGAAATCACCCTCGGACGCTCAATCCTGAACCGCCGTCCGTTTAACAGCTAATCGCCCCTCCGACCGATGGACAAAATAAAAATCGCAGTTGCCGGCACCGGCTACGTCGGCATGAGCATCGCAACGCTGCTGGCGCAGCATTGCAGCGTCGTTGCCGTCGACGTTGTTCCGGAAAAAGTCGAGCTCATCAACCGCCGCAAGTCGCCGATTCAAGACGAATACATCGAACGCTACCTGGCCGAAAAGGACCTCGACCTGCGCGCAACGCTCAATGGCGCCGAAGCCTATGCCGACGCCGATTTCGTCGTTATCGCCGCGCCAACGAACTACGACCCCGTAAAGAACTATTTCGACACGTCGCACGTCGAAGAAGTCATCGACCTGGTTCTGAGCGTCAACCCGTCGGCAACAATGGTTATCAAATCAACCGTTCCCGTTGGCTACTGCCGCTCGCTCTACGTTAAATATGCGGCGCGCGGCATCGAGCAGCTCAACCTGCTCTTCTCGCCCGAATTTCTGCGCGAAAGCAAAGCGCTCTACGATAATCTCTATCCGTCGCGCATAATCGTCGGCATTCCGAAAATCATTCAGTGCGACTCGCTCTGCGACACCGAAAATGCAGCCATCGCCCGCCTGGCCGACATTCCGAAGCTGAGCGACCGGGCCCGAATCTTCGCCGACCTGCTTATTTCGGGCGCCATAAAGGAAGATATTCCAACCCTGTTCATGGGAATGAAGGAAGCCGAAGCGGTCAAACTGTTTGCCAACACCTACCTGGCCCTGCGCGTCAGCTACTTCAACGAACTCGACACCTACGCCGAGGTCAAGGGGCTGGACTCGCGCGCCATCATCGAGGGCATCGGCCTCGACCCTCGCATCGGCACGCACTACAATAATCCGTCGTTTGGCTACGGCGGCTACTGCCTGCCCAAAGACACCAAGCAACTGCTGGCAAACTATGCCGACGTGCCGCAAAACATGATGTCGGCAATCGTCGACAGCAACCGAACGCGCAAGGACTTCATCGCCGACCAGGTGCTGAAAGCCGCCGGCTGGAGCCCCGAAACGCCCTGCATCATCGGAGTGTATCGCCTCACGATGAAATCAAACAGCGACAACTTCCGCCAGTCGTCGATTCAGGGCGTTATGAAACGCATAAAAGCCAAAGGCGCAACGGTTATCGTCTACGAGCCTACCCTACCCGACGGCTCAACCTTCTTCGGCTCCGAAGTCGTTAACGACCTGACCGAATTTAAGCGCCGCTCCCATGCCATCCTCGCCAACCGAACCAGCAGCGACCTGGCCGACGTCAGCGACCGCGTCTACACCCGCGACCTCTTCGCCAAAGACTAACCCTAAACTAATTAGCAATTAGTAATTAGGAATTAGGAATTAGGAATTAGGAATTAGGAATTAGGAATTAGGAATTAGTAATTTCATTTCGTCAAAACCCAAGGAGCGTAAGCCTGGGTGGGTGTTTTAACTGTGATGCGAAGCTGGGAGCGAGGGCGTCTCGCCCTCGGCTGCGTCGCGAAGCCACACATTTGCCGCAGATGCGAGGGCGGGACGCCCTCACTCTCAGTAGGCAATCTTCAATGATAAAGCCGTGGAAATTACTAATTTCATTTCGTCAAAACTCAAGGAGCGTAAGCCTCCGGCTTGTGTTTTAACAGTGACGCGAAGCTGGGAGCGAGGGCGTCTCGCCCTCGGCTGCATCGCGAAGCCCCACATTTGCCGCAGATGCGAGGGCGAGACGCCCTCACTCCCAGTCGGCAATCTTCAATGAAAAAGCC
>JAAVDE010000037.1 GCA_014801955.1 Bacteroides sp. | reverse complement strand
TAATAAAAACTGACCTGACTTCCATAAGATCTCGGTTAAAATTTATACGCCTCTCTTGGCTTTTTTAAGATAAATTTTCCACTCTCTTATTTGGCCACTGCAAACTTAGAGCTTTTCTTGTATAAACCAATCAACGCCAACGAGAGGATGACCGCGGCACTACATTTAATTCACAAAATCTGCTATGAAAAGAGCTTTAATGTTCCTGTCAGCCGTGGCCTTGGCCGCGGGCGTCTATGCCGCCGACAAGCTCGAAGCCGGCACCGCAGACTCCCCCAACTACTATGTTCTGAAGGCAGGTTGTGGTACCCCTTACCTCGCCTACTGTGACGAATTCCTCGACACCCCTAATGGCGTCCTCGTTCGTCTACACCGCACTGCCGACCTCGCCAAGGCCAACATCTGGGCCGTTACTCCCGGTGAAGCCGAAGGCACACTCCATATCACCGCCTACGGCAGCACCCGTGGTCTGATGAATTTCGTGAACTACTATTACCAACACGCATACGCTACCGCTGCTGAACCCCAGGATATCTATCCCGTTTATCAGGCCGACGGTACCGTTAGTCTCTGCCTCAACAACTCAACGGGCTACGATACCGTTGACGGCTATTGCACTCTCGATGCCAACAACGGCTCCGATTTCTGCGGCAACTGGCTTCCCGGCGATGCAGGTACCAACTGGACCGCCTACAAGATTGATGCTACCAACGGCGTTGAAGCCGGCTTGGCTACCGTTAAGCAGGCTCTCAACGAAGATCTCGTAGACCAGTACATCGGCATCTTCAACGCTTACATCGCAAACGTTCCCCAAGTTGCTCCCGAACTCAACGCCGGTATTGAAGCTCTCAATGATTTGGAAATTGACGTAAACTCTGCAGCAAAAATCTCCGAAATCTACGAAAACGCAATTTCCAATGCTAACACCACTCTAAACACCATGTTAGTTGGCAAGTCAATCGCCATTAAGAATCTCCGTCGTGCTGAGCTCGGCAGGACTTCTTATCTCGCAGCTGACGCCAAAAGCCAAACTTTCCCAATGGTAGAATTGCTCGCCACCTCGCCTGCAACAGTTTTCTCTTTCGAAGCAGCCGAAGATGGTTACTACCTTTATAATGCTGATCAGCAGGTTTACTTAGGCGACAACATTTCTACTGTTGCGAAAAAAGAATACGCTCAGACAATCAAACTTCAGCTTAATACTTATGGCGGCTTTACAGGTATTAGCATGCTTATGCCCATTGAATCTAATCATAATGCTCTCAATACTTCATCCCTAGAAAAAACGACCACCCTCGTTAGTTGGAGCGCTGACGACGCCGGTTCCATTTGGTCTCTTATCGAAGCCAGCGACGAAGCTAAGGCTAAGGACGCTATCGACGCATCTGTTGCCAAGCTCGAACCCTACGTTCCCGCTCTGCCCGCAATGGTTGCCGACATCCTGACCACCGCTATCGATCAGATCAAAGCTCTCACCTACTCTGAAACCATCGCTACCGAAGCTGAAGAAATCGCCAACGCTGCTCTTGCAAGCGCCAACGAACTCCTTGCCGGCGGCATGAACGACATGAAACTGAGCCTCATGAACCTCCGTCAGAATAAGTTCATCAGTATCGCTGACGGCGAATGGGTTTACGACGAATATAACGAAGCCAAAGAAACCATATTCACCTTCAAGGCTCAGGCCGACGGTGGCTACATCATCTACAACGAAGCTGCCAACATCTACGTTGGTGAAGCTGAAACCGACGAGAGCGTTCAGACCAACGTTACCGTTGCTACCGAAGAAGCTACCGCACAAGTTGTTTATCCCTTCCTCTGTAAAGGCGACACTTACTATGGTGTTGCTCTCGCTCTCGAAGCTGAACCCACTGAAGCTACCACCGCTCTAAACACCAACAATAAGAGCACAATCTTCCATACCTATCGCGCAGGCGACGGTGGCTCGATCTGGTCGCTCAGATTTGCGTATAACCTTATGGCCAAAGAAACAATACAAGAACATATTGATACTCTCAACACCTATATTGCCAACGTACCCTGGGTAGCCGACGACCTCAACGCAGGCATCGAAGCCCTCAATAATTTTGAAATTGACGAAAACTTCGAAGAAAAAATCACCGAAATCTACGAAAACATCATCTCCAATGCTAACACCACACTGAACACCATGTTTGTTGGCAAGCCGATCGCGCTGAAGAACCTCCGTCGCGCAAACGGTGGCAAAACCGCTTATATGAGTGCCAGCGCCGACACTTATCCTATGGTTGCCGACTATATCACCAATGCTGCCGCAGTGTTCACTCTCGAAGCTGCTGAAACAGGCTACTACCTTTACAATGCTGCAACATCAACCTATTTCGCTCTGACCGACGGCGCTATCGCCACCACCACCGAGAAGGAAAGCGCTCAGGAAATCAAATTTATGCTTCAGAGCAACAGCGGTTTCACCGGTGTTAACATGCTTCTCCCCGATGTTGAAGGCCACAACGCCCTCAACGCTGACCAGAACGCTGATACCAAGGTAGTTCTTTGGAACGGCGCCGACGGCGGCTCCATCTGGAGCATCATGGGTGCAAGCGACGAAGATATGGTTAACGACGCTATCGCTGCCAGCGTTGCCTCTCTCGAAGTTTATGTAGATGCTGTTCCCTCGATGGTTGCCAACATCCTGAAAACTGCTATCGCAGAAATCAAGGCTCTCAATCCCTCCGCTACCACCGCTGAAGCAGTTGACGAAATCGCCACCACCGCTATTGCAACCGCTAACGAGCTGCTCGCTACCGGAATGAACGACATGGAGCTGACTCTGAAAAATCTCCGCCAGAACAAGTTTATCAGCATTAACGGCTCTTCTTGGGTTTACGACGAATACAACGAAGCCAAGGAAACCGTATTCACCTTCAAGACTCAGGCCGACGGTGGCTACATCCTATACAACGCAGCTGCCAACATCTACGTTGGTGAAGCCGTTACCGACAACTTCGGCCAAACCGACGTAACCGTTGCTACCGAAGAAGCTGCCGCGCAGGTTGTTTATCCATTCCTCCGCAAAGGCGGCACTTACTATGGTGTTGCCCTCGCTCTCGCAGCCGATCCCTCCGAGGATACCACCGCTCTCAACACTAATAATAACAGCACAATCTTCCACACCTATTACGCCAACGACGCCGGCTCAATCTTCGCTCTCGTTACTCCTGGAACTGAAAATCGCGTCAACTCGGTTGAGGCCGTTAAGTTGCAGGGAATTGTTTGCAAGGTTGGCGATAGCGTTGAAGTGAGTGCTGTTGTTGAGCCGGAAAATGCTACCGACAAGGTTCTCAATTGGAGCAGTACCAACCCTGAGGTTGCGGCTGTTGATGCCGACGGTGTCGTTTGGTTCAATGCTCCCGGCACCGCTACCGTAACCGCTGAGTATCGGGACCATGAGCTGTCGCTGCCGTTTGTGGTTCGCGAGGTAATAGCCCGTGCGCTGAATGTGTTCCCTGTGGAGGCCGTTGGCGGTGTTGGCCATGAGTTCAGCCTGCTGGCGCTGCATGAGCCTGAGAATACTACCGACAAGTCGGTTACCTGGGAATCGTCTGACCCCGAAGTGGCTACCGTCAGCGAAGATGGCCGCGTTTCGCTAGCATCGCTCGGCTCCGCAAAAATCACTGCCCGCAGCGGCAACCATACCGCAATGTGCGCGGTTACTGTCGACGACACAGTTGGCCTGACCGAGATGGCTTCGAGCGGCGTTGTTATCGACATCGTTGAGGGCGGCATCATTGTTCGCAACGCACCTGTGGGCGAAATGATTGCGGTTTATGCCGTAGATGGCAAAGCAGTTAACGGCGCCGTTGTTGAGAGCGACGAAACCCGTCTGAATCTTGCCACAGGCATTTATATCGTCAAGGTTTCGCCCTCGACGGTTGCAAAAGTTCTTGTGAAATAACCGATCTATTACTAAAACACACGATCGGGGGAGGCTTCGGCCTCCCTTTTTTTGCCATAGAACCGGGAAAGGAGGCGGCCTCGCCTCATCCACAACAAACTCTTGTAAAAAACTTAAACGTAATTTTTTGTTATAATTTTGTAGATTCCGAAATTATTGCTAACTTTGCAATACTCGGGGTCTGAGTTTCCCCCTATAAAAGAAATACTTCGGGGCATAAGCAACGATTTTAGAAATCGGGGTATACCGATTGGAAGGGAGGTTTAGAGACCTCCCTTTTTCTTTTCAGTGTGGTATAACTTTCATACCCAATATAGCCCCTTTGTACGTGTATATTTTATCTCGGATTATTTCATACGCCGGATTCAAGGCTTTAGGGTCAAGTACGTATCGAGTTATCGGGTATGCTATTAAGTCAGCGAGTTGCAAACCTATTATATTATCCTTCTTATAGCTAAAAACAAATCGGCCTAATCGGGAAACTAACCGATCGGCCGTTACCCATTTTGTACCTTTTGCCCTCAGTCGGTTATAATAATTCAGTAATGCCCGGTCTTGCTTTATGCCTCTACGTTCAATATAAACATCAAGCGTTCCTCCTTCTATATTATCATCCATACAAAAGATTGCTCGCTCAATAAGATATTTAAGTGAAAGACCATATACATCCTCTCCCCGACTGAACCGTTCAACAAATGGTTCTTTCAATATTGAACAGCAAACGATTACATACACTCCCGGTTGGCCAAGAATGTTATTGATACCCTCATAGAACCTCTTGCGGACATCAGGGTATTGTAAAATGGAGTAATCCTTTTCTTGTTTACGTATGTCGCGTGAATGAATGATTACATTTTCATCATTGAAAAACTCACGCTTAAAACTTTTAACCGCAGCCTCTAATAATTCAAGTTTATTACCAGGCACCAAAAAGCCACATAAAGTAAAAATCGGAAAATTCGGATTGAATTTATCCAACTGATGATCTCCACACTCGTCTATATAGAGATAATATTTTGATGTATCGCGACTTTTCATTATCATAGCAATTGCGACGTCACAACAAGCCGCAGGATATTAGCAAGTTTATGAACACCTGATTTATGGGGGGTTATTTGAAGGTGTCGGGGAGGTCGTTTTCGTAGAGGACGGCGTCGCCGGGGCGGGCTTGGGAGAGCATGAGGGCCTGAGCCTGGGCGAAGGTGTCGACGGTGTGGAGCTCGAGGGCGGCGTTTTTGGCGGATTCGATGCCGGCGACAATGGCGTCGCGGTTGTAGCGGCCAACGATGATGGCAACGTCGGCCGAGGCGGCGATTTTGCGGCCAAAGTCGGCGTTGAGTTCTTCCTGTCGGTCACCGAGTTCAATCATGCCGGGCGTAATCACGAACCGACGACCAGGCAGGGAGGCCAGAACGTCGAGCGCCATTGCCGAGCCGGCGGGGTTGGAGTTGAAGGCGTCGTCGAGAATCGTAATGCCGCCGGCGGTGCGTTTGACCGACAGGCGGTGTTCGACCTGCTCGATCTGCTCAACGGCATAGGCTATGCGGCGGCTGTCGACGCCCAGACGCAGCGCAACGATAACGGCGGCAACGAGATTCGAAACGTTACATTCGCCAACCAGGCGAGTGTGGAGCTTCAACTCGCCGTCGGGCGTAAGGACGGTGAAGTCAGTCCCGGTGGCGGAATAGCGGATGTCGGCAACGGAGAAGAGCGTGTCGGCCGACGGCTCGATGGCATAGCGAACGGCCTCAACGTTGCCTACGGGGCGGTTGGCAACATATTCGAAATCATTGTTAAGCACCGCCAGGCCGTTGGCCGGCAGCGAGTCGATGAGCTCGAATTTGGTGGCCTGAACGTTTTCGATGGTCTTGAACGATTCGAGGTGTTGCGGGCCAACGGCAGTTATGATGCCGACCGAGGGATGAACCAGGTCGCAGATTTCCTTGATGTCGCCGGGCTGCTTGGCGCCCATTTCGCAGATAAACACGCGGTCGAACGGCTTGAGATATTCGCGGATCGTTCGCACAACGCCGAGGGTGGTGTTAAACGACCCGGGAGTCATGCAAACGGCAAACTGCTCCGACAGGATGCGGTGCAGATAGTGTTTGGTCGAGGTTTTGCCATAGGAGCCGGTGATGCCGATAACCGTCAGGTCGGGCATGGAGGCGAGAATACGCTTGGCGTCGTTGATATAGCGCTGATTGATGCTCTTTTCAACCGGCTTGAGCAGCCAAAGGGCGGCGATGGCGACCCAGTCGGCCTTGACCCACAAAAACATTGCCAGAATCGCATAGACGCGGGCCCAGCCCCAGCGGCCCTGGGGCATGAATGAAACCCCGACGGCAATCAGAGCTACCAACAGCAGCATAACACCGAAAATGCGGCGGACACGCGGGGTCCATACCAGCGGGTGCTTATACTTGCGGCGGGCGCTGAGCCGAAGAATCACCATTATCAGGGAGAAGAGACCAAGGCCGGCGAGCGCCATAACTTCGGGAACACCGCGAATCGTTGCGGCCAGGGCAAAGACGATGCCAAACAGTTTGGCAAACGAAGTCGAATCGCCCATCGCTGCCAGCGAGCGGCGGAAACGGTCAATACGATATGAGTTCTGCTGCACCAGCATCAGGGTGCGGCTAAATTCGGCCACCAGGGCCAGGGCGCAAAGAGTCAGCGCAACAATGGATAGAATCATGAGTTCAAAAATGAAGTGAGCACCGCCACGAACTGCCCGGGGCGGTCAAGGAAGCTATAGTGGCCGGCACCGGGAAAGCTGACCAGCCCGGCGTCGGGGATGAGTCGCTCCATGATTTTGGCGTCGGCCAGGGGAGTGGCCGTGTCGGCCTCGCCCCAGACCAGCAGCGTCGGAGCCTTTATCTGCGGCATCAGGTGACAGAGGTCCTCGTTGACGACGCGGCTCATTATGGCGCGCATCTTCGGCGACGAGTTGCGATAGTCGCTCGACCCGGCCTTAGCCCTGAGGCGGTCAAGAATCTTTTCGGCGCGCTCCTTGCCGCAAACGAGCTTCAGCAAGTTTTTCTTCGCCTTGAACGAATAGACCTTTGCGTAATACTTCAGCGAGCGACGGGGCTTGACGCCGGCCGCATCGACCAAAACGACCTTGCCCACCGGGCGGCGCGAGGCAATCGTTATGGCAACGCGGCCGCCGAACGAATGGCCCAGCAGAACGGCGTCGCCGCCGATGGCCAGGCGGTCGAGCAGCGTTTCGATGGCGCGCGCATAATCGTCGGTTCCCCAAACGGCTGCCGGCTCGGGCGACTCGCCAAAGCCGGGAAAGTCCACGTTCAGCACCGGGCGCCCGAGCGAGCGAACCGCGGCCTCGATGGAGGCCACGGTTTGGCGCGAGCAGCCCCAGCCGTGCATAATAACGACCGGAGCGCCCTTGCCGGGCGTGAAATTATAGGCGATTCCGTTAGAGTTCGGCATCGGCAACTTCAGCCTCTTCGGCCTGCATCGAGGGCTTGATGTTCGGTTCTTCGAGGCCGAGGTGGTGCTTGCGGTCAATCACCTTGAGCCAAAGGCCGATGAGCAGCGCGGCAACGCCGAGCGCGGCGAGCATTACGAGCGCCCAGGTATAGTCGTAGCTGACCGACGCCTGCGCCTCGGTCATGGTTCCGTCGGCAACGGCCTTGACGATTTCGGGGTTGGTTGCGTCGAGCACCTTGCCGATCAGCAGCGGGAAGAGCCAGAGGCCGATGTTTTGAATCCAGAAAATCAGCGCGTAGGCCGAGCCGATGATTTTGGCATCGACGAGCTTGGGCACCGAAGGCCAGAGCGACGCAGGCACCAGCGAGAACGAAGCGCCCAGCACCAGAATGGTCAGATAGGCAACAACAACGCCGCCGACCGGGCTGCTCTTAACCGCGGGCAGGACGAAGGCAAACGTCAGGTGGCAGGCAATCAGCAGCAGCGAGCCGAAAACGAGCATCGAGGCGGCCTTGCCCTTATGGTCAACGAATTTGCCGAGAATCGGGGTGATGCCGACTGCCAGCAGCGGGAACACGGCGAAAATCGCGGCTGCCGACTGACACATATAGCCCATCCAGCAGTAAAGCACCAGCAGAACAACCGACAGGGTCAACATGCCGCCCTTCATAGCCTTATTCTTCGAAAAGTTCGAAACGAAGGCCGAAGCGGCGCAAAGCAGCATGACAACATATTGGAGAACCGTCTGGGCCTGCGAACCCCAGAACGATTCGGCGGGGTTGGGGGTCAGCGTCAGGTTGCACTGAAGCATGTTGACGGCATATTTCTGGAAGGGGAAAATCGCGGAATAATAGAGAACGCACAGGAGCGCAACCAGCCAGAAGCCGCTCGAGGTCAGAATCTGACCGAGGTCGGAAATACGGAAGGGGTCGTCTTTTTCTTCGGCCTCATGGGTCTGTGAGTCGAGTTTGGCGTCCATGAAGAAGTAAACGATAAACATTATCAGCGCAATCATCAGCATAACAACGCCGAAAGCCACTGCCGACGACACCTTCGGAGTGCCGGTAATCGACGCAAACAGCGGCGAGAAAATCATGCAGGTCGCAACGCCCAGGCGAGCCAGAGCCATTTCCGAGCCCATTGCCAGGGCCATTTCGCGGCCCTTGAACCACTTGACGATGCCGCGGCTGACCATGATGCCGGCCATTTCAACGCCGCAGCCGAAAATCATGAAACCGATGGCCGAGAACTTGGCCGAAGCGGGCATGCCCTCGTAGAACGGCGAAACGCCCAGCTCGTCGAAGCCGGGAATGTAGTTAAGATGCTCGGTGAACCAAACCTCCAGGCTCGAGCCGGCAAACATGTCGGTAACGGCATACCAGTTGATGGTTGCTCCGACAACCATTACGACGCCCGAGAGCAGCGCGGTGAAGCGCACGCCCATTTTGTCGAGAATAATACCTGCGAAAATCAGGAAGAAGATAAACACGTTGAGGAAGGTTTCGGAACCCTGCATCGTTCCGAACGCAGTATTGTCCCAGCCCAACTGACTCTGGACGAGCGATTTGATAGGCGACATAACATCCATGAAGATGTAGGCGCAAAACATTCCGAGCGCCAGCAGCAGCAGGGCGGTCCAGCGGGCCCAGGCCTGGTCGGAAAGAACGGTTTTTTGTGATTTTGTAGTCATTGCAATGATAAATTGGTTTATTTGCTTGCAAAGTTACGCAAAATCAATGGAAATTTCTTAATTTTGCACGCACAAATTCACTCAACTGCCAACACATTATCAGAAGAAGCCGATATGAAAGACAAAGCCTTTGGCCAACGGCCGTTCACGTTTGACCGCGTTGTGCGCATGATGCTCGGAGCGCTTATTTTCGGAATAGCACTCTGGCTGGTCTACTATCTGCGCGACGTTCTGCTCCCGTTCGGAGTGGCCGTCGTTATCGCCTACATTCTGGAGCCGATGGTTCAGTTCAACCGCCGGCTGCTAAACCTGAAGGGGAGGGTCGTTGCCGTGTTCGTAACCTTTTTCGGCGTGTTTTTCGCAATGATGATTCTCGGCTGGCTGTTCATTCCGTCGATTATCGCCGAAACGCACCAGGTCAGCGCGCTGATTAACGAATACGTTTCCTCGAACCAGGCGGTGCCCTTCATTCCCGAGAGCGTTCACCGCTTTTTGAAGGAAAACATCGACTTCGGCAGCCTGTCGGCTGTTATGTCCGACACCGACTGGGTCAGCATCGGCAACGGCGCCGTTAAGCTGCTGAACCATAGCATCACCTTTATCATCAGCATTTTCAACTGGGCGCTGGTCGTGCTCTACGTTATATTCATCATGCTCGACTACGACCGCATTGACCGCGGCTTCAAGGCCATCGTTCCGCCGGCCTTCCGCAAGCAGGCCAACACCCTCGGCCGCGACCTGCAGCGCGCAATGAACCATTATTTCCGCGGCCAGTCGCTGATAGCCTTCATCGTTGGCATTCTCTTTTCCATAGGCTTCCTGATCGTTGGGCTTCCGCTGGCAATAGTTCTCGGCCTGTTCATCGGCCTGCTCAACATGGTGCCCTACCTGCAACTGATGTCGATTCCCATAACCGCCCTGCTCTGCCTGATCTATAGCGTTGAAAACGCCTCCGGCTTTTGGATAACGTTTGGCGAGGCGATGGTGGTCTACATCGTTGTTCAGTGCATCCAGGACCTGTTTCTGACGCCCAAAATCATGGGCTCGGCAATGGGGCTGAACCCGGCGCTGATTCTGCTGTCGCTCTCGGTCTGGGGGTCGCTGCTCGGAGTGCTCGGAATGATTATAGCCCTGCCGATGACCGCCCTGCTCATCAGCTACTACGAGCGCTACGTCATTGACCGTCCGTCGGCTCGCCGGGAGCTGAACGATGCGCTTGAGCAACGCGAGTAACCATCGAGGTAACGTAGACGGTAAAGAGCGGGAACATCAGAATCCCCATGATTGCCAAAACGACGGAAACCACCTTGCCGACAACCGTTACCGGCTGAATGTCGCAGCCGATGGTCGTCGTGTCCATGCATGCCCACCAGAGGGCGTTCCAGTAGCTGTGGACGTCGGGGTTCGGCCCGTGTTCGGCGTTGAAAAAGATTATCGAGCCGAAATAAACGAACGCAACGAGAATCATTATGTAGCTGGCAAGAATCGAGCTGACCTTGTTTTTCGACAGGTAGCCAACAACGATTGCCAGCGCCATAGTCGCGCGCCCCAGCGGAATGAAGCGCACCCAATAGATTTCGTCGGCCGTTACCGGCAGCTGCATGTAGGTTATGATGTTCAGATACGGAATCGACAGCAACAGGAACAGCCAGCGCGTTCGCAGATAGTGGCGCCGGTCGGGCGCGAACACCAGCTCATAGAAAAAGTCAACGATGAAGAAAACGCACATCCAGAACTGGAAGCGCATGTAGGCGACATTGTGTAGAAAGTCGCGCCCTGTGAAAGTGTCGTAGCTGATATAGGCAATCAGCAGAGCCGACAACACGAACACCACGGTTCGCATCGCGTCTAACGACCATTGTATTCCCTTTGTTACTCTCATAAAAATCCAACGCCCCCCGCCCGAAAAAGGTTCGGCGGAGGGCGCTGCGAAAATATTGCGTCAGGGGAGGTTACTTGCGGCGGTTGCGAACCGAGCGCGAGGCCGACGAGCTGGGCGTCGAGGGCGAAGGGGTTGACTTCGGCTTCTTTGCGGCGCGAGCTTTGGGCTTCTTGGTTTCGCGCGAGCGGGTCGAGGCGCGCTCGGAGCGGCTGCGGGTGGAGCGAACGGGGAGCACCTCAACGGGAATGTTGGTTGAGTCACCGGGGTTTGCTTCGGCTGCCTCGCGGGCCTTTTGCAGCTCCTCGCGCGAGGGAACCCAAAGGTTGTCGGCATAGTGGTCGAGGCGATGCTGAATCGAGTCCTGCAGAGCCTTGAGCGTGTCGGGGTCCTCCTTGGCCATCTGGGCCAGGGTTCGGTTGCGCAGGTTGCGGGTTTTGTAGATATTGCCTTTGTAGAGATTCAGCGTAAAGAAGTCGTCGTAGGTGTGGGAGGCGAGGTTATTGTCGTCGTCGGTGAAGATATACTGCGCCTGAAGGTAGGGCTTGAGGTCCGACATCTTCATCCAGAACATCGGCGTTTTGCCGGCAATGGCCGAAGCATCGTCGCGAACGATTACCGGGGCAATGGCCTCGACAGTAGTGCGCATCTTGTTGGTTCGGTTGTCGAACTCCCAGCGCTCAATGATGAAGTAGGCGAGCACCTCGTTGGTCGGCACGTCGACCGGCTCAATGTCGTAGACCGGATTTTTTTCGGAGAAACCCTTTGCGGGAGTTGCCAGAATGTCGAATCGGTTGATAATGTCGGCCATCTTGGCGCGGTTGGCTTCCGAAAAGTCCTCGCGGCCATCGAGATACTCATAGGCCGGCACCTTGTTCTGCGCCAGCAGGCGGAACATTATGCGGAAAAGGTTCTCGTTGCCGTCAACGAGGTCTTCGGGGAAATAGAGCGGAGCGTTGGCATCTTCCTCGGCCAGGTCGAGCTCGCGGTAGATGACGCGCATGTATTTCAGCGACGCATCGGGGCGCGAGGCTTCGGACTGCGACTGCATGCGCAGCGACACTCCGGGCGCCGACGCCTCGGTTTGCTGGCCGGGACGCGTGCGCGGGCCGCGCGACAGGGTGGCGGTCGACGAAGTCTGCTCCTGGGCTGCTGCGCCGAGAGCGGCGATGGCCATAAGGGCCGATATGATAGTTTTTTTCATAGGGCGGAGTTAGTTAACGAGAACGTCGAGGGGAGAAATTGAGCGGGTAATGCCGTCGGGGCCGGAGGCCTTGACGTTGGTGATTATGAAGCGTTTGCCGCGTTTGAGTTGGCGGAATTGCGCCTTTTGGCGCTCCGAGAACTGGGCGCCGTTTGAGTTTTCAATGATGTTGGCGCCGGTCTGGTCGAAAAACACGGTCTGGAAGCTGACAACGTTGAACTTAATGTTGAGCAGCTCATCGTCGATTGCGGCTTCGATGCCGGGCGAGGAGAGCAAGAGGGCTTTCGACAGCGGTTTGCCGCCGCGATAGCGGTCGGCGTTGCCCTGGGCGTCGGTGTAGGTAATGAACGGCGTCGGGTCGGGGAGCTTGCGCGTGCGGAATGTGGTGGTGCCCATCGTTTGGTTTGCGCCGTCAACGTTGGCCGTAACGGTGATTACCGCGTCTTTGCCAACTGCCGAGGGACGGGCGATCCACAGGTCGCCGCGGCGAGTCAGAGTGCCGTTGGTCATGGTTGCCGAAATCTGGTTGGAGTGAACGCCGGGGGCGGAAATCGACAGCGGATTGTCGATGCCGGCATAGAGAACGTTCATCATCGTTGCCGAAACGGTTGCGGTGGGTTCGAAAACGGTGTAGGACGACGTGAAGGGATGTTGCGTCGTCGTGCCGTCGCCGTGGGCCACCTCCAGGTAGCCGGAGTAGTCAAACGTGCCGGTAGCGCCGGTCGGGAACTCATAGAGGTCGGAGCCTTCGGGCAGCTGCTTGCCGCCGATGAAGATTGCGGGGCGCTGGGTGGTGTCGACCGCGGCCAGAACAATGTTGGCCGAGTATTTCGAACCGCGCATAACCGAGCGCGAACGCGGAATAACAAAGGCGTTGAGCTCGTTAACGCGAACGTCGCCGGCGTCAACGGCGCCGAGCAGGGCGGTCAGCGCCTCGCCCTCGGCATAGCGTATGTCGTTTTCGAGTTTTGACAGGAGGGTAACGGCGGCAACCACGGGTTTGGCCTCGAAGTTGGCTTCTTCCCAGGTTTGCAGGCGCGGGCGACCGTTGGCGTCGAGGTTTTCGGTCGACAGCGCTTCGGCAATGGTTTTCTGCTTCAGGGTGTCGGCAATCAGCTCGACGATAAACGAGCGGTAGGCGTCGATTTGGCGGCGCAGGCGCTGCCCTTCGAGGGTTGCGGGATTGAGCAACACGGCCGACGAGGCCTCCAGGTCGTCGCGGTGCAGAATATTGGTGGGGTCACCCTTGCTGCCGTCGGCTTTCTTAACGACCGCCAGCTTGAGCGAGTCAACGTGGGCGGTCAGCGCTTCGGTGAAGTCAACGACCTCCGACGCGCGCTCGAGCCACGGTTTGCCCTTTTCGGGATTCTGCTCGGCAAACTGCTCCAGGCGCTCATAGAGTGCGCGGTTGCGGCCGGCAACATTGGTATTTGAGCGGTTTAGGCCTTCGTCGACCTGAGTGAAACCGTCGAGCACATCGGAGCTGACGTTGAGCGCGAGCATCGCGGTCAGCACGATATACATCAGGTTGATCATCTTCTGGCGAGGCGTGAGGCCGGAACTTTGAGCCATTTATATTGTCTGTGTTGGGGGTTAAGTTTTTTTACTGTTATTGGGGGGAGAGAGCGGCGGCGTTATGCCTTGGGGGCGCCGCCGGGCATGTTTTGGGTCATTGCCTGAATCATCTGCGCGTAGATGGCGTTGAGCTGCTGCATGTAGCGGGCCATGCGTTCGGTTTCCTCGCAATACTGGCGCGAAGTGTCGGCCGAGCGTTCATACATGTCGCGGATGTCCTTGATGCCGTTGTTGACGCGGTCAATTGAGTCGAGCTGCGAGCTAACGCTCTTGAGCTGGATTTCATAAATCGTGTTCAGGCCGGCAACGTGGCGGTTCAGGGCGGTCATTTCTTCGACGTAGCCCTGCGACGACGCCGTGATTTTATCGGAGTTCTCAGTGATAGCGTTATAGCTTTCGAGCAAAACGGCGGTCACCTTGTTGAGCGCTTCGGTGCTTTTGCGCAGGTCGGCCATCTGCTCGGAGAGGGCGGCGATTTGCGCAACGTAGTGTTCGGTGGCTTCCTTGGCCGAGGCGTTGAGTGCCAGCGGCTGGTCGGCAACGGCTGCGGCGTGGCTCACGGCTCCGGAGGCAACGGCAGCTCCGGCGGGCATACCGCCGGTAATGACAACGCCGCCCGGGGCGTTTCCGCCCTGAAGGTCGGGGCGGTCTTGAGCGTCGTGGGTATCAAGCACCGGAAAGACCTCTTCCCAGTGATATTGTTTGGCGGGGCGGTCAAAGGCCGAGATAATGAACATGAACACCTCGGTTCCCATACCGATCATGAGCAGCAGGTTACCGCCGGGGAGGTGGAGCAGTTTGAACAGTGCGCCCCAGATAACGATTGCGGCACCGATGGAGTATGCGAAGTTGAAGAAACGCTGGCCGCTTTCGCCCGAAAGAAACCGCTCAACCGCGTTCTTATACTTTTTAATCTTTGTCATCTCAATTACTAATTACTAATTGCTAATTACTAATTATTGGAATTATTTGCGGGATTTTTGGCCTTTGGCGGTGCCGATTTGGGTGCGTACGCAGCGGAAGCCGATGTAGGAACGCTGCTCATTCTGGTATTCCCACATGCGAATGTCGGAACGGATGTCGGAAACAACATCTTTCCACGAACCGCCGCGAACTATCTTTCGCTTCAACTTATAGGGATCTTCTTTTGCAGCGTCGTAGCGATACTGCGGGTTAATGTCGGCCTGGAGCTTTCCAACGCTCTCGGTGTAGGCGGTCGACGTCCATTCGCTAACGTTGCCCGCCATGTCGTAGAGGCCGAAATCATTGGCGTTGTAGGTGCCTACTTTCGAGGTAATCAGGTGGCCGTCGCGCATATAGTTGCCGTCGGCCGGCTTGAAGTTCGCATAGAAGCACCCTTTGTCTTCCATAATCGGCAGGTCGCCCTCCCAGGGGAACACGTTTTCATCCTCGCCGGCGCGGGCGGCGTATTCCCATTCCAGCTCGGTCGGCAGGCGATAGGGCTCAACATAAACGCCCTCCTTGCCCAGCGAGCGACGCAAAAAGTCGGTGCGCCAGTTTGCGAAAGCCGTTGCCTGCTCCCAGCTGACGCCAACGACGGGATAGTCGTTATAGAGGCCGTTGGAGAAATACAGGCGGGTGTAGGGTTCATTGTAGGCGTTCTCGAAATCGTTGATCCACGCCGTAGTGTCGGGATAAACGTTGACGATATAGGTGTTGACGAAATCATAGTCGCCGGTCAGCCCGCGGTTGATGGTTTCGCGGATAATCTCGCCTTCGTCGTTGATATAGGCGGTGTCTTTCGAAATCTGCGGAACGTCGGTCGGCACGGGCAGGTCGGTGTTATACTCGCGGCGTCGCGGGTCCATGCGGTTGCGGCGCTTGGCAGCCTCGGTGTGGTTATACGTTTCGTAGCGATAGTTCAGCTGCTCGGGGTCCAGTTCCTTAACGCCGGTTATCGGGTTGATGCGATAAACGCTCTCGATCGCGCGCTTTTCATCTTCGTTGGGGTTACGCCAGGGAATAGCCTTTGCCCAGTTCAGATAAGGACCGATGGGGTTGCCTTCCTTGTCTTCCTCGATGCGGAAATCTTCGTTGCCGCCATAGGCGGGGTCGGCCAGGCGCTCGCGGATAATGGAGTCGCGCACCCAAAACACGAACTGCTTATACTTGGCGTTCGTGATTTCGGTTTCGTCCATCCAGAAGGATTCAACACTGATGGGCTTCGAGTCGGCTTTGATGCCACGCAGAGAGTCGGGCTTGCTCACGCCCGAACGGATTGCGCCGCGCTCAACCAACACCATGCCATAGGGCGCCGGCTCGTTCCAGGCGCCGATGCCAATGCCGGTAACTTCGCCGCCGGAATTGCCCGAGGCGCTGCCCGCACACGACGTCATGCCGCCCGCAATCAGGGCCGCAAGCGTTAGAACGAATATCAGGGAGACTAACTTTTTCATCTGAAAGATTATCTGGTTTATTTCGATTGGTTTTTGGTTTACTTGGTTTTTTCTTACATTACGCGGATGCTCTTGTGGCGGTTGCGGTTCTTTTCGCCGAAGTTGAGTTTCAGGGAGTAGCCGACCCAGAGCTCATGGCTGCCGGAGCTGGCCCGCATAATCGCCGAGGTCGCATAGTCGTAGCTATAGCCCAGGCGAATGCCCTTGTACTCACCCTCGAGAAGAATCGAAACGGCGTCGTTGGTCCGATAGCCCAAACCCGCCGTCAGGAACTTTTTCCATCGCAGGCGGGCGGTTATGTCGGCTTGAACGCCGCGCAGGTCCGAACGAACCATCACGGAGGGCAACACTTCAAATAACGTGTTTTTTAGCGGAATATTGCTCGAAGCGATAAAATAAAGGTTGCGCCGGAAAATAAATTCGAAATACTGCTCGTCCGACGACCCGGAGCCCTGGCTGCCCTCGCGCTGCATTTTAATCGACGGCTGCATCAGGTGGGTGCAGCTCAGTCCGAGGGTGAACAGGCGGTGAACGTAGCCAACGCCGACTCCCAGGTCGAAGTGGTTGCCTTCGACGTCGTAGGTCGGAATGGCCTCGTCGTTGGCGTCGTGGAAATCATCGTCGGTCGGAATCTCAACTTCCGAGCCTTTGAACTTCTGCTCGAGGTAGCCGAACTGAACGCCAACGGTCAGATAGCCCTTGCCCAATTTCTGGCGGGCCGACAGCTGGCCGTTGATGCTCAGGGTTTTATAGAGACCTATCGACTCCTGAAACATCGTTGCGCCGCCGCCCCAGCGGCGACCGAAAACGGCAAACGGAATATCCGCCGCCGCCATGAAGTCGCGCGGAGCGCCCTCGATGCCCAGCCACTGCATGCGGCTGCCGCCTCGCAGGCGCAGCAGGTCCGTTGCGCCGGCCTCGGCGGGATTCAGAAAGCTCGGTGCCTGAAAATACTGGGTCAGATTCGGGTCGGTTTGCGCACTAACGGGCAACGCGGCCACCAGGGCCGCGAACAACACCATTATTATATGTCTTGCAAATTTATTCAAAATAAAAGGTCAGAACAAACATGCGCGAAACCGCGCGGTCCAGGGAATTAGTGAAGCGCATCTGCCCGGGGTCATCGTCGAGGTCGGGGCGCTTGTGTTCAATAACGTCGGCCAGGCCGAAACAGAACTTAACCTCCGGAATGAACTTAAAGTAGGGGAAATAGGTGTCGAGTCCCAGTCCGATGGTCAGAAAGGTGTCGAACTTTTTCAGGTGGAGCAACTCGGAGCTGCGCCGCTTGCCAACGTCGAACGTAGGCATCACGCCCGCAACCAGATAGGGGCGCACGTTGCGATAGCGTAGGCTCGAAAATTTCAAATCAACCGGAAGCACCAGCAGGGTTGACTTTATGTTTTGCCGCTCAATGGCGTCCGAGCCGGCTTCGCGGAAATTAACAATCTTGTTGCCGAACCAAATGCCCGGGCTGAGGCGAACGTTAAAGTAGGTCGATAATCTGAAATCAATCAGCCCGTTAACGCAGAAGCCGGGCGAAAACGACGGCTGCTCGGCAAACCATTGCTCGCCGTTGTCGGCAACGGCGGCATTGTTCGTGAACTGCAGATCCTGCATGTGCATGCCGATACTGAACCCCAGATGCCACGCCTTCAGGTCGGCATAGGGTCGGTTCATCAACTTATCGTTAAACTGCTTGGCTCCGGCGCAGAAAACCGCCAGAACCGCCAGCATCAATATCAGGATACGCTTTCTCACACCTAACAAACGCACCGCCCGCCCCAATTATTGCCCCACCCCCGCAAAACCTTCCGCCGGCCTCCGTTCATCGAAAAAAAAGATTAAATTTTGTGTATTTTCGGGCGGGAATCGGGGTTAAATTACATAAAAGTTAAAAGAAAGTTACAAAATGATTACAGTATCAACTTTCCGCAAACTTTCCGTGTTCTGCTTTCGAACAAACGAAACGAACAAACTTAAAACTCAAAAATAACGATATGATCACTCTCGATAACATCAACAATATCTACAATAAATACAACAACCTCGCCGCCGACGCCGACATCTGCACCGACCGCAACCTGAACGCGCTGATGATGTATGCCTTCGACAGCAACTACCTCGGCTTCGACGGCGACAAGCTGACTCTCACCCACGGCGAAGGCCCCCTGCAGGCCCTTGAAATCGAACGTATCGCCGGCGCCGAAGACCTCGGTTCGCACTGGGCAATCGTGATGCCGTCGTCGGTTGTGTTCGTCAACAAACGCAACGGTGAAGTTAGAGTCGCCCTCGCCGAATAAGATCCCAATCCATTCCATAATATCACAATCACGAAACACACAATCACTTTTACAATCATTCATAATAGTAGTAGAGAGACCCGGGCACACGGACGCGACGTCCCCGCCCAGGGTCAATTTTTTTTCAAAACTTTTTCGTAACTTTGCGCTAATAATAATTTCTATCCATCCAAAGAATCAGCCATGACACCATTTTTTGACTTCATGAGCCGCTCCGTCAGCAATTTCACCGCCGTGCGCGCCACGGCCAAGCTGCTCGACGCCGCCGGCTTCACCCGCCTCTATGAATCATCCGACGCCTGGAACCTCGCTCCCGGCTCGCGCGCCTATGTCATTAAGAACGACTCGGCGATTTTTGCCTTCATCGTCGGCTCGGAACGCAAGTTCTCGATAATCGCCGCCCACACCGACTCGCCCGGCTTCCGCCTGAAGCCGAACCCGGAAATCGCCGTTGGTGGCTGCAGCGGCGGCGACGATCTGATGGTCAAGCTCAACACCGAGGTCTATGGCGGCGCCATCTGGGCTTCGTGGTTCGACCGCCCGCTGGGGCTGACGGGCCGCATAGTGCTCAGCGACCTGTCGGTGCGCATTGTGAGTCTCAGCGAACCGCGCCTGATCATTCCGCGCCTGGCAATCCACTTCAACCGCCAGGTGAACCAGGGCCAGCCGCTGTCGGCCCAAAAGGATATGCTGCCGGTTCTGGGCTATGTCAGCAAGACTCTCGGCGGCGCCGGAGCTATCCGCCGCCTGCTGGCCGACCACCTCGGAGTCGACGAAAAGGAAATCGTTGATTTCGACGTTACGCTCTATGACCTGCAGGAGCCGATGACCGTCGGCGCCGACGGATCATGGGTCAACTGCGGGCGACTCGACGACCTGGCAATGGCCTGGTGCGGGCTGCGCGCGCTGATCGACGACGCCGACACCCCCGCAGCCGCCACGCGCGTTCTGGCGCTTTTCGACAACGAGGAGACCGGCTCGGCCACCCGCCAGGGCGCCCACTCGCCGGTTCTGCGCAACATTTTGCGCCGCATTTCAATCAGCGCCCACAGCGCCTCGGAGGAGCAGTTCCTGGCAGCCCTCGGCCGCTCATTCTTCATTTCGGCCGACTGCGCCCACGGTGCCCACCCCAATTATCTCGAAAAGATGGACCCGGTCAACCTGCCGCGCCTCGGCGGCGGCCCGGTTATCAAGGTAAATGCCAACTGCAAATACATGACCGACGCCCTTTCGGCTGCGCGCTATAAGCTCATCTGCGCCGAGGCCGGAGTGCCCGTCCAGGAGTTCGTTAACCACTCCGACTCGCCCGGCGGCTCAACCCTGGGCAACATTCTGACTTCGACGCTCGACATCGACGGCGTTGACATGGGCATTGCCCTCTGGGCCATGCACTCGGCGCGCGAAACCGCTTCGCTGACCGACATCGAACTGACCATCAAATCCTTCCGCCACTTCCTGACCCACTGATTCCCGGTGGGTCAGTGGCCGGCGTGGCGACAAAGGTCGGCGATTATGCAGTTCGCGCAGTCGGGCCGCCGCGCCTTGCAAACGTAGCGTCCGTGGAGAATCAGCCAGTGGTGGGCGCGCGGCAGGTCGGCAGCCGGAATATTGGCCGTCAGAATCTTTTCGGTCTGCAACGGGGTCTTCGACCCTGTTGTCAGACCAATACGCTCGCTGACGCGAAAAACGTGGGTATCGACGGCCATCGCCGCATCGCCCCAAACGACCGACAGGATAACGTTGGCCGTTTTGCGCCCGACGCCGGGCAGCGACAGCAGAGAATCCATGTTGCGCGGAACCTCGCCGCCGAAATCGCTGACCAAAGTGCGCGCCATGCCCTGCAGCAGGCGCGCCTTATTATTAGGATAGGAACAGGAGCAGATGCACTCAAAAATCTCCTCTACGCTCGCGGCCGCAAGAGCCTGCGGCGTAGGAAAGGCGCGAAAGAGGCCGGGAGTTATGAGATTAACCCGTTTGTCGGTACACTGCGCCGACAAAATAACGGCGCAGAGCAACTCAAACGGGTTAGAATAGTTCAGTTCAGTCTTGGGGTCGGGCATCGCCTGGCGGAAACGCTCCATGACCCGGTCGAAACGCTCGCGGCGCGTCATCGGGCCGAAACAAATTCGTCGAGGAAACGAACGTCGTTTTCCGAGAAGAGGCGCAGGTCGTTGACGCGATATTTCAGGTTAGTGATGCGCTCGATACCCATGCCGAGGGCATAGCCGGTATAGACCGTTGAATCAATGCCGCAAGCCTCGAGAACGGCGGGGTCAACCATGCCGCAGCCGAGGATTTCAACCCAGCCGGTGTGTTTGCAGAACGCGCAGCCCTTTCCGCCGCAGATGTTGCAGCTGATATCCATTTCGGCGCTCGGCTCGGTGAAGGGGAAGTAGCTGGGGCGCAGGCGAATCTGAGTTTCGGGGCCAAACATTTCGCGGGCAAAGAAGAGCAGGGCCTGCTTCAGGTCGGCGAAGCTGACGTTGCGGTCAACGTAGAGCGCCTCAACCTGGTGGAAGAAGCAGTGGGCACGGGCCGAAATGGCCTCGTTGCGGTAAACGCGACCGGGACACACAACGCGAATCGGCGGCTTAGTGTGCTCCATAACGCGGGCCTGAACCGACGAAGTGTGCGTGCGCAGCAAAACGTCGGCCGGATTGCGCTGAATGAAGAAGGTGTCCTGCATGTCGCGCGCGGGATGGTCGGCGGGGAAGTTCATCGAACCGAAAACGTGCCAGTCGTCTTCAATCTCCGGGCCTTCAGCCAGCGAGAATCCGAGACGCGAAAAAATGTCGACAATCTCGTTGCGAACAATATTCAGCGGATGGCGCGAGCCCATCGGCAGCGGAGCCGCAGTGCGCGTCAAATCCAGGGCGGCAGCCGAATCGGAGGCTTCCTTGGCCTGCGCGGCGGCCTTGAGGTTATTGATGGTTTCGGTTGCCAGGGTTTTCAGCTCGTTGAGCTTAACGCCCAGCTCGCGCTTCTGGTCGGCGGGAACGTTGCGGAAATCGTTCATCAGCTGCGAAATAGCGCCTTTTTTGCTGAGATATTTAATGCGGAGTTCCTCAACCTGCGCTTCGGTCGATGCCTGCAGGGCGAGAATCTCGTTTTTCAATGATTCGATATTGTTGAGCATATGCAAAAATTTTTCCGCAAAGTTACAAAAAAAACCGACAACGCGCAAAAAAAAGTCAGACCCGGCGCGTTTGGCGCCGAATCTGACCGAGTTGGTTGAGTCAAAAGAGTTTTCAGTGTTTGTCTTTGAGCTTTTCGAGTTGCGGCTCAATGGCGGCGATAGCCAGGTCGATGGCTTCTTCAAAGGTGTTGGCCACCTTGGTTGCAACGAAGTCGTCGGCATGGGGCACGGCGATGCGAACAACGGCCTCCTTGTTCAGCTGCGTTTCGGGCTTAACAACGCGCAGGTTAACGGCGGCGTCGGCAATCGCAGGATTCTTGCGAACGAGTTTTTCAACTTTCTTGTTAATGAAGTCAACGAGTTGGGTGGTTGCTTCGAAATGGATGGCTTGAATTTTAGTTTCCATAGAGCTATTGGTTTTTTCTTTGTGCACGGGGGTGTGCGAGTTGATAATTATTTTTAAGGTCACGAAGGGTCACATGCGTATAAATCTGCGTGGTTTCGAGCGAGGCGTGGCCCAGCAGTTTGCCAACGGCGTTGAGGTCGGCGCCCCCGTTGAGCATGTCGGTTGCAAAGGAGTGGCGCAAAACGTGGGGCGACACCCTGCGGGCATGAACACCCTCCAGGCCGTTGTGAACGATATTATATATCGCCTTGCGGTAGAGGGCCAGGCCGTTGCTGCGGGTAAAGAGCTCGCCTTGGGGGCCGGGGCCGGAGGGTCGTGTGGATTTATATCGCTTGATCATTTCCGAAAGTTCAGCGCCGAAAGGCACTATTCTTTCTTTATTACGTTTACCAAGCACTTTTAGTTCGCCGCGACTCAAATCAATGTCGCAATCGCGCAGATTCATCAGTTCTGAGCAACGAATGCCGGTCGAGTAGAACATCGTTATAATCAGCTCGTTGCGCAGCTCCTCGAACTCATCGGCGCCGAGGCCGGAATCGATGCGCTCGTTGAGTTCGTCGGGGCGGATATAGACCGGCAGCTCCTTTGGCGGACGGGCGGTCCGCAGCTCGGCGGCCGGATTGCTGCGGGCGCCGCAGCGCGCGCAGAGGTAGCGGAAATATGAGCGGAGCGCCGACACCTTTCGGCGAATCGAGCGGGGCGAAAGGCCCGAAGCGCTCAAATGCGCGACCCACAGGCGCAGGTCCGACGTCGTTACGCTCATCGGCTCCAGCGCTTGCGGGTTGCCGCCGGTTGCAAAGTCGGCCCACTGCGCCAAGTCGTCGGAATATGCCGAAACGGTGCAAGCCGAAAGATTCAGCTCACACCGTATATATTCGAGAAAAGATTGAATAGTCTGAGGCATATTTACAATTGCGGGGAAATGACCGCCGCTCTGCCCACGAAGTTACGTCAATCTTTTCGTTTCGCCAAATAAATCGGGCGAAAAGTTTGCAAAAAGTGCGCTATCGATTATTCTTCAACCGAACGCAGCTGCTGAACGTAAACCGCTTTCATCATCTTCTTGCGGTTTGCAACGCTGGGCTTTTCAAAGGCCTGACGTGAACGGAGCTCGCGAACGATGCCGGTTTTTTCGAATTTGCGTTTGAACTTTTTGAGGGCCTTTTCAATATTGTCGCCTTCTTTTACTTGTACGATAATCATTTGCTATTTAGTTAGTTGTTAATTAAATCAGGTTTATGTTATTGCAATTTGCGCGGCAAAATTACAAAAAAACCTTTAACCGTGCAAATTTTTAACAAAAAATCGGTCGGAGTGATAGGATTCGAACCTGCGACCACCTGGTCCCAAACCAGGCGCGCTACCGGGCTGCGCTACACTCCGTTTTCGGGTGCAAAGTTACGCACATTTTTGGAATTATGCAAGATTATTTTGGTGGTTTGAAAATTTTTACCTAACTTTGCGCCTCGGTAAGAGTCACTAAGACTGAATTTACGTAAATAATCAAATCATAAAATCGCGATGAAAAGAACATTCCAACCCTCAAACCGCAAGAGAGTTAACAAACACGGTTTCCGCGAACGCATGGCAACCAAGAACGGCCGCAAAGTTCTGGCCCGCCGCCGCGCCAAAGGCCGCAAGTGTCTGACCGTTTCCGAAGAAATCGCTTCCAAGTAAGCATCGGAGCCAGACTCTTTTAGAGCAATGTATGCGCCCCCTTTCTGACGAGAAAGCGGGCGCAATTTATTTTCCACTTTTCGCAAGGATTTTACCATGCCCTTTAGAAAAATTAATAATTGCGGCTTGGTAATTAGTAATTAATGTTGTAAATTTGCGGTTGATATGAAGAAACTGCTCTTGTTTATCGCAATCGCGGCTGCAGTGGTTATCGCCGGCTGCAGCGCCTCGGAGGAGCCGGCATCGGCGCCTCTTGTGGCCTCTATCGCTACCTTCAACGGGTCGGCCAACGGCCTGTCGACGTTCAGCTACACCGAAGCCGACGGCTCGACGGTTGAGCTGACGGCAGCATGGAATGCGCCCGAAGAGCTGCCCGTCGGCGCGCGGGTGCTCATCTACTATCGGGCCGAGCAATATGGCGTCAGCGCCGAGATTGCGCTGCTGAGCGTTGCGCGGATTCCGAGCGGAAAGGTCGAAGTCGCCTCCCGGTCGGAGATACCAGCGAGCGCCGACGTGAGCCAGGCCCGCGCCTGGCGTTCGGGCGAATGGATTAACTTCGGCGCCGTCATAACGTTTAGCGGCAATTTGCGCGAGCTGAGCATGATAGTCGACAGTGCAACGCTGAGTGATTCCATTGCGCAGGCCTACGTTGTCGTGTTGCCGGCAACCGATGCGGTCGCGTCGGCCGACAGGCAGCTCTATGCCAGCTGGAATGCGGATTCTATCCTAAAGATACCTGAGCTGCGTGCAATCAACGTTAACCTCCCCGGCTCGCAAGCCGTTCTTATCAGAAAATAACTCATATAAATCTTATAAAATTTATAAATCGCATAAATCATATAATTAACCAACTAATAAAAACTACACGACTATGGCAAACCAGAACCAACAGCAAGAAATCAAAATAGAACTGTCGCCCGAAGTGGCTAAAGGTAACTACTGCAACCTCGCAATGATCGCCCACGGCCCCAATGAGTTCTTCATGGACTTCATCACCGTTGCGCCGAACATGAACCCCGCCCGCGTGCAGACCCGCGTTATCATGACCCCCGAAAACGCCAAGCAGCTGCTCCACGCCCTGGCCGAAAACGTTCAGCGCTACGAACAGACCTTTGGCGAAATCAAGCCTCGCCAGCCCAAACAGCAGCAGCCCGGCAACGGCGGCATCCCCAACCCCTTCATGGGCGCATAAGGAGCTATGAAAGCAAACAATCTGACGATTTATAACTCACTGTCGCGCCGCAAGGAGCTGTTCAAGCCCATCCATCCGGAGCGGGTCGGAATGTATGTTTGCGGCCCGACGGTCTATGGCGACGGCCACCTGGGTCACGCCCGTCCGGCAATTACCTTCGACATCCTTTTCCGCTATCTTCAGCATCTGGGCTACAAGGTTCGCTACGTCAGGAACATCACCGACGTTGGCCACCTGGTCAACGACGCCGACGACGGCGAGGACAAAATCGCAGTCAAGGCGCGCCTGGAGCAGCTGGAGCCGATGGAGGTCGTTCAGCACTATCTGAACCGCTACCACAAGGCAATGGAAAAGCTGAACGTTTTGCCGCCGAGCATCGAGCCTCACGCGTCGGGCCACATTGTTGAGCAAATCGGCTACGTTCAGTCGATTCTCGACGCCGGCTATGCCTACGAAAGCGAGGGTTCGGTCTATTTCGACGTGCCGAAATATAACGCCGACCACCACTACGGCAAGCTCTCGGGCCGCAACATCGACGAGCTCCAGGCCAACACCCGCGAGCTCGACGGCCAGAGCGAAAAGCGCAATCCCGCCGACTTCGCCCTGTGGAAAAAGGCCGCGCCGGAACACATAATGCACTGGCCCTCGCCCTGGAGCGAAGGCTTTCCGGGCTGGCACCTGGAGTGTTCGTGCATGGGCGAGAAGTATCTGGGCGAAACGTTCGACATTCATGGCGGCGGCATGGACCTGATGTTCCCCCACCACGAGTGTGAAATCGCCCAGAGCGTTGCCCATAACGGCCACGACGCCGTTCACTACTGGATGCACAACAACATGATTACCATCGACGGCAAGAAGATGGGCAAGAGCTATGGAAACTTCATTACGCTCGACCAGTTCTTCGAGGGTTCGCACCCGCTGCTGACCCAGGCCTATTCGCCGATGACAATCAGGTTCTTCATCCTCATGGCTCAATATCGCTCAACTCTCGACTTCGGCAACGAAGCCCTGCAGGCCGCCGAAAAGGCATATAAGCGCATGGCCGACGGCTGGCGCCGCCTGCTGGACCTGAAGCCGTCGGAGACCGGCACGGTTACCGGCCTGGACGAGCTGGAGGCAAAGATGTATGAGGCGATGGACGACGACTTGAACACGCCGGTGGTTATCGGCCACCTGTTTGACCTCTGCCGCATCGTTAACCAGGTCAACGACGGAACCGCAAAGGCTACCGCCGCCGACCTCGACAAGATGAAGCAGCTGTTTCAGACGTTCCTGTTCGACATCCTCGGCGTTCTGCCCCCCGAAGCCGCCGCCGGCAGCGCCAACCTGCGCCCCTATGAGGAGGCGGTTGACCTGCTGCTGCAAATCCGCGCCGAATCGAAGGCCAAGAAAGATTGGGCGACCTCCGATCTCATCCGCGACCGCATGGCCGCGATGGGCTTCGACGTCAAAGACACGAAAGATGGCGTTGAGTGGAAGCTCCGCTAACCGCCGCCAGCAAATAGCAGCCCGTTAAATGACAGTCGGGGAATTTGCCGAAACGATTCTCAATGAGCTGCCATACACTCCGACCGAACAGCAGGTCAAGTGTATGGCAGCTTTGGCGCGTTTCTGCCGCTCGGGAGCGCCGAGCGACTCGGTGTTTATGCTCTGCGGCTATGCCGGCACGGGCAAAACGACCCTGGTCAGCGCCCTGGTGCGCGCGCTCCACTCGGCGGGGGTAGCCTCGGTTCTGCTGGCTCCGACGGGTCGGGCCGCAAAGGTGTTTGCGGCCTATTCGGGCTATCCGGCCTACACTATTCACCGCAAAATATATCGGCCGCCGGCCCAGGGACAGTCGTTTTCGGCAGTTGTTGACAACAATCACTCGCGAACGGTTTTTATCGTTGACGAGGCGTCGATGATCGGCTCGGTAGCCGACGGCTCCGGCACCGACCTGCTGTCGGACCTCATCCACTACGTTTACACCGGCCACGCCTGCCGACTCATTCTGCTGGGCGACACGGCGCAGCTACCCCCGGTGGGTTGCACGGAATCGCCGGCGCTCAACGCCGACACGCTGCGCTCCTACGGGTTGCGCGTAACCCGCGCGCTGCTGACCGACACCGTGCGCCAGGCCCGGTCGTCGGGCATATTGTTCAACGCAACCAGCCTGCGGCGCCAGATGCGCATCGATCCGCTGCCGTTGCCGGAGCTGAACTTCGGGTTCGACGACGTTATGCCGCTCGACGGCCAGGAGATGCCCGACCTGCTGTCGGACCTCTATGGCGCCGACGGCATCGACGAAACCATCATCGTTACCCGCGCCAACTGGCGCGCTACGCAGTTCAACCTGGCCATACGCTCAACCATTCTGGGCCGCGAGGAGGAGCTGACGCGCGACGAGCTTCTGCTCGTTGCGAAAAACAACTATCACTGGAGCGCCAAGGTTCCCGACCTGGATTTCATTGCCAACGGCGACACGGCGCGCGTTGTTCGCCTCTATGCAACGGAGGAGCGCTATGGCTTTCGCTTTGCCGACGTCAGGCTGGCGTTTCCCTATCGGTCGGTGGAGCTCGACTGCAAAATCGTTTTGGAATGTTTGACCTCCAACTCGCCGGCGCTCACGGCCGAGGACCAGCAGCGGCTGTTCGACAGCGTTTATAACGACCCGGAGCTCTTTAGCGACTACACTCCCCACTCGACCCGTATGCGCGCCTTGCGCACTAACCCCTATTATCAGGCGCTGCAGGTAAAGTATGCCTACGCCGTGACCTGCCATAAAGCCCAGGGCGGCCAGTGGATTAACGTTATCGCCGACCTGGCCGGAGTGCCGGCCGACGCAATGCAGACCATCGACTTTTACCGCTGGCTCTACACGGCCACGACCCGCGCCACCACCCGCTTGTTCTATCTTCAGTAACCTACCATCTTTTCAGCCATGACTCCATCCTCCAAGACTAACCTCCTCGTCGTCGGCATCGGCGAAGTCCTTTGGGACCTCCTGCCCGACGGCAAAAAAATCGGCGGTGCGCCGGCCAACTTCGCCTACCACGTTTCGCAGTTCGGCCTGCGTGGCTGCGTCGTGAGCGCCATCGGCTTCGACGCGCTCGGCGATGAAATCATCAGCGACTTCGCCGCCAAGAGTCTCAACAGCGAGTTGCAACGCGTTGACTATCCGACCGGAACGGTTAAAGTCGAGCTCAACGCCGACGGGATTCCCGCCTACGACATTACCGAAAACGTTGCCTGGGACAACATTCCTTTCACCGCAACCCTGCGCGACATGGCCCGCCGGACGAAAGCCGTTTGCTTCGGCTCGCTGGCAAGGCGCTGCCCGGTTTCGCGCGAAACGATTGCCGAGTTTCTCGACTCGATCGACCCGACCAATGACCCGCTGATAGTTTTTGACATCAACCTGCGTCAACACTACTATTCGCGCGAACTCATCATTGACTCGCTGCAACGGTGCAACATCCTGAAGATTAACGATGAAGAGTTGGAAATCATCAGTGACCTGCTCAACCTGCCGGGCGAGAGCGTCAGCGACCGCTGCAAATTTCTGGTCAAGGCCTACGGCCTGCACATTCTGATTCTCACCTGCGGAACAAACGGCAGCTATGTCTTTACGCCCGACGGCTACTTTTTCCGCCCCACTCCGGTAGTGGAGGTGGCCGACACCGTCGGAGCCGGCGACTCGTTTACCGCCGCTTTCATCGCCTCGCTGCTGCGCGGCGACAGCATCGAGCAGGCCCACGAACGCGCAACCCTTGTCAGCGCCTACGTCTGCACCCGCAACGGAGCCATGCCCCTACTCCCCGAGGAGCTGACACCCGGCCTTCAGCAATGAAAACGCTCAGGCTCATAGCCGCCGCAGCCATACTGGCAGCCATTGCGGCAACGACCTACGCCTTCGACCCGGTCAACGGCCCCTTTCCCTATCCGCGCTGCTGGATTAAGCTGCTGACCGGCTATGACTGCCCGGGGTGCGGCTCGGCGCGTGCGCTCCACAGCCTGCTCCACGGCCACCTCGCCGAAGCCTGGGCCTTCAATCCCGCCCTGTTCGTTGCCATTCCCCTGATACTCCTCGCCTTCGCCGCCGAGCACCCCCGCCTGCACCGACTTCGCCGCCTGCTCCTTTCGCCCGCTGCCGCCTACACCCTGCTGCTCCTCACCCTCCTCTACACCCTCCTGCGCAACCTCTGACTCCCCCAACTTGCAGAGTTGCCGAAAAAGTCGTAACTTTGCGTATCGAATTTCATACTTATGATTAAATGCCTCACTCTTAAAAACTGGAAAAGCTTTGAATCGGCTCAACTATGGGTTGATTCGTTGACTTTTATTATCGGAGCAAATTCGGCCGGCAAGTCGAATATCGTTGACGCACTCTCTTTTTTATCAGATATTGCCGGTGGCTGTCGCATCTCGGAGTCTTCGATTAGAGGAGGCTCGGAGGGCATAATCAGGCGGCAGACAGACCACGCAAGTATAACTGCTGAACTCATTATCGGAAAAGAAGAATTTACCTTCGAATTTTCTTTTACTCTTGACGATAAAGAGCTCCTGCTAACCCACGAACGATTATCGGTCAAGTTCTCCAACGGAAAAGAGAAGATTCTATACTCAACCGACGAAGCCATTCCCGGCAACAACCAAATCATCGCCCGTTTCCTTAAAGACAAAGCGGGGCCGCGCAAGGGCCTGCCGCTGAAACGCGAAACAGCGATATTGTCCCAGATTCCGAATCTGAACGTAATTAAAGAGATAAAAGATAAGGCAGAGCTTGTTGCATCTTCGTTGAAGTCTATTTTTGTATTAGACCCCAAACCCGAGAAAATGCGCACCTACAGTCCATTGGCAGATAACCTTGCTTCCGATGGCTCAAACATAGCCGGCATGATTGCCGGACTACCCGAAGAACAGAAAAAAAACTTTGAAGAGACGCTGACCAACTACGTCAAGCCCTTGCCGGAAAAAGATTTGATTAAAATATGGGCAGAACCGGTCGGTCGCTTTAAGACAGACGCTATGCTCTACTGCGCGGAGGAGTGGATAGATGGAGAAATCTCCGAATTCGACGCCCGCTCAATGTCAGACGGAACTCTTCGGTTTATCGCTATAGTAGCAGCCCTGTTATCAGCAAAGGAAGGAGCCACCATGGTTATTGAAGAAGTTGACAATGGGCTTCATCCATCACGCGCCGGAGAATTAGCGATAGCATTAAAAGATTTGGGTGCGAGAAAGAATATCGACATCATCTGCACGACCCACAATCCTGTGCTTATTGATGCGCTTGGGCCGGAAATGCTTCCGTTCATAAGCTATGTGTCGCGATCAGAACTCACAGGGAGCAGCGAAATAGATTTGCTGGAAGATGCTCCCGATCTTCTCAAACTGCTGGCAAATTACTCGCCCGGCGCCATGATGACCAAAGGACTGCTCTTAAATAACACAAAATGAGAAAGGCTATCATCCTCGACACGAGCATACTGTGTGTCTGGCTACGAGTACCCGGCAAAGAAACATGCGGCCCCGACGGCAACAGATGGACATTCGATTCAGTCAAACAAAAAATTGACTCCGAAATCAAAGCCGGCTCTACCCTTATTATGCCGTTGACATCTATCATCGAAACCGGCAATCACATTGCCCAGGCTCATGGAGACAAACACGATGTTGTCAACTCATTTGTGGAACACATTGAAAATGCGATTGACGGCAACGTTCCGTGGGCGGCATTTACTGAGCAATCAGGCTTAATAGACTCTGAAGCTCTGAAGAAAACGCTGTCAGCATGGAAAGAAACCGCCTTGGCCGGACAATCGTTTGGAGATGCACTTATCGTTGCAGTGGCAAAATATTATGCAGCATATAATATCACCGTTGAAATCTTCACCGGTGATATGGGACTGAAGGCCTACGAGCCGGCGGCGCCCAAAGGACCTCAACCTCGAAGAAGAAAATAAACATCCGAAAATAAATATCCGGGAGAGTTTAGGCTGATGGCTCTGATTGACCAGGAAACAGTTAGAAAGATTCTTGACACCGCCGATATTGTCGACGTTGTCAGTGACTTCGTGAAGCTGAAACGCAGCGGCGCGAACTATATGGGGCTATGTCCGTTCCATAATGAGCGCACGCCGTCGTTTTCGGTCAGCAAGGCGCGTGGCATCTGCAAGTGTTTTTCGTGTGGCAAGGGCGGCACGCCAGTTGGCTTCATCATGGAACACGAGCAGCTGAGCTACGTTGAGGCTCTCAAGTGGCTGGCAAACAAATATAACATCGAAATCAAGGAGCGCGAGCTGACACCCGAAGAGCGTGCCGCCGCAACGGAGCGCGAAAGCATGTTGGCGCTCAATGATTTCGCCCTGCAGTTTTTTGAGCGCACGCTGACCGATTCCGAGGAGGGACGCAGCATTGGCCTGAGCTATTTCCGCAACCGCGGCCTGAGCGATGCGGCCATCAAGCGATTCCGCCTGGGTTTCGCGCCGGAGCGCTACAATGCGCTCAGCACCGAAGCCCTGGCAAAGGGCTATGGCCGCGAAATGCTGACGGCGACCGGCCTCTGCGCCGAGCGCAACCACGGCGAGCTGGTTGACCGCTTCCGCGGACGCGTAATGTTTCCGGTCTTTTCGGTCAGCGGCAAGGTGATTGCCTTTGGCGGCCGAACGCTGAAAACCTCAAAAGAGGTTGCCAAATATGTCAACTCCCCGGAGAGCCTTATCTACCATAAGAGCAACGAGCTCTATGGCCTCTACCAGGCCAAGCGCGAAATCGTTAAGAAAGACAAGTGCATTCTGGTCGAGGGCTACATGGATGTTATTTCAATGAGCCAGCGCGGGGTGGAAAACGTAGTGGCTTCGTCGGGCACCTCGCTGACCGAAGGGCAGATTGCCCTGATTCATCGCTTCACGCCGAACGTCACCGTTATCTACGACTCCGACGCCGCCGGCATCAAAGCGTCGCTGCGAGGAATCGACATGCTCCTGGCCCACGGCATGAACATCAAGGTCATGCTCCTGCCCGACGGCGACGACCCCGACTCTTTTTCCAAGACCCACACCCTGGAGGAAATCGAGCAATATTTCAAGGAAAACGAAACTGACTTCATCCGCTTCAAAACGCGGATTCTGCTCGACTCGCTCGAGAGCAACGACCCGGTGGGACGCGCCGGAGTCATCAACAGCATTGCGCGGAGCATCTCGGTTATCCCCGACCGGGTTATCCGCAGCGAATACATCAAAGAGTGTGCCCGCCTGCTGGAAACGGACGAGGACATTGTTCGCCTCCAGGTTGCCAAGTTCGCCAACGAGGCCGCCGACAAGCGCACCGCCACTCCCCCCTCGGCTCCGGCCGACCAAACCCCGGAAATCATTGAGCCGACGGCACCGAAGCGCAACGCAACCCGCACCTCCGGCGACATTGCCGCCTACCTGCGGGCGCCGGAGCTGGAGGTCGTGAGGCTCTGCGCGCGCTATGGGCTGCTGACAATGGGTCAGGTCGTCGATGCCGAAGGCGACATGACCGACCTGAGCGTTATCGACTACGTTGCCGGCGACCTTGCCAACGACGAAATCCGCCTGACCAACCCCGACCTGGAGCGGGTGTTCATTGCCGTTCAAAACGCCGCCGAAGCCTGGCGCGCCGAACTTCCCGCCGCCCTCGAACGCGCCGAGGCCGAGCGCCGGCGCTTCATGGCCGATGCCGCCGAGGAAATAGCCTCGGCAGGCAGCGTTGACTCAATCCGCCGCAAAGAGCAGGAGGCCGAAATGGCCGCCGAGGAAGCCGCCAAGATGACCCTGGCCAACGAGGCCGAGCGATTCCTCACGACGATTCTCGGCGCCGACCCCGACAACGACGTTCGCCGCCTGGCAACCGCTTTCGGCTCCGAAAAATACGTTCTGAGCAAAATCCACACCAAGGGCACCCACATCCCCCCCGAGCGCGACCTGATAGGCAACCGCGTGCCCCGGGCAACCTGCGGCCTGAAAATCGCCATTCTCCAATGGCGCGAAAAGGAACTGCGCGCCGCCCTGGCCGCCGACCCCTCGTCGGCCCGCCAAACGCTCGAGGAGCTTCAGGGAATCCGCGCCATCATCGCCGAACTGGCCCGCTACCTGGGCGAACGCATAGTTCTTCCGCGCTAAGTCAAACGAACACAAATCTAATCAACCAATTATAATCCATCACAAATGAAAAAAATCCTGATGACAACAATTGCGGCTCTCTCGCTCACTGCCTGTGGCGGAGCCAAAGACGACGACACCCCGATGGTCGACAAACCCGAGTTCACGTCGGCCGACGGCGTTTTCTCCATCGACGCCCTCGAAGCCATGGGACGCGTAAGCGCCCCGCTGCTCAGCCCCGACGCCAAGAAACTCATCTACACCGTCAGCTACGAAAGCGTTGAACACAACCGCTCCAACGCCGACCTCTACCTGGCCGACCTCGCCGACATGGACAACATCAAGTTCTCGCGCCTGACCTCAACCCCCAAGAGCGAAAGCAACGCGGCCTGGATCGACGGCGGCAAGAAAATCGCCTTCCTCTATCCCGACTCCGAAGGCCATAACCAGCTCTGGACCATGAACGCCGACGGCTCCGACCGCCGCCAGGTTTCAAAGCTCGAAAAAGCGATCGACGGCTTCGTTATCTCGCCCGACGAAAAGAAAATCGTTCTCATCCAGCAGGTTAAATATGCCCAAACCGCCCAGGAAGTATATCCCGACCTGCCCAAGGCCAATGCCCGCATCATCGACGACATGATGTATAAGCACTGGGACGAATGGGTAACCGAAATCCCCCACCCCTTCCTGGCCGACTTCGACGGCAAAACCATTTCCGACCCCGTTGACATTCTCGGCGACGAACCCTATGAATCGCCCGTCAAACCCTTCGGCGGCATTGAAAGCTTCGCCTGGAGTCCCGACAGCAAGAGCCTGGTCTACACCTCGCGCAAAAAAACCGGCATGGCCTACGCCATCTCGACCAACTCCGACCTTTTCCTCTACGACCTCGCCGACAAATCGACCCGCAACCTGACCGAAGGCATGATGGGCTACGACACCAACCCTACCTTCTCGCCCGACGGAACCTCGCTGGCATGGCTCTCGATGGAACGCGACGGCTATGAAAGCGACAAAAACCGCATCATGGTAATGGACCTCGCAACCGGCGAAAAACGCGACCTGACCGCCAACTGGGACTACACCGTTGACGAAATCGCCTGGCAGCCCAACTCCCGCGGCCTCTTCTTCCTGGCCTACCGCGACGGCGTGAAACCCGTGTTCTCCATCCTGCTCGACGGAACCATTTCCGTCATCTCCGCCGGCGAAGTAGACTACCAGAGCCTCCAGCCCATGAGCGACACCGAAGTCATCACCATGGCCCACTCCATGCTCTTCCCCAACGAAATCTACCACGCCCAAAACGGCAGCGCACGCAAAATCACCGGCGTCAACGACGAAATCCTCGCCCAAATCCAGATGCCCACGGTTGAACGCCGCATGGTTCCCACAACCGACGGCAAAGAAATGCTGACCTGGGTCGTTAAACCCCAGAACTTCGACCCCAACGCAAAATATCCCGCGCTGCTCTACTGCCAGGGCGGCCCGCAGCAGGCCGTCAGCCAATTCTGGAGCTTCCGCTGGAACCTCGCCCTCATGGCCGCCAACGGCTACGTCATCATAGCCCCCAACCGCCGCGGCCTCCCCGGCTTCGGCACCGAATGGAACGCCCAGATCTCAGGCGACTACCCCGGCCAGAACATGCGCGACTACCTCGCCGCCGTCGACAACGTTAAAACCGAACCCTGGATCGACGAAGCCCGCATCGGCGCCACCGGCGCCAGCTACGGCGGCTTCTCCGTTTACTGGCTCGCCGGCAACCACGACCACCGCTTCGCCTGCCTCATTGCCCACGCAGGCATCTTCAACATCGAAAGCCAATATCTCGAAACCGAAGAAATGTGGTTCGCCAACTGGGACATGGGTGGCGGCGCACAAAACGCTCCCGCCGACGCAGCCATGAACCCCACCTACGGCGCATACTGGAACAAAGACAACGCAACCGCCCAGCGCACCTTTGCCATGTCGCCCCACCGCTTCGTTGACAAATGGGATACCCCCATCCTCATCACCCACGGCGAATTCGACTACCGCATCCTCTCGTCGCAAGGCGAAATGGCCTTCAACGCAGCCAAACTCCGCGGCATTCCCGCCGAAATGGTAATCTTCCCCGACGAAAACCACTGGATTCTCAAACCCCAGAACGCAGTTCTCTGGCAGCGCGTCTTCTTCCGCTGGCTTGACCGCTGGCTCAAACCCGCCGCCAAATAAACCCGCCGCGAGCCGCCCACCCCGGGCGGCTCGCCTCATTTTCCCCCACTAAGAACAAAAAAAAGCGGCCCGGGAGGGTCGCTTTTGCTGTAGCGAATCCGGGACTCGAACCCGGGTTTCCGCCGTGAGAGGGCGGCGTGCTAGGCCACTACACTAAATCGCCTTGTTTCGCTTTTGCGCTGCAAAGTTAGCGAGTTTTTCTGAACTCCGCAAATTTTTTCGTACTTTTTTTCTGACAAACCTCCACATTTGTCTTTACGCCTGATGAAGCGCACGATACAATGTTATATTCACAAAATCATTTATTGTAGTACCATTGCTCGCCGCAGCAGCCGCTAAATCACTATGGAGTTCTGAAGACATTCGCAACAAAAAACGCCCACTATAAGGTTTAGCCGGTTCAATGCCACGCCTTCTACAACTTTCGATATAATAATCAACAGCTTCTTCAAAGTCCTGTCTTATACCATCGACCGTTGTACCTTCATAGGAAATGAGAGTACCTTTAAGTCCGAGAACCTTACCATAAAAACAATTATCTGCCGGGCTGAACTCTACTGAGCCTTGATAACCCTTATATTTCAAAAGTCCCATATCTTAATAAAATTATTATAATTAAATTAACTCTAACTCCGTCAAGACGTCGATAAGTTGAGCGATTTGATACTGCTTTAGAATTCCACTCGGGTGTGGTTTATGCATTAAAATTGATTTATCATCCTTGACAAACTCAACTCTGGAGCCGGATGTCCTACCCTTGGAAAGTTCTTCAAATCCCAGATGTAGTAAAATTGTCCTGGCTTCACTATATTCAAAATCCGTTGGCTTCTTTAATAGCCTCTCAACAAGTTTTTGAAATTTTGACATAAATATAAATTCTAAATTTATGCAAAGATACTAATTTTAGTATCACTAACAAAATTTTTTGGCAAAAGTTTTCAAATTTTCTTACACGACTTAAAAATTAGTACAATATGTAATATTGAGTTAAGACCCAAATGCAGCCAAAGCTCAATTGGTTGCACAAATTCCGTATCGAGTGAAGTACCTTCATTCAACCATAAGAAACCAGCCAATCTTTAGAGCATAAATTACAAAAAATACACTCTCGAAAGCTCTAATCAGGTTAGGTAGCTCTCGAGAGTGAGATTCTTAGAATATATTAGAATATATATGAATATGAGATATTCAACCGATGGCGTTTTTCAGATAGCCAAAAAGAAGTTTGGTTAGTATGTGACCAACAGCATAGATTAACCCCAAGTCCAACGTAGCTCTTGCTGAATTTTACGCCCGTATCAATCTGAATCCCGACACTCGAATTGCTCGGGTTGCTACCACGCAGTTCCCTATAGACCTGAAACGATGGTCCGAGTTTGAATACTAAATCACAAGATTTACTTACGCCTACTTGATACGTCACTAAAACCGGAATTTCTAAGCCAAGATAATTTGCCGACCAATCATATTTATCTGTTACAATATAACTCAACGATTCTGCATCCCAATAATATCTACTGCTATACAGCTTATAGTGCAACAATGCAGCGCTCACTCCGGGTTCAAGAGAGAAGGACTTATTCAAACCAATCGAGTACGACACTCCAATCATGGCTCCGTTTCCGTCTTTCATGCTTACGGCATCATAGACGTACCAATCATAGTCTAAGTTTCCGGAGAAATTTAACGCCGAAGAATTAAATCCGTGAATGAAACTCACATTAAGCATGATACCGGTCGAGGATAATGAGGTCAGGCTGTCGCCAAACCAATCCGGGTCTTTCCGCCACTCATACTTTTGAACCTTAGGTTGAACCTTAGGTGCTTCCTCATTATTCTTAGACGCTCGCGATGCAATATCAGATAGTTGAATTAGTATATCATTGCCATCTGTTTTATGCACACACAGATCACCATTTTCAAGTATCTTATAAACTTCGCCCTCAATAACTGTACCATTTTTAAGAGTGATAACGTCATTGGCGAATAACGCGCCACTCACAATAAGCGAAACTAATACGGCAAACTTTCTCATATACTTACTAATCAGTAAACTCAATAACTGTACCTCGAGCAATTGCCGTAGACTCTATAACCAGAGGAGTATAAAATGAATTCTTATAACATACGCTTACATTTATCACTGCGCGCGACTTACCCAATAAATCAGCCTGCTTATACATATCAGACAATGCTGATTGAGCTAAGGATTTTTTAGATAAGCCACCAATTCCCAAGATATAAACCTGCCTTGATTCTGCTGACACCGTACCGATAACCTTATAGTTTGCTCGCTGCAGAACAACTTCGGTTTGAACCAAATTATTATTCGATGCCGCTTCGCGACTGAAGCTACAGCCGGTAATACTAAACAAAGAGGAAACGAGAAATACTTTAACAAGTAGTTTGCAAAAAGTTTTACGCATAATTGAGATGAATCTTCGGATCCCCTTCGAAGATATTTATTCATTATAAATGAAAGGCGCGAGGACCTTTACCTTTGCTCGTTCCACAAACGGAGGCTCTGGTATTGCCCATCTTCGTTGAACGAGCAAACATGCAGAAGCCTCACGCGAAATATATACAGTAACTAACCGTCAACGCACCAGCGTTCACGCTCAGTTAGGTATACAAATCCACATTGCATCTACTGTTTGCCACATTCTCGACGAAGATTGAAATTTACCAGATTTCCGTTTGTCAAGAAAGAGCGCAAGTATACGCTTTTCGATATGTCTACAACCCGCCCGCTTACCCCTTACCGGGCTTCTGCGTTGCGGTTTGTGCTGCAAAGTTACGCCATTTATTTATATTATGCAAAATTTTGAATGACAATTATTAGTCAAGTCCGGATGCAGAACAATTGCATATTTTGGAGAGAGGGGGATTTTTTCGTAACTTTGCAGGCAAATTTATTTTTTCTATTCATAACATGAAGTTTATTAAACTTGCTCTTGCTATGGCTATTTCTCTGACGGCCTGCACTAAGGCCCCTACCACCAAGAGCCTCGACCTGGCAAAACTGTCGGATTCTATCCCGGCAGGTGAAGATTTTTATCTGTATGTTAATAATGCCTGGATGCAGGAACATCCGCTGACGGGCGAGTATGCGCGCTTCGGGAATTTCGACCTGCTGCGCGACACTGCCGAGGAGCGCGTGCGCCAGCTGGTAACGAACGTTGCGTCGTCGAACCCCGAGGAGGGCTCGGTGGCCTTCAAGGTAGCAACGATCTATAATCTGGCAATGGATTCCACGCGTCGCAACGCCGAGGGCGCGCAGCCGATTCTGGCCGATCTGCAGCGCATCGAGAACACGCCGAAGGATTCGCTGACCGACCTGTTCATTTGGATGCACGGCAATTTCGCTTCGCCTTTCTTCGGCGCCGGCCCGATGGAGGATATGAGCAATTCTAACGAGTATGCAATGTATGTTTCGGGCGGCGGCATGGGCCTGGGCGACCGCGACTATTATCTGGAAAACGACGAGCGCAACACTCAGGTGCGCGAGGCCTACAAGAAGCTGATTGTTGACCAGATGCAGAATGCCGGTTACTCCAAGGAGGACGCCGAGCGCATCATGGCCAACGTTATGAAAATCGAGACTTCGCTGGCCGAAAAGGCCTGGACCCGCGAGCAGAGCCGCAATATTCCGGCAATGTATAACCCGCGCACTCTGGCCGAGCTGGAAAAGATGTATCCCGAGCTGGATTGGAAGCGTTTCTTCCCTGAAACTATGGGCATTGAGGCTCCCGAGCAGGTTATCGTAACGGAAATCGAGCCGGTTAAGCGCGGCATGGAGCTGCTGGCAAAATCGTCGGAGCGCGAGCTGAAGGACTATTATCTCTGGAACTATGTCAGCGGCGCATCGAGCTTCTTGAGCGACGATTTCACCAACTCGAACTTTGAGTTCGCAAAGGTTGTTAGCGGCGTGACCGAGCAGAAGCCCCGCTGGAAGCGTGCGCTGGCCGCCACGGAGGGCACTCTGGGCGAAGCCATCGGCGAGCTTTACGTTGAGAAATACTTCCCCGCATCGTCGAAGGAATATATGGTAGGTCTGGTTGAGAACCTGCGCGAAGCGCTGGGTCAGCATATCGACAATCTGACCTGGATGAGCGATTCGACCAAGGCCAACGCCCGCGAGAAGCTGGCCGCGTTCACCGTTAAGATCGGCTATCCCGACAAGTGGAAGGACTATTCGTCGATGAACATCGACCCGAAGCTCTCCTACTACGAGAATATGCACAACGCCTCCATGTGGCACCAGGCCGAAACCTACGCCAAGTGGGGCAAGCCGGTCGACAAAACCGAGTGGGGCATGACTCCGCAGACCGTTAACGCCTACTATAACCCGATGGCCAACGAAATCGTGTTCCCGGCAGCCATTCTGCAGGCTCCGTTCTTCGACCCCGAAGCAACCGACGCCGAGAACTATGGCGGCATCGGCGTTGTTATCGGCCACGAAATGACCCACGGCTTCGACGACCAGGGCCGCAACTTCGACAAAGACGGCAACCTGACCAACTGGTGGACCGACGCCGACGCTGCCGCCTTCGAGGAGCTGACCAAGGGCCTGGCCGCGCAGTTCGACGCGGTTGAGGTGCTTCCGGGCCTCCACGCCAACGGCACCTACACCCTGGGCGAGAACATTGCCGACCAGGGCGGCCTGCGCGTTGCGATGACCGCTTTCGTGAACTCTCAGAACAAGAAAGGCGTTGATATTAAGAGCGAAGAAGCCAAGATTCAGGGCTTCAGCCCCGCTCAGATTTTTTACCTGAACTATGCCAACCTCTGGGCTCAGAACATCCGCGACGAGGAAATCCGCTCGCTGACCACCAACGACGTTCACTCGCTGGGCAACCTGCGCGTAAACGTTAGCCTGCGCAACCTCGAGCCGTTCTTCGAAGCCTTCGGCATCAAGGAGGGCGACAAAATGTTCCGTCCCGAGAGCGAACGCGTAATCATTTGGTAAAAACCGAAAAGTTTAACCCTCAAAAAAAGTCCAAAAGATTATGAAAGTTGAAAAGAACGCCTACGTTGCTATTTCCTACGACCTGTTTGACGTTGTTGACGGCAAAGACGAGCTCATCCACCAGGTAACGCCCGAAGAGCCCGAAACGATGGTCTACGGCGTTACGCCCTACGTTCTCGAGCCCCTTGCCCGCGCCATCGACGGCCTGGAACAGGGCGCCGAGTTCACCGTTGTGCTCCCGCCGGCCGAAGGCTTCGGCGAGTATCGCGACGACATGTTGCGCACCGAGAGCGTGCCCCGCGCCGTGTTTGAAGAAGACGGCAAAATCGACGAGAAAAAAATCTTCCCCGGCGCTAAAATCTTCCTCCAGACCAACGTTGGCCAGGAGGTAGCCGCCGTTGTTCTCGAAGTCAACAGCGAGTTCGTTGTTGTTAAAGTCGACTTCAACCATCCGCTGGCCGGCCACACGGTTAAAATCCAGGGCCACATCGACCAGGTTCGCCCCGCGACCGAGGCCGAAATCAACGCTGCGAGCGCCGCAGGCCAGTGTGGCGGCGGCTGTGGCGGCGGCTGCAACTGCGGCGACGGCTGCCAGGGTTGCGGATGCAACTGATTCAATTAGTAATTAGTAATTAGTAATTAGTAATTTGACAGTAGAACTGCCGTCGGAGTTCGAGCAACGGATACTCGACAATCCGGCGATACCAAACGCCCAAGGGCTCATCGACACGCTGCGTGCCGGTGAGCCCGTTGTGGCTATCCGCCATAACCGCCTGAAAGGGTGCGCACCGGGCCCCGATGCCGACCGCGTGCCCTGGTGCGACGCCGGCGAATATCTCGCCGAGCGCCCCGTCTTTACGCTCGACCCGGCGTTTCACCAGGGACTCTACTACGTTCAGGACCCCTCGTCAATGGCCATCGACGCCGCCATTCGCTCGCTCGGGCTGACCGGGCCGGTTCGCTATCTCGACGCCTGCGCCGCGCCCGGCGGCAAAACCACCGCCGCCATCGACGCTCTGCCGCCCGGATCGTTCGTGCTGGCCAACGAGTTCGAGCCGGCGCGTGCCGCCGTGCTCTGCCAGAACCTGATGAAGTGGGGCTACGGCAAATGCGCCGTTTCGCTCGGTCCGGCCCAGCGCCTGGGCTCGCTCGCCGCGGGGAGCTTCGACGTTATTGCCGCCGACGTGCCCTGCAGCGGCGAGGGAATGATGCGCAAGGACCCGGCCGCGCGCCGGCAATGGACGCCCGCGCTGGTCAGCTCGTGCGCGGCTCTTCAGCGCGAAATCATCGAAGCCCTTTGGCCGCTGCTGCGCCCGGGCGGCACGATGATTTACTCGACCTGCACCTTTTCGCGCGAGGAGAACGAAAACAACGTTGCCTGGGCCGTGGACCGGCTCGGCGCCGAGCAGCTGCCGCTGCCCGCGCTCCCCGGAGTCGTTGACGGCCACTTCTATCCCCACCTCGTTCGCGGCGAGGGGCTCTACATGGCCCTGCTGAGCAAACCGGGCAACGAACCCGCCGCTCCGCTCCGCCTGCCCGGGCGCCTGCTCCAGCAGGGCGTGGGGCCGCTGACGGAGCCGAAAGGACGCACCGAGATTCCAACCCATGCCGCCTGCCTGGCCGCCGATTTCAATGCATCCGAATGGCCTCGGTTCGAAGTTGACCGCCCCACGGCGCTCAGCTTTCTGCGCCGCGACGCCCTGCGCCTCGGCTCCGATGCTCCGCGCGGCCTGCTGCTGCTGACCTATGGCGGCCACCCCCTGGGCTGGGTCAACAATCTCGGCTCGCGCGCCAACAACCTCCTGCCCAAAAACCTCAGAATCCTAAACCTCTGACATGTGACATGAAACGCGACAGTCTGGATTTCGCAACCATGAAAATCGGGCCATTGTTTCGCGCCCTGTTCTTCCCGACTCTGGTCGGCATGATTTTTACGTCGTTGATAACCGTTATCGACGGCATATTCGTTGGCCGCGGCGTCGGCGCCGGGGGCATAGCGTCGGTCAACATCGTTGCCCCGACCTATATGATAGCCTCCGGCATCGGCCTGATGTTCGGCATCGGCGCGTCCGTCGTTGCCAGCATAAAGCTCTCCGAGGGCAACGTAAAGGCCGCCAACATCATCCTGACGCAAGGATTCATTGCCAGCACAGTCCTTGCGCTGCTGATGACGGCCACCATTCTCCTTGCGCCCCATCGCACTCTGACCACTCTGGGCTGCAGCGATGAGCTGCGCAGCAACGCCATGGACTACATGGTGTTCATCTCCCCGGCGCTCATTTTCGTAATGATTCAGTGCATCGGCATGATGCTGATTCGCCTCGACGGCTCGCCGAAATATGCAATGATGTGTCAGGCCGTTCCGGCAGCTATCAATATCATTCTCGACTACGTTATGATATTCCCCATGAACATGGGGGTCAAGGGAGCCGCCGTTGCAACTTCTATCAGCTGCGTCATCGGCGGCCTGATGGCGCTGGTCTACTTCCTCGGCTTTTCAACCACCCTGAAATTCTATCGGCTGAAACTGTCGGTCAAAAGCCTGAAACTCACCCTCCGCAACACCGGCTACATGGTAAAAATCGGCTTCGCGACTTTCCTGACCGAGATTGCGATGAGCGTTATGATGATTACCGGCAACTACATGTTCATGTTGCGCCTGGGCGAGCAGGGCGTTGCCGCCTATTCGATTGCATGCTATCTATTTCCGGTGGTATTTTCGATAGCCAACGCTATTGCGCAGTCGGCCCAGCCGATTATCAGCTATAACTACGGTGCCCGCAGCCACCGGCGCGTCAGCCACACCCTGAAGGTTGCGCTGCTGACCGCCCTGATTTGCGGAACCGCCGTCAGCACCGGCATCGCGCTGGGGCGAACAGCCATTGTCTCGGCCTTCCTGACGCCCGACGTACCGGCCTTTGCCATCGCAACCCGCGGCCTGCCGCTCTTTGGCATCTGCTCGCTCTTTTTTGCCATGAACATCACCTTCATCGGCTACTACCAGAGCCTCGAAAAGGCCGTTCGGTCAACGGTCTATACGCTTCTGCGCGGTATTATATTCCTGGTGCCCTCCTTCTTGATTCTCCCCTCGATTATCGGCGACGCGGGGCTTTGGCTCGCCATTCCCGCCGCCGAGATTCTGACCTCGATCGTAATCGTCGGTCTGTTCCTGCTAAAAGACCGCCGCTGACCCCGGCGCCGGGGGCCCTGAAAAAAAATTGCAACCCGAATGAACCAAACCGCCATCGCCGTTGTTCTAATGATGTAAAGCAACTGAAAGATGCTTTTTCATGTGTGAATGATTGTGATAATGATTGGTTTATTATTCGACGAGGAGTGACTGCGACAGCCACTCCTCGCCAACGTTTTTTATAGGGTCAAATGGCGCTATCGTTGGTCAAAAGGTCGAATACTCCGTTAAAGGTGGTTAAATTGGGATATGGGAGATGTTTTATAACATACGTTTTTCAATTAAAATGCGTAACTTTGCAGCATATTGTTCATCATATAGTAAATTTCATACACATTATTTTATAACCCTATGAAGAGAAATTTCAGAAACTTCGGGCTGGCCGCAGTGGCTCTGTCCGCTCTTTCAGTGCTCAGCAGCTGCGGCGGCAAGAACGACGATGCCCGCGCTGCGCTGATGGCCGCTCAGGCAAGCCCCGCCCTGGCCGTTGAAACCATCGAAACCGGCACTATTACTCTTGAGAATCAGTATCCCGCAACCATCAAGGGCAAGACCGACATCGACGTCCGCCCCATGATCAGCGGCAACATCACCGCCGTCCACGTTGACGAAGGCGCCCACGTTCAGAAGGGCCAGGTGCTCTTCACCATTGACCAGGTGCCCTATCAGGCCGCCGTTGAGCAGGCAAAGGCAGCAGTCAACGTTGCCACCACGGCAGTTGAAACCGCCCAGATTTCTGTTAACTCAAATCGCGCGCTTTATAACAAACAGATCATTTCGGAACATGCCATGCAGATTTCCGAAAACCAGCTCGCCCAGGCCAAAGCCCAGCTCGCCCAGGCTCAGGCCGGCCTGACCAACGCAATGAAAAACCTGAGCTACACCCAGGTAACCGCTCCGTCGAGCGGCGTTGTCGGTTCGATTCCGCTGCGCGTCGGCGCCCTGGCATCTCCTTCGTCGGCACTGACCACCGTCAGCGACAATTCGCAGGTCTATGCCTACTTCTCGCTGACCGAGCGCCAGATTCTTGACCTGACCGACGGCGGCGCAACCTCGCTCAACGCCGCCATCGCCAAGATGCCCGAAGTTGAGCTCAAGCTCGCCAACGGCTCCATCTATCCCCAGAAGGGCAAGGTCGCAACCGTTAGCGGCGTTATCGACGCCTCGACCGGCGCCAGCTCCGTTCGCGCGCTGTTCAACAACGAAAACGGCGTTTTGCGCTCCGGCTCGACCGGCTCGGTTATCGTTCCCGTAACCTTTAACGACGCAATCATCATTCCCCAGAAGGCCACCGGCGAAATCCAGGGCATGAAATACGTTCTGGTCGTTGACAAAGACAACGTTCTCAGCCAGCAGACCATTCAGATCGCTCCCGAGCAGGACGGCAAGAACTACGTTGTTACCTCCGGCCTCAAGCCCGGCGACCGCATCGTTATCGAAGGCATCGGCACCAAGGCCCGTCCCGGCATGACCATCCAGCCCGTCGACGCCGCCCAGGCAGCCGCCGCCCAAGCTCAGCAGAAATAAACCAATCATCAAAGTCATTCAATAATGAACCTTTCGAGATTTATTAACCGCCCGGTACTATCGACGGTAATTTCAATATTCATTGTGTTGCTGGGTATAATCGGCCTCGTGTCGCTCCCCATCACGCAATTCCCCGACATTGCGCCGCCAACCATTCAGGTATCAACGCAATATCCCGGCGCTAACGCCCAGGCCGTGCTCAACTCCGTCATCGCCCCTCTGGAAGAGAGCATCAACGGCGTTGAAGGCATGACCTACATGGAATCCAGCGCTACCTCCAACGGCTCCGCGACCATCACCGTTGCCTTCGAACAGGGCTACAACGCCGACATGGCAGCCGTTAACGTTCAGAACCGCGTCAGCGCCGCAACCAACCTGCTTCCGGCCGAAGTAGTTCAGGTGGGCGTAACGACCAAGAAGCGCCAGAGCTCAATGCTGGTCGGCGTCGCTCTCTATGACACCACCGGCGTTTACTCGCCCGAATTCCTCGACAACTACATGAAAATCAACGTCGTTCCGCAGCTGCAGCGCGTGTCGGGCGTTGGTGACGTAATGTGTATGGCCGCCGACTACTCGATGCGTATCTGGATCAAGCCCGAAGTCATGGCGCAATACGGCCTGGAGCCCAGCAACATCGCTGCGGCCATCGCCGAGCAGAACATGGAGGCCGCTCCGGGCGTGTTTGGCCAGCAGGGCAACCAGAGCTTCGAGTACACCCTGCGCTACAAAGGCCGCCTGCAAACCCCCGAAGAGTTTGAAAACATCGTTGTCCGCGCCTCCGACAACGGCGACGTTCTCTATCTCAAGGACGTTGCCGACATTGAAATGGGCCGCGTGACCTATGGCTTCGCCAACAAGCTCAACGGCTATGGTTCATCGTTTGCAATGGTGTTCCAGACCCCCGGCTCCAACGCAACCCAGATTATCAACGATTGCTTGGCCGAGGTTAACAAAATGAAGTCCGACCTGCCCCCGGGCCTCGACTTCGCAATTCCGATGAACAACAATGACTTCCTCTATGCTTCGATTGAACACGTTATTCAAACTCTCATCGAGGCCTTCATCCTGGTGTTCCTCGTGACCTACCTGTTCCTGCAAGACATCCGCTCAACCATTATTCCCGCCATCGCCATCCCCGTTGCCCTTATCGGCACGTTCTTCGGCATGTCGATGATCGGCTTCTCGGTTAACTTGATCACTCTGTCGGCACTGGTGCTGGCAATCGCCATCGTGGTCGATGACGCCATCGTTGTCGTCGAAGCGGTCCACGCCAAACTCGACGTTGGCTACAAGAGCGCCCGCAAGGCCGCCATCGACGCCATGGGCGAAATCGGCAGCGCAATCATTTCGATTACCCTCGTAATGATGCTGGTGTTCATTCCTGTGAGCTTCATGTCGGGCACGGCCGGCGTGTTCTACCGCCAGTTCGGTCTGACAATGGCAATGGCCATCGCCTTCTCGGCTATCAACGCTCTGACCCTGTCGCCGGCACTCTGCGCCGTGTTCCTCAAACCCCACAAAGGCGAGGAGGACCACTCCAACGCAACGCTCGGCGCGCGCGTCAAGGAGAACGTTTCCGGCGCTGCCAAGTCAATGAAGAGCCGCTTCGTGTTCCCCGCCTGGGTAACCTCCCTGCTGCTGCTTGCAACCATCGTGTTCATGGTTCTGGGCTCGTTTAACTTCGAGAACCCCGCGGTCAGCATCGTTGCCATCGTAGTTGCCATTCTGGCCCTCATCGGCCTGTTCTCGCGCAAGTTCAAGGACGCCTTCGAGCGCACTTTCGAAAAACTGCAGCGCAACTACAAGAAATGGTCGCAGTTCTTCATGAACCATAAAATCACGTCGCTCATCGCCGTTGTTATCGCGGTCGTTATTCTGGTTTGGCTGATGAAGTCAACGCCTAACGAACTCGTTCCGAACGAAGACACCGGCACGCTCTTCTGCATGGTCGACATGCCTCCGGGCACCTCCCAGGAACGCACCATCGAAACCATGAACCAGGTGCAGGCCGTTCTCAGCAAAATCCCCGCGGTTGAATACTCGCAGCAGATTGTCGGCTACTCGTTCATCGCCGGCCAGGGCTCGACCTACGGCACCTTCATCCTCAAGCTGAAAAACTGGAGCCAGCGCTCGGCAGCCGAAAGCTCCGACGCAGTGCTCGGAATGATCTACGGCGCCACCGCCCAGGTCGTTAAAGACGGCCGCGTCGTTGCCTTCGCTCCGCCAATGATTTCCGGCTTCGGCGTAACCAACGGTTTCGAGCTGAAGATGCAGGATAAAACCGGCGGCGACGTTAACGAGTTCTATGCCATAGTTCAGAACTTCCTGGCCGAACTCAACCAGCGCCCCGAAATCCAAACGGCCTACACGACCTTTAACCCCACCTTCCCGCAATATCGCATCGACATCGATGCCGCTAAGGTCAAACAGGCCGGCCTCAGCCCCTCGCAGATTCTCTCCGCCCTGCAGGGCTACTATGGCGGCATGTATGTTTCGAACTTCAACCGCTTCGGTAAAATCTATCGCGTAATGATGCAGGCTCCGGCCGAATCGCGCGTTAGCCCCGAAACGCTCGACCTCATTAAGATTCGCAACAGCCGAACCGGCCAGATGGCTTCGGTCAGCAACTTCATCACTCTTGAAAAGACCTATGCTCCCGACCTTCTGAACCGCTTCAACATGTTCACCTCAATCTCCGTTACCGGTACTCCCGCCGCAGGCTTCTCCTCCGGCCAGGCTCTGGAAGCCATTGCCCAGGTGGCAAAGCAAACGCTTCCTCCCGGCTTCGGCTATGATTACTCGGGTCTGACCCGCGAAGAATCGACCCAGAGCTCGAACTCAACCGCCATCATCTTCGGCCTCTGCCTGCTGTTCGTTTACCTGCTGCTGTCGGCCCAGTATGAGAGCTATATCGTTCCGTTCGCCGTTATTCTCTCGATTCCGTTCGGCCTGATGGGTTCGTTCGTGTTCGCCCAGATTTTCTCGATCTCGAACAGCATCTACTTCCAGATTGCGCTGATCATGCTGATTGGTCTGCTCGCCAAGAACGCAATCCTGATCGTTGAGTTCGCCCTCGAACGCCGCCGCACCGGCATGAGCATCATCAACGCCGCCATTCAGGGTGCATCGGCCCGTCTGCGCGCAATTCTGATGACCTCCATCGCCCTCATCATCGGCCTGCTGCCGCTGATGTTCTCCCACGGCGTCGGCGCCAACGGTAACCGCGCCCTCGGCACCGGCTCCATCGGCGGCATGCTGATCGGCATGATTCTGCAGCTCATCTTCGTTCCGGCGCTCTTCGTAATCTTCCAGAAGATTCAGGAAAAGATTTCGCCGCTGAAATGGGAAGACACCAACAACGCCGGCATCGGTGCTGAAATTGAACAATATTCACGCTAATCTCCAACAATGAAAACTCTGAATAAATTCGCAGCATTCACCCTGACAGTGGCCCTGGCGGCCACTGCCACCAGCTGCCATATCTATAAGAAGTTCGAAATGCCCTCCGAATCGGCCCTCGGCGCTGACTATGTTCAGGCCAAGGCCCAGGAGGTCGATTCGACAGCCCTGGGCAACCTGCCCTGGCAGCAGGTATTCACCGACCCGGTGCTCGCCGACATGATTAACAAGGCGCTGCAGAACAACACCGACCTGAAGAACGCCAAGCTCAACATCGACGTTGCCCACGCCAACATGCTCGGCGCCCGCCTGAGCTACCTCCCCTCGGTTGCACTGGCTCCCAACGGCGCCGGCTCGACGACCTCGCTGCCCAACGCCTCGATGAGCTGGACCTACCAGATTCCGCTGAGCGTCAGCTGGGAAATCGACGTGTTCGGCAAAATCCTCAACAACAAACGCTCCGCCGAGGAAGCATATCGCATGAGCCTCGACTACGAGCAGGCCGTTAAATCGCAGATTATCGGCGCCGTGGCCAACAGCTACTATGCCATCTCCGCCCTGGAAACCCAGCTCGACCTCCAGCGCGAAACCGCCGCCAACTGGGCCAAGACAATCGACATGATGAAGGCCGTTTGGGAAGCCGGCAACACAACGGCAGCCGCCGTTGTTCAAAGCCAGGCGCAATATGAAAGCATCCTCGCCTCCATCGCCGACCTGGAAACCAACCTCCACGAAATGAACACGACCATGTCGCTGCTGCTCGGCGAAATGCCCCAGACCTGGGCCATTCCCGCCGGCCTGAGCATCGAGCTCCCCGCCGAGTTCAATGCCGGAGTGCCGATGGTTGCCCTGGCCAACCGCCCCGACGTGCGCGCCCAGGAACGCCAGCTGGCCATTGCCTACTACGCCACCAACTCGGCCCGCGCCGCCTTCTATCCGTCGCTGTCGATCTCTCCCACCGGCGGCTTCACCAACTCGCTGGGCGGCATGATTTTCAACCCCGGCGAATGGTTCCTCAACCTCGGCGCCCAGCTGACCGCTCCGCTCTTTGCCCGCGGCCAGAACATTGCCCGACTCAAGGCAACCAAGGCCCAGCAGCAACAGAGCCTCAACACGTTTGAGTACACTCTGATGAAGGCCTCTGGCGAAATCGGCAGCGCGCTCGTTACCTACACCAACGCTCTGGAAAAGGAAAAACACCTGTCGGCGCAGATTGACCACATGACCCGCGCCGTTGACATCACCGAAACCCTCTTCCTCAACTCGGCCACGAACTACAACACGACCTATCTCGAGGTCATCACCGCGCAACAGAACCTCCTGGGCAGCCAAATGAACTTCATCAACTGCCAGCTCGCCCGCTCGCGCGCAGTCATCAACCTCTATCAGTCGCTCGGCGGAGGCCGCTGAATCAATTAGCAATTGGCAATCGGTAATCAGTAATCGGCAATTACAGTGCCGGCTACCGATTATCGATTGCAGAAATTACTAATTACTAATTAACCATAACTAATTACCGAAATGATTTCCGACAAAGCCCACGTTGACCCCGCCGCAAAAATCGGCAACAACGTTACCATCAGCCCCTTTGCCTTCATTGATGCCGACGTTGAAATCGGCGACAACACCGTTGTTATGCCCTATGCCAGCATAATGGCCGGCACCCGCATCGGCAAAAACTGCAAAGTCTACCAATATGCCATCGTCGGCGCCGACCCCCAGGACTTCCGCTGGAAAGGCGAAAAAACCTTCTGCTACGTTGGCGACAACACCGTTATCCGCGAAAACGTTATCATCAACCGCGGCATTACCCCCGAAAACGGCACCCGCATCGGCTCCGACTGCTTCATCATGGCCAAGAGCCACATCGGCCACGACACCGTTATCGGCGACAAGGTCGTTGTTGGCAACGGCGCAACCCTGGCCGGCGACGTAGTCGTTGACACCTGCTCCATCCTCTCCTCCAACGTGATTCTCCACGAACGCAGCCACGTTGGCAAATGGGCTGTCGTTAAAGGTGGCTGCCGAATCGGCTCAAACGTGCCCCCGTTCGTTATCATCGCCCACAACCCCGCGGAATTCTTCGGCATCAATGCCTGGATTATGAAGAAACACGGCTTCTCCGACGATGAAATCGACGACATCGCCAAGGCCTACCGCCACCTCTACCAATCGGGCACCTCGGTTTTCAACGCCCTCAAGCGCATCGAAGCCGACGTTAACCCCGGCGAGAACCGCGACGCCATTCTCAACTTTATCCGCGAAAACAACCTCCGCGTTGTTGGCGCCCATCTCGACGTTGTTGAAGACTAAACTCCCGCTAAAAAAAATCCTGTCGTACATAATCCCACCGGTAATCACCGTGGGGTTATGTCGCGTTTTATATGCCGACCTCGACCTGGGCGCCCTTCTCAACGGCGCCCGCCAATGCTCTCCGCTGCCGGTCGTGCTCTTCCTGCTGGCCAACGTCGCGGCAATGATATGTCGCGGCCTGCGCTGGCGCCTGCAGCTGCGCGCCGCCGGGGTTAACCCGGGACTGGGCGTGATGAGCCGCTCAATTTTCGGCACCTACGCCGTCAACCTCGTGTTTCCCCGCCTGGGCGAGTTCTGGCGCTGCGCCTACATTTCGCGCACTGCCGGCGCCGAGTTCTCGTCGGTGTTCGGCACTATGGTCGCCGACCGCCTGGCCGACACGCTCATGGTCGGCCTCATTTCGCTGACCGCCCTATCGCTCTCGGCCGGAGCGATGAGCCGCTTTATCGGCGCCGCTGCACCCGCCGGCGGGCTGCCCGGCGCCACTATCCTTTGGGTCGGAGTGGCCCTGATTGCCGCCGCCGCGCTCTACCTGGCCCTCGCCAACGACCCCTTTAGCCGCCGAATCCGCCAATTCCTGCTAAAAACCTGGCGCGGATTCATCCTGATTTTCAGCATGCCCCGCAAAGGCCTGTGGCTGCTGCTCACCCTCGGAATCTGGGGCGGCTACATCGCCTCAATGGCCCTCTCGATGGCCGCCTTTCCGCCAACGGCCCATCTGGGACCCGGCGCCGTTATGCTAACCTTCGTTTTCGGCTCCCTGGCAATGGCCATTCCCAGCAACGGCGGCATCGGTCCCTGGCAATACGCCGTAATCCTCGCCCTGAGCGGCCTCTACGACATTCCCCAGCCCGTTGCCCTGGTCTTCGCCACCCTCAACCTCGGCGCCAACACCCTGCTAAACATCCTCCTGGGCCTCTACACCTTCCTCCACCTCCTCCTCAGCTCCCGCTAACCAACCCGCAGTCCGGCCACTATTTTTTCTCTTTACGGCAAGAGATTTCCCGAAATCTCAGATTTTTTTTCTACCTTTGCGCTATTGAGCAATTATCCAAGTTTATTTATGGCAGAATATCTTAAAATCGAAAATTTTGGTCCAATAGACTATGCCGAGCTGGCCGACATAAGGCCTTTAACGGTATTGATCGGAGAATCAGGCAGCGGTAAGAGCACGATAATGAAAGTTCTATCGTTGTTTCGCTGGATGTATAAGCGCGTGAATCTCCGCTCCTTTATCAAGCACTCAGGCATACGCAACACCCGCATTGGCTTCAAGACCCTCCCTCTGCTAAAAACCTCCGGTATGGCTGAGTATCTCAAAGATGATTCAAAGATAGTTTACCGCAACGGAAAATACGAAATCAAACTTGAGCGGCGAACAACGCGCGTCAACGTCAGCGAAATTGCGCCCAACGACCTTAGCCTCGAAAAAATCTGCTTCATCAGCGACAAACGCTCTATTATTCCCGATATTCTATCGAGCAGCATTGACCGCCACCGCGACAATTTCTATCTCCAGGACACTCTCGAAAACTTCAGAACGGCATTGAAGTCCGTAGCAGAGTTATCGCTTGACTTTCTCGACGTTGACCTGAAGGTTGAAAAAAGCAAAAATGCCGGACCTCAATGCCGCATAATTGGTCGCGGAACTGATGGTAGTTTCAATATCAACTTGCGCAATGCCTCTTCAGGCATGCAAACGGCCACCCCGCTGAGCGTTATTATCCAGTACTATGCAATGCACTATAATTTGGAAGATTCGCTCAACAGTGCCCTCTTCAAGTATTTTACCGACAACGATGACCTGAAAAACTTTCGTGCGGGCATGAACGTCGGCGAATTTCCAAACCGGCGCGTCCACATTTTCATCGAGGAGCCGGAACTAAGCCTCTATCCCGACAATCAAACCCGACTGATGGATTTTTTGGTAAACAGATGTTTCGCAATGGAACACCCCTACCAAATGTCGCTTATGATAGCAACCCACAGTCCATATATTCTCAATTACCTGAATCTACTAATCGCACGCAGCAGCAACAACATCGAAGAACGGACGCAGTTGAGTTCCGAAAATATCGACGCATATTTGGTTGACGGAGGGACGCTCACGCAACTCAACATCGTCAGCAACGGCGATGCACTCATCAATGCCACCGCTCTGTCCGATCCGATAGCGCAGATTTACCGGGAATATAATTCACTGAAGCACTGATGATCGGACTGCTGCAAAACGACGTAGTTGACGCTATCAACGCCCAACGTTCCGGAAAGCTGGAATATGCATTCCCGAATCAGGCCGTAGTACCCTTTGAAGACATTAACGATACCACCTTCGACATTATTGACGTTAAGGGAATCGGAGGCTCGGCGAAACGTCCGACAGGCAACGGCGATGCAACGTATATCAATAGGTCAGGTATCAATATGTCAGGGCTAACGCTGCGCTTCATCCGATACGAAGAATACCTCAATCAATTTCGCATAGCCGAGGGAGATTGGGCGCAAGGCATGAGTCGCCCGGACTTTATTGTTTACACGCCTGAAGAATCCGGCGACCATAGCTATTTCATAGTCCACGAACTATCGACTGGCCACATCGGCAGCAAACGCCACAAAGCCGTTACCCAAATCCTCAATACCCTCCGATTTTTCTTCACCATCCCCTCCGTTAAGGAATACATTGCCGGCTTCGCCAACAGAGTGGGCTACATATCAGCCAAAGGCTGCATCGAACTCCAAACACCCCTGGACATGGGCGCGGCCTTCATGATGCCATATCAGATTCTGCCCGACCCCGTTCCCGTTGCAAATCAATCCATTGCCCGAATGGGGTTCCAACTGTTTGAAACCAACGTTATTAACCTGACGTAGTCAACTCACGCAGTTGCGAGATTGAAAGAATTTTAGTAAATTTGCGGTTGGAAATGGCCTCACGAACTCGCGAACGATTAATCGACGTTGCTCGTCAACTCTTTCTCCGCCAAGGAATTGAAAAGACAACGATGAACGACATTGCGACCGCCTCTGACCGCGGACGCCGCACTATCTACACCTATTTCCGCACGAAAAACGAGATTTTCGAGGCCGTGGTCGGCAACGAGGCCCAAAAGATTCTCAGCGACCTGGAAAACGCTATCGCCGCCCAAACCGACGCTACGGCTCAGCTCCGGGCCCTGATAGATTTCCGAATCAACATTGCCCGCACCCAGGCCAGCCACTATGAGGTCTGGTATAAATCGCTGTTTACGCCAAACGTTAAGCGCTCGCTGGCAATCCGCCAGATGGTTACCGGCCGCCTCTACTGCCTGATCAATGAAATCCTGGGGCGCGGCGTTGCCTCCGGCGAGTTCAACCCGGTTCAGGCCGCACGCACCAATTCGGCGCTGACAATGCTGATCCGCGGAACGGACTGGACTATGATGTGTCAGGCCGAGCAGGAAAAATTTGACCGCTGGCACCGCGAAAGCATCGACTTCATAATCGACGGCCTGCGCGCCGGCGCCGCCAACCCATCCCAAGCAACTAATTCATCAACATTAAACCCATAATTCTCCAAAACATGAAACTTCTCGAAGGAAAAACCGCTCTTATCACCGGCGCCGCCCGCGGCATCGGCAAGGCTCTGGCCGTTCGTTTCGCCCAGGAGGGCGCCAATATCGCTTTCACCGACCTCGTTATCGACGAAAACGGCGAAGCTACCAAAGCTGAAATCGCTGCCCTCGGCGTTAAGGTTGAAGCCTACGCTTCCAACGCCGCCGACTACGAGCAGACCCAGCAGGTCGTTGGTCAGGTCGTTAAGGATTTCGGCCGCATCGACATTCTGGTCAACAATGCCGGCATTACCAAGGACGGCCTGCTGATGCGCATGACCGAGCAGCAGTGGGACGCCGTTATCACCGTTAACCTCAAAAGCGCCTTCAACTTCTGCAAGGCCGTAGTTCCCGTTATGATGAAACAGCGCGGCGGCTCGATTATCAACATGGCATCGGTCGTTGGCGTTCACGGCAACGCAGGCCAGTGCAACTACGCTTCGTCGAAGGCCGGCCTCATTGCCCTGGCCAAGTCTATCGCCCAGGAAGTAGGCAGCCGCGGCATCCGCGCCAACGCAATCGCCCCCGGCTTCATTGAAACCGCAATGACTGCCGCCCTGCCCGAAGCCGTTCGTCAGGAATGGTGTACCAAAATTCCCCTGCGCCGCGGCGGCAAGCCCGAAGACATCGCCGACGTTGCCACCTTCCTGGCATCCGACATGTCGAGCTACGTTACCGGCCAGGTTATCCAGGTCGACGGCGGCATGAACATGTAATCCCCAACTATGCTGCAATACAACACCCATCACTCAACGCTGGCCATGCCCGAATACGGGCGCAACGTCCAGCAGATGGTTGACTACTGTCTGACACTCGAAAATCGCGACGAGCGCAACGCTTGCGCTCGCGCGATTATCGACACCATCTGCCGCCTCCACCCCCAGCAGCGAACCAACCCCGAGTGGCGTGCCAAACTCTGGGACCACCTGGCAATAATGGCCGGCTTCAAGCTCGACATTGACTGGCCCGTGCCGGTCATCACAGCCGAAACCCTGCGCACCCGCCCCGACACGCTGCCTCTGCCGCAGAGCGTGATTCCGAAACGCGTCTACGGCATCAACATCATCAAGCTCATCGACACGGCCATTGCCATGGACCCCGCCAACCCCGACCGCGACGAGTTCGTTTACCTGCTGGCCTGCCAGATGAAAAAACTTCTCATTGCCGAAAACCCCGAGGCCGCATCGGATAAGCGCGTCTACGACGACCTGGCCGAACTCTCCGAGGGCCACATTCTGATTGACTCCGAGTCGATGCCCCTGCCCCGGATGGACTTCGCCGCCGAAGCTCCGGCAATCAACCAACCGCGCAAAAAGAAACGCCGCCGTCGCTGATGCTCGCTCCCGGAAAAATAAAACTGGCCGTAGGAACCGTTTTGAAAACCCACGGTATCAAAGGCGAGCTCAACGTTGAGCTCACCGACATGGCCGAACCCGCCGACGATTTTGCCGTCGGCGCCTGCGTAATTTTTGAAATCGAAGGGCTCGACGTGCCCTTCTTCGTTGGCGGCTGCCGTTCGCGCGGCGCCGACTCCGTTTTGCTGACCCTCGACGACGTTGACTCCGACTCCGACGCCGCAGCCCTGGTCGGCCACCAAATCTACGTCTATGCCGACCCCTCGGAGGTCAGCGGCGACATGACCGCCGGCGACCTGGTCGGCTACACCCTGCTGACTGCCGACGGCCCCATCGGGCGCGTCGACGACCTGGTTGAACTGACTCCCGGCTCATGGTATTTCAGCGTTGACGGACGGCTGATTCCCGCCGTCGACGACTTTATCCGCTCAATCGACTCCGACGCCCTGACCGTTGACCTCGACCTCCCCCGCGGCCTGCTCGAACTTTAAGCCCGCGGCGGGCGTTTGACAAACAGACTGACAAAATGTCAGCCGCGAAAGCGCTGGCACGCTTTTCGCATATTCCATAACCAAAATCCATAAACCAACTAATCCTAAAATACCCTATGAATCTCAAACCCCTGGCCGACCGCGTCGTTATTAAGCCCACTGCGGCTGAAGAAGTTACCGTTGCCGGCATCATTATTCCCGACTCCGCTAAAGAAAAACCGCTCAAGGGCGAAGTCCTCGCCGTCGGAACCGGAACCAAAGACGAAGAAATGGTTCTCAAGGCCGGCGACAACGTTCTTTTCGGCAAATATGCCGGAACCGAAGTTGAAATCGAAGGCGAAAAACTCCTCATCATGCGTCAGTCCGACGTGCTTGCTATACTGAATTAACATAGTTTATAAAAACATAACATACCCGAAATGGCTAAAGACATTCAATTCAACATAAAAGCCCGCGAAGAGCTCAAAAAAGGCGTCGACGCCCTGGCCGATGCCGTTAAAGTAACCCTCGGCCCCAAAGGCCGCAACGTTATTATCGAAAAGAAATTCGGCGCCCCCCACATCACCAAGGACGGCGTTAGCGTTGCACGCGAAGTTGAACTCGAAGACCCCTTCCAGAACATGGGCGCTCAGCTCGTTAAGGAAGTAGCCTCCAAAACCGGCGACGACGCCGGCGACGGCACCACCACCGCTACCGTCCTGGCCCAGAGCATCATTACCGTAGGCCTGAAAAACGTTGCTGCCGGCGCGAACCCCATGGACCTCAAACGCGGCATTGACAAGGCAGTCGCCATCGTTGTTGACTCAATCCGCTCCCAGGCCCACGAAGTCGGCGACGACCTCAAGAAAATCGAAGACGTTGCCCGCATCTCGGCCAACAACGACGAAGCCATCGGCCAGCTCATCGCCGAAGCCATGCGCAAAGTCAAAAAAGAAGGCGTCATCACCGTTGACGAAGCCAAAGGCACCGAAACCACAGTCGACATCGTTGAAGGCATGCAGTTCGACCGCGGCTATATTTCGCCCTACTTCGTAACCGACACCGAAAAGATGGAATGCGTCATGGACTCCCCCATGATTCTCCTCTACGACAAAAAAATCTCCAATCTGAAAGACATGCTTCCCATTCTGGAAGCTACCGCCCAGAGCGGCCGTCCGCTCCTGATCATCGCCGAAGACGTTGACTCCGAAGCCCTTGCAACGCTCGTTGTTAACCGCCTGCGCGGCTCGCTGAAAATCTGTGCGGTCAAAGCCCCCGGCTTCGGCGACCGCCGCAAGGAAATGCTCGAAGACATCGCCGTTCTGACCGGCGGCGTCGTTATCAGCGAAGAAAAAGGCATGACCCTGGCCGCCGCCACCGTTGAAATGCTCGGCCGCGCCGAAACCGTCACCGTCAACAAAGACCTGACAACCATCGTTAACGGCGCCGGCGCCCCCGAAGCCATCGCATCGCGCGTGGCCCAGATTAAAGCCCAGATTGAAAGCACCAAGAGCGACTACGACCGCGAAAAACTTCAGGAACGCCTCGCAAAACTCGCCGGTGGCGTTGCCGTGCTCCATATCGGCGCACCCTCCGAAGTTGAAATGAAAGAAAAGAAAGACCGCGTCGACGACGCCCTCCACGCAACCCGCGCGGCCATCGCCGAAGGCATCGTGCCCGGCGGCGGCGTGGCCTACATCCGCGCAACCGCGGCGCTGGCCGACGTCAAAGGCGTTAACGACGACGAAACCACCGGTATCCTCATCGTTAAGCGCGCAATCGAAGAGCCCCTGCGCCAGATCGTCCACAACGCCGGCGAAGAAGGCTCCGTCGTTGTTCAGAAAGTCAAGGAAGGCACCGGCGCCTACGGCTACAATGCCCGCACCGGCAACTACGAAGACCTCTTCGCTGCCGGCGTTATCGACCCCGCGAAAGTAACCCGCGTGGCTCTCGAAAACGCAGCATCCATCGCCGGCATGTTCCTGACGACCGAATGTGTCATCGCCGACAAGAAAGAAGACACTCCCGCCCCCGCGATGCCCAACCCCGGCATGGGCGGCATGGGCATGATGTAATCCCTCCCCCCGTCCACAAAAATAGTCCAATTGGCCACCCGGCCAATTGGACTATTTTACATTAGTTTCGTAGCCAACTAAACCACATATATGATTGACTCTCCAACAATTTTAATTTCGCGGTGTTATATAATTGATATTACCGCCAAAATCCCGGCCACACGAGTTCGGCGATTTGGATAATTCAGTGAATATTTGTACCTTTGTGCTCCGTAATACCTGAGCATAGAACTAACCGTAATGACGTTCACAAAATCCAAATCTATCAGCATAAAGTTAACATACGCCCTAACATGGTCCGCAGGCCTGCTGTGGGCAACGTTTCCGGATGTATTTAGCTGTAGCTATAATTTTGAGTTAAGCACGTTAGATGCAACGACTCTACGAAATGAATATACATTCCCTCTTCTAACCGTTTTAATGCTATATCTTTGGGACGTCGTTTATGAATCTGCCAAAGAAGAAGTTGAGACCGGCAACGTGCATGGCATGATACCCACATTAATTGCCATTGTTGGATTCATGTTCTTCTATCTGTTATCTATTAGCGTGGCAGATTCAACAGTTGCATGCATCTGCTTCTTCCTGTCATGGGGAGCAATGACCGCAATGAAACTCACTAAAACGAGCCGAATAACAGCACCTCCTGTTTCGGTTCCTACAGCAACCCCTATAGCCGATAATTAACTATGAATACTATAAGCTTCATCATCATAATCGGACTCATATCCGCAGGCATGATTTACACCCTCCTTGCGGTTCTTAATTTAGAGCCCGTGGCCAAAGCCGGTAAAGTCAACAAATTTTGCTGGAAATATCACTCCGTACCTACGCGGAATATATCAGAAATAAACGTTGATGGAAAGCACGTTGATGTTTCGCGATTCAAGCGACTATACGTCTGCGGAAACTCCATGAAAAAATATGGCATTCACTCCGACCAACAAGTCTTTGTCCAATTATATTCCGACGAACAAAAGTCTGCCATCAACGCCTATCCCGTACTTGCTCTCACCATCAGTAATGCGAAATGGGAAAGTAAATATAAGCTACGGAAGTTCGTAGCCTATGTATCTGACTTGGATTGCTCTGAGCAATATTGGACATCTGTTTACGATAACCATAGTCCTCGCATTAGTATCAGCAAAGAATTATTTGTTTCTGACTGCATGCGTAAATCAGCTAAAATCTCTCCTCGCAAAAAGAACGAGCGCTTCGTGCTTTCCGAAACGTATGATGAAGAAAAGCAGCGTGAGACCTACTCGATCCATGAAATTTCAACAATCTATGGCCAAGTAAAATACGCAATATAAATCGCCAAAAGTATAGCGCGGCACCCTTGTCTTAATCGGGTGCCGCGTTTATTTTATACCGTGAGGCGCGCAAAGGGGGGCGCGTCGATGTTGCCGAACTCGCCGCGGCGGAACTTAAACGCCCCGGCAATGCCGACCATCGCCGCGTTATCGGTCGTGAACCGGCGCTCGGGAATCCAGGCTCTCAGCCCGCGGCGGCGGCAGAAGTCAGCCACTGCTTCCCTGACGCCGGAATTGGCGCTCACTCCGCCACCGATGGCAACGGCTTTCACGCCCGTTTGCTTAACGGCCAGCTCCAGCTTGGCCATCAGCGTTTCAATAATGGCCCGCTGAATCGAAGCCGCCAGGTCGGCCAAATTATCTTCAATGAATGTCGGCGATTGTTTCAGACCGTCGCGAACGGTGTAGAGAAACGAGGTTTTCAATCCGCTGAAACTATAATCCAGCCCGGGGATGTGGGGCTTGGCGAACTTAAATGCCTTGTCGTTACCCTCCGCAGCCAGGCGGTCGATATGCGGGCCGCCCGGATATGGCAGCCCCATAACCTTGGCGCACTTGTCGAAAGCCTCGCCGGCCGCATCGTCGATAGTGCGCCCCAGAATCTCCATGTCGCTATCCGAGCGCACCAGAACAATCTGCGAATTGCCGCCTGAAATCAACAGCGCCAGATAGGGGGATTCCGGAACTTCGTCATCTTCCTTCTCGCGAATGAAATGGCTCAACACATGGCCGTGGAGATGATTAACATCGACCAGCGGAATGCCCAGACCCAGCGCCAGCCCCTTTGCAAACGAAGTGCCGACCAGCAGCGAGCCCAGCAGCCCTGGGCCGCGCGTATAGGCAATGGCCGACAGCTCCGAACGCTCAACTCCGGCCCGACGCAGCGCCGCGTCAACCACCGGCAGGATGTTCTGCTGATGCGCGCGCGACGCCAGCTCCGGCACCACGCCGCCATATTCTTCATGCACACTCTGCGACGCAATCACGTTCGACAGCAGCAGCCCGTTGCGCAGAACCGCCGCCGACGTGTCGTCGCACGACGACTCAATCGCCAAAATAATCTCGTCCTTACTACTATTCGATTTCATGACTGCAAAGTTAAGCAATTTTCCTGAATTTCTACGATGTTGGCGGCGGGTTGCGGCCTAAATTTGCGGCCATGAAAGAATGGACTCCCGAAATGACCGCCGAAAATCTGCGCCGCAATGCCGCGCTGTCTGCCGTATCGGCCAATCCGCTCGCACCCTCTGACCGCTGGCCTTCCGAGGCCGAGCGGCTGAACGAAGACTTTGAGTACTGGGCCGCCCGATGTGCCCGAATCAAACATAAGCTGACCGGACGGCGAGTTCCGTTCGTTCTCAACAATGCCCAGCGCAAGGTTCTCAATGAGCTGGAGCGCCAGCGTCGCGCCGGCCTGCCGATGCGGCTGATTGTTTTGAAATCGCGCCAATGGGGGTGTTCAACCCTGGTGTGTCACTATCTGATGTGGCTCCAGACCCGCCGCCACGAGAACTGGCACTCGCTGATTTGCGCCCACCAGAAATCGGCCGCAACGGTTCTGTCAGGCCAAATCAACGACATTGTGCGCAACTTTCCGCCGGAGCTCGACCCGCCCCGCATTGTTAGCTACAACGGGCTGCGCAGCGTGCGCGAGCTGCTGCCCGGCGGTTCGCGCCTGACCGTTTGCACCACCCGCAATCCCGATGCGGCCCGTGGCGCCGACTACATGATGGCCCACCTGAGCGAGGTTGCCTACTGGCCCTCGCGCGGGTCGGCCGAGGCGTCGGAGCTGGTTCGGTCGGTGTGTAGTTCAGTGCCGCGCGTTGCCGAAAGCGTGGTTATCATGGAAAGCACCGCCAACGGCCCCGGCAACTATTTCCACTCCGAGTGGCAGCGCGCGCTGGCCGGCGAGAGCGACAAAACCGCCCTCTTCGCAACCTGGCACGAAGTTGAATACAACCGCGAGCGCCTGATTCTTCCGCCGGCCGAAACCTGGGAGCGGCTGACCGACTATGAGCGCGCCCTTTGGGAGCCGCCGCTGAACCTGACGCTGGAACAAATCTTCTGGTACCACAACCAAACCCGCGCCCAGGGCGGACGCCAGGCCATGATGCGCGAACACCCGACGACCCCCGACGAGGCATTTTCAAACACCGCCCTGGCCGTGTTTGACCCCGCCGACCTCAGCCGCCTGCGCCCAGGCGCCGACACAGCCTCCCCGCGTCGCTACGAACTCGACCCACGCACCGGCCTCCCCGTCGCCACTCCCTCCGGGCGCCTCGAAATCTGGGCTCACCCCTGCCCCGCCGACCAACTGCGAACCAAGCCGGCCTACGTCATAGCCGTCGACGTTGGCGGCTGCTGGGAGGGCGCCGACTGGAGCGTCATCGCCGTTTTCGACGTTCGCACCCCGGGGCAGCTCGAAGTCGTTGCCCAATGGCGCGGCCACGTCCACATTGACCGCCTCTGCGCACTGGCCTGCGCGCTGGGCCGCTACTACCATCGCGCCCTGCTCATCTTCGAAAGCAACACCCTCGAAACCCGCGGCACCCACGCCCTGGAAAAGCTCGGCCGCTCCGGCTACCCCAACCTCTACCGCCGCCAGGCGTTCGACACCGTTACCAACACCATGTCGACCCGCATCGGCTTCCACACCAACGCCGCCACCAAGGCCGCCGCCATCTTCGAACTAACCTATGCCCTGCGCGACGGCCGCCTGATCGAACGCTCAGCCGCCGCCATCGACGAAATGGCAACCTACATTCGCCGCGGCGAAAAAACCGAAGCCGCCCACGGCTGCCACGACGACATGCTCATGACCCGTGCCATCGCCGCCTACGCCCTGGCCCAATCCCCGCCCCGCCCCCTGAAATCCCTCTTCTAATTTTGCGGATTAGAAAAAAAGCGCTACCTTTGTACTGCAACTTTGTATGCACATGCAACCAAAGTTGCAGTACGGCTATATTTTTCCCCTTCACCTATGATCATCGAACGAACCGAATATCTCAACCAACTCATTGCGAAAAGCTGGAATGGCAAGGTAAAAATCATTACCGGCATACGCCGATGCGGTAAATCATTCTTATTATCAACAATCTACAAACAAGCGCTGCTCAACAAAGGTATTACAAGCGACAGCTTTATTGAAATATCTCTCGACAAGAAGTCAGACATACAATTCCGCAATCCCAATGCGCTTTTTGACTACATAAGTGAGCATACCGCAGATGCAAACAAACGATACTACGTTTTCATAGACGAAATCCAATTATCGTATAAAGTCAAAAATTCCGACATTGACGAAACAATAGTGCCGGAGGAAGACCGCGACCTGCTTTACACTACCTTCTATGACATTCTGAGTGACCTAATGACCCGACCAAATATCGACATCTATGTGACCGGGTCAAACTCCAAAATGCTATCCAAAGACATCGTGACCAATTTCCGAGACCGAGGCTCGGAAATCAAGGTGTTCCCGCTGTCGTTTGCCGAATATCTGACGATTGCCAATAAAGATAAGACCGAAGCGTTGGAAGAGTACATGATGTATGGAGGAATGCCGACCGCCGCCATAGAACCCGACGAAAGGGAAAAACGTAAATACCTGCAGGGATTATTCTCAAATGTGTATATCAAAGACATTGTTGAACGCTATAAACTAAGAGGAGACAGCCTGCTGGATATTTTGGTTGACATACTGTCATCCTCGGTTGGCTCACTGACAAATCCCAATAAACTCGCCAACACCGCCGGCTCACGGATGGGCAACAAGCCATCGAACAACACAATTAAGAACTACCTCGAATATTTAGAAGACGCATATCTTTTTCAGAGCGCAAAAAGGTGGAACGTGAAAGGACGTAAATATTTCGACACCATACAGAAATACTACGCAACAGACCTCGGGCTACGGAATGCGCGGTTAAACTTTCGCCAGCAGGAAAGATCGCATCTGATGGAAAACATGATTTACAACGAGCTGATCCGCAGAGGATATTCAGTTGATGTAGGCGTTGTTGAAGTTCATCAGAGCATCAATGGAGTCCGAAAAATGTCGCAATATGAAATAGACTTTGTGGTAAACATCGGGAACAACAAAATCTACATCCAGTCTGCCCTAAATATAGACACTCCCGAGAAAAAAGAACAAGAAACATTCTCGCTGAGACACACCGGCGACTTCTTCCGCAAAATCGTAGTTCTCGGCGGAAGTCAGAAACCCTGGACAGACAATGACGGCGTAATGTATATCGGCGTCATTCCATTCCTCTTGGCCGACATCATCTCCGAGCCCATCATTCCTTAACCGTCCGAGAAAGCTTCAAAGTGCGGCAACAGCCTTTTCAGCGGATTTGCGCGCGCAGGGCGGCGCGCATCCGATCGGCGGCAGGGGAGTTGGTTTTCAGGATGTTGAGGACTGCCGTCAGGTAACCGCGCTTATCGCCGGTGCCGGTCAGCGGCCCAACATTGCTCTGCCCGACCATAGACTTCTGATTATAAACCCTCAGAACCGACGCATAATCTCCCGCATGGACATAGCCGCTGAACTCGCGGCATTTACTCTCATAAATTGCCCGCGGATTAATCTCGTCGACCAGGTCGGCCATGTGCTCTTCCAGCTTGCTTATCGACGCAAAGCGGCCGTCGATACGATGCTCCATGATGTGCTTGACCTGGTGGCGCGTGTGTTGCAACGCCTGCTGGCGCATCTCGCCGCGAAACATTGCAATAACCGCCTCCTTAACCTTCTGAAACACCCGCTGCGGGTCGCGGCGATGAACCTCGGCAACGGCCTTGACAACCCCCTCCACCATCAGCAGATTCTCAATCTCCGCCACCTCGGGCACCATAATCTTCTTGCGTCGCAAATAGGCCACCTCCTGCTCCGAACGCCGGTCGCGGTCAACGATACCCATGCTATCCAGATGATGAAAACCCTCGAGCGAATTAAAAACGCGCGTTGACTCAATCACCCGGTCACACGACCCCAGCGCCGTTACCGTATGTTCCGGAAAAATCAGCGGATACAACTTCGAATCAATCGAATGAGTATTATCACCCTCAATGAACAACACAGGCCGGCGCGCGCCCAAAATCGCCATATACATATCCTCGCGCAGGGGCGAATCCGGCGGCAAAACAACATAGTCAAACACCTGGGCCTCAGCGTCGCACCCGCGAACCCAAATCGTCGTTGCCCCGCTGCGCGTAGCCGCGAAATCCAGGTCGTGCGTCGTGTAGACAAACGTGCAGTCCGGCCTCAGCGACTCAACCCGGTCCCAGACCCGGCGCAACGTCGACGGATGCAAAAACAGCTCCGGGCTCTCAATCGGAATCACCGCCCCCGGCGGAGCATACAAAACCCCGCCGAAATAATAAAGCACCAGCTTCTCGCCCGCCGACAACTTAACCTGCGGGCGGCCAACATCATCGCCGGCGCTCATAAACATCAGCGCCCCATCGGCGCGCAAAACCTCATTGTCAGGAAAAATCTCGCGCCACAGAGCCAACACCCTGTCAATACGCGTTACCGGCAAATCCCCTCGCCGCCCCTCAACCTTAAAAGCCAGCAAAGACTGCATCTCGTCGGCCAGCATCAACGCCATCAGCCTCTCGGCCTCAGTTGCCGGCGCGCCAGACGCCACCGACGCAAACGGCATCCGCGCCTGCGCCCGCCCATAAAGCCAATCAATCGACCCCTCGGGTGCATCGGCCACGAAAGCACCATAAAGCGCACGCAACGGCGACAACCTGAACACCGGCGCAGCCGCCGACTCAGCCAGCCTCGACGTGAAACGCGACTTACCCGCGCCATTAGCGCCGATAACCAAAACCTGATGAGCCTGCTCCGGCAAAACCTCCGAAGCGCCGTCAACTTTCCTGGGCAAAATAATCTTCATAACACTGCAAATATACCCAAATCCCCCCGAAAAAACTACTTCCGAAAGAAAAAAATCATTTTTTTGCATTTTTTTCCTAAAAAATTTGCTCAATCCAAAAATTATACCGAACTTTGCACCGCAAAACCAAAACAAGGGCATGCAAGACTCCGTAGCTCAGTTGGTAGAGCAACTGACTCTTAATCAGTGGGTCGAGAGTTCGAGCCTCTCCGGGGTCACAACAAGAAAAGGCAAGATGCCGCAAAGCACTGAAATCAGTTGATTTTCAGTGCTTTTTCTTTTTTGCCGCTTTGCAGAATACTGCACAATACAGAAGCACTGTGGTGAATGGCGAGTGAATGGTCTGGCAGTGAATAAAATCATTCACTGGAGGGTCAGGCAGTCAGTGAGTGGGCTGGTAGTCTTATCTTTAGTACGTTCCCCATCTTCTTAAAATGGGTTCGTAGTGTGGTTTTGAACCCCTGACCTCTGCCGGGACTGTGCTTTTAAGAAAAGATATGTATCTTTTAATTTTTGAAAGACACTTTAACTCCATATCTGCCTTTTCTGGTCAAATCGCGCCAACTTCACCCCGAAATCCGGTGTATGCCGTTCACTGAGGGCAATAATCTTGTTATCAGACTACGTTCGATGTTCTTCGCCATTTGGAAATCACGCGAAAATTTCGTATATTTAATTAACAATTAAACAAATGACAGAGAACAATTATTTCAAACTTCACTTCTTTCTAAGGAAGCCCTACGCCGAGCGTGCCGATTGGCCGCTCTTCGTGAGAGTCTCTGTGGGCGGTCAGCGCATAGAGTT